>NZ_JBJDPY010000009.1:0-70274 GCF_044903205.1 Streptomyces sp. NPDC029674
CCCAAAAAACACCCCCCCTATTTACCATGCGGCCGCCCCCGCCCCCCCACACACCCGCCCCGTTCTTTTATCCACCTTGCCCCCGGGGGCCGGGGGGGGGGGCCCCCCCCCCCCCGGGGGGGGGCCCCCCCCCGACCCAGGCGCGCAGGCCCGTGACCCCCCAACCACCATCCCGCGGTTGAGAGGGTCGCGCAGGCCGTCGCCGACCCCTCACGGCATGGAGGCATGATGGGGCGCTACGCCGCCAGGCGACTGCTCCAGATGATCCCGATCTTCGTCGGGACCACTCTGTTGATTTTCCTCATGGTCCACATCCTTCCCGGAGACCCCATCCGGGCGATGTGGGGAGACAAGGCCGCGGACCCCGCACAGGTCGCGGCGCTGCGCCATGAGTTCGGGCTCGACCAGCCCGTCTGGAAGCAATACACCGACTACATGGCCAACCTCTTCCAAGGGGACTTCGGCCGGACGTTCGGCGGCCGCGAGGTCATCGACGTCATGTCGGAGGCGTTCCCGGTGACGCTCAGACTCACCGCGCTCGCCATCATCATCGAGATCATCGTCGGTATCGGTCTCGGTGCGTGGGCTGGCCTGCGTGCGGGCAAGGCGGCGGACTCAGGTGTCCTCGTCTTCACCCTGTTCGTGATCTCCATTCCGGTGTTCGTGCTCGGCTACCTCGCCCGGTTCATCTTCGCGGACGAACTCGGCTGGCTGCCGCCCAACGTGCAGGACTCCGCGGACCTCTCGCAGCTGTTCCTGCCTGCGTTCGTCCTGGCGATGCTCTCCATGGCGTACGTGGCGCGGCTGACCCGCACCACCTTCGCCGAGAACCTGCGGGCCGACTACATGCGAACCGCGACGGCCAAGGGGCTGCCGCGCCGCCGCATCGTCGGCGTCCACCTGCTGCGCAACTCGCTGATTCCCGTGATCACCTTCATCGGCACGGACATCGGCGGCTTCATCGGCGGTGCCGTCATCACCGAGGGCATCTTCAACGTGCAGGGTGTGGGCAACCTCCTCTACAGGGCGATCCAGACGAGCGAGGGCTCCACGATCGTCGGCGTGGTGACGGTCATCGTCCTCGTCATCCTGCTGCTCAACCTGCTCATCGACCTGCTGTACGCGGTCCTGGACCCGAGGATCCGGTATGCCTGACGCACCTGTGAGCAAGTCGGCCGTCGACGTTCCCGCGGCAACGGCCCGCACGGAGGACGGCGCGGACGCCGCGGCTGTGGGCGTCACCGCCACCAAGGGCAAGGACAACGCCAAGCAGAGCCGGCCCCGTTCCCTGTGGGGCGACGCCTGGTTCGAGCTCCGGCACCGCCCGATGTTCTGGATCTCGGCGACCCTGCTGGTCCTGCTCCTCGTGATCGCGGCCTTCCCGGGCATGTTCACCGGCGCCGACCCGCGCGACGGCGATCTGACCAACCACTTCCTGAGCAAGCCGGAGCTGGGCCACTTCTTCCAGCCCGACTGGTTCGGATACGACGGCCAGGGCCGCTCCATCTACGCCCGTGTCATCTACGGGACCCGGGCCTCGATCATGGTGGGCGTGGGCGTGACCGTCCTCGTCACCCTGCTCGGCGGGCTGCTCGGCATGCTGGCCGGCTACTTCGGCGGCTGGATCGACTCGGTCATCTCCCGTATCACCGACATCTTCTTCGGCCTGCCCTTCCTGCTCGGCACGATGGTCATCCTGAACGCCTTCACCGAGCGCAAGGTGTACGTCGTCATCGCGGCTCTCGCGTTCCTCGGCTGGACCTCGATCGCGCGGGTCACACGCAGCTCCGTGATCAGCGCCAAGCAGGCCGACTACGTGACGGCGGCGCGGGCGCTCGGCGCCGGAACCACCAGGATGCTGTTCCGCCACGTGATGCCGAACGCCCTCGCGCCGACCATCGTGGTGGCGACGATCGCACTCGGCGGGTACATCTCGGCCGAGGCGACGCTCTCGTTCCTCGGACTCGGTCTCGCCGACCCGACGATCTCCTGGGGCATCGACATCTCGGAGGGCAGCAAGGCGATCCGGGACAACCCGCACGCACTGTTCTTCCCCGCCGGAATGCTGACCATCACCGTCTTCGCGTTCATCATGCTCGGCGACGCGGTGCGCGACGCCCTCGACCCCAAGCTGCGCTGAGGGAGGCGTAACCGTGACCAGCATCGACATCAAGGAAGACTCGATCCCCGCGCCTCGTTCGGGTGAGGAGAAGAGCGGCAGGCTCCTGGACGTCAAGGACCTGCACGTCGAGTTCCACACCCGGGACGGTGTGCTGAAGGCCGTCAACGGCGTCAACTACAGCGTGGACGCCGGTGAGACGCTCGCCGTGCTCGGCGAGTCCGGCTCCGGCAAGTCCGTGACCGCGCAGGCCATCATGGGCATCCTCGACATGCCGCCCGGCAAGATCCCGCAGGGCGAGATCCTCTTCCGCGGCCAGGACATGCTGAAGATGTCCGGCGAGGAGCGCAGGAAGATCCGCGGCCGCAAGATCGCGATGATCTTCCAGGACGCGCTGTCCTCGCTGAACCCGGTGCTCTCGGTGGGCTACCAGCTCGGCGAGATGTTCCGGGTGCACGAGGGCATGAGCCGCAAGCAGGCCAAGGCCAAGGCCATCGAACTGATGGACCGGGTCAAGATCCCGGCCGCCAAGGAGCGGGTGAACGACTACCCGCACCAGTTCTCCGGCGGTATGCGCCAGCGCATCATGATCGCGATGGCGCTCGCCCTGGAGCCCGACCTGATCATCGCGGACGAGCCCACCACGGCGCTCGACGTGACGGTCCAGGCCCAGGTCATGGACCTGCTGGCGGACCTGCAGCGCGAGTTCAACATGGGCCTGATCCTGATCACCCACGACCTCGGCGTGGTCGCCGACGTCGCGGACAAGATCGCCGTCATGTACGCGGGCCGGATCGTGGAGACGGCGCCCGTGCACGAGCTGTACAAGCGCCCGGCCCACCCCTACACCCGCGGTCTGCTGGACTCGATCCCGCGCCTGGACCAGAAGGGCCAGGAGCTCTACGCGATCAAGGGCCTGCCGCCCAACCTGCTCAAGGTGCCGACCGGTTGTGCGTTCAACCCGCGCTGCCCCAAGGCGCAGGACATCTGCCGCACGGACGTTCCGGCGCTGGTGCCGGTCACCGAGCAGGACGGCGCCGAGCTGCCGGGCCGCGGCAGCGCGTGCCACTTCTGGAAGGAGACGATCCATGGCTGAGCCGACGAAGGCTTCGAAGGCCGACGTGTCGAAGGCCGACGTGCCGAAGGACGCCACGCCGAACGTCTCCGAGGTGGAAACGGTCGAGGCGACCACCGCCGAGGAGGCCGTCGCGGCCATCGAGGCGCCGGTCGAGCGCGGCGAGCCGATCCTGCAGGTCCGCAACCTGGTCAAGCACTTCCCGCTCACCCAGGGCATCCTGTTCAAGCGGCAGATCGGCGCGGTCAAGGCGGTCGACGGCATCTCCTTCGACCTGTACCAGGGCGAGACCCTTGGCATCGTGGGCGAGTCCGGCTGTGGCAAGTCCACGGTCGCCAAGCTCCTGATGACCCTGGAGCGGGCCACCGCCGGCGAGGTCTTCTACAAGGGCCAGGACATCACCAAGCTGTCCGGGCGCGCCCTGAAGGCGGTCCGCCGCAACATCCAGATGGTGTTCCAGGACCCCTACACCTCGCTCAACCCCCGTATGACGGTGGGCGACATCATCGGGGAGCCCTTCGAGATCCACCCCGAGGTCGCCCCGAAGGGTTCGCGCCGCCAGAAGGTCCAGGACCTCCTGGACGTGGTCGGCCTCAACCCCGAGTACATCAACCGCTACCCGCACCAGTTCTCGGGCGGCCAGCGCCAGCGCATCGGCATCGCCCGCGGTCTGGCACTCAACCCCGAGATCATCATCTGCGACGAGCCGGTCTCGGCCCTGGACGTCTCCGTCCAGGCCCAGGTCATCAACCTGATGGAGAAGCTCCAGGACGAGTTCAACCTCTCCTACCTCTTCATCGCGCACGACCTGTCGATCGTCCGGCACATCTCGGACCGCGTGGGCGTGATGTACCTCGGCAAGATGGCCGAGATCGGCTCGGACGAGCAGATCTACGAACACCCCACCCACCCCTACACGCAGGCACTGCTCTCCGCGGTCCCCGTCCCGGACCCGGACGCCCGCGAGGGCCGCGAGCGCATCATCCTCACCGGTGACGTGCCGTCCCCCGCCAACCCGCCCTCGGGCTGCCGCTTCCGCACCCGCTGCTGGAAGGCGGAGGACAAGTGCGCCAAGGAGGTCCCGCTCCTCGCGATCCCCGAGCGCTTCAAGGGCGCGGACACTCCGGCGGCCCACGAGTCGGCGTGCCACTTCGCGGAGGAGAAGGACGTCGTGCACGCGGCGTGACCCCCCGGCCTCCGGCCCGCACACGTTGTACGCACCCGAAGGCGCCCCCTGCCACACCGGCCGGGGGCGCCTTCGTCTGTAACAACCCTTGGTCGCAGGGCGGACGGGGGAGAGACGATGGCCACGCGGTCGGATGCGCAGTCCGATGAGTTCGACGCGTTCTACACCGCCACTGCCACCGCCACCGCCAAGCGCTTGGTGGCCACGGTCTATGCCATGACCGGTGACCTGGCGGAAGCGGAGGACGCGGTGCAGGAGGCGTATGTGCGGGCATGGCAGCGGTGGGACCGGCTGACGGGCGAGGGGGACCCGCTGCCGTGGGTGCGGACGGTCGCCTCGCGGCTCGCCATCAGCACCTGGCGGCGGACCAGGAACAGGCTGCGGGCACAGCTGCGGCACGGGGCGGCGGCGGACGTGCCCGAACTCTCGGCGGACCGGGTGGCATTGATCGAGGCCCTGCGGCAACTGCCCCCGCAACAGCGCCAGGCAGTGGTCCTGCACCACCTCCTGGACCTCCCACTGGAGCAGGTCGCCCGGGAGACGGGCTCCTCCAACGGCGCGGTCCGCACGCGCCTGAGCCGGGCCCGGAAGGTCCTCGGCGAGCGCCTGTCCGCGCACACCGGCGAGGAGGCTGTCAGCCATGGCTGAGGTCAAGGTCGATGAACTGCTGGACGAGGTCACCGTCCGGATGCCGAGCGGTGCGGAGCTGCGGTCGCGGGGCCGCAGGCGGACAGTACGGCGGCGGGCCGCGCTGGTGGCCGCCGCTGTGGCGATCACCGGCGGGGCGCTCGCGCTGGCGGCGCTGCCCGACGCGCGCGAGAACGGCCGGGACGTACGCCCGGCGGCCACGCCCGAGAAGAACCCCTTCCTGTTGGACGGCATGGTGCGCCTGCTGCCTCCCGAGCGGATGCCGGCCCACGGCAAGTGGCAGTGGAAGGGCGACGAGGAGGAGACCTCGGAGAACCACCCGCTGCCGAGGGTGGGGAGCAGCGACAGCTGCCCGCGGTCATACGTGGCACGCGCGGCACCGGACCAGACCCAGTACGGCACGGAGTACTACAGCGACAAGGGTGCCGACGCGCGGCACCGCATCACCTCGTACGAGAGCGTGCCCGTCGCACGGCACGAAGCGGCCCTGCTCGGTGAGGCACTGACCGAGTGCGGTCTCAAGCGACACGGCGAGGGACCGACCAGCCACTGGTCCGGCACGACCGAATCCACCTCCTGGCTCAGGGTGAAGGTCGAACGCTGGGGGAAGTGGATCTCAGTGGTGGAGGTGGAGACCGAGGAGCCGCCGAGAGACTGACTCCCCTGTCACCTCACCGGGAAGAGCGGACTTCGGCTTGTCCGCACCGAGTGGTTGCCGGGGCCGCCCGGTTTTTTTGCGGAGTGTGGCGCCTCCGGGCCGCCAGTAAAGGGCGCTCCGCTGCGCTACGCGTCGGCTCCGCCGATTCCGCTGCGCTCCACCCTTGACTGCCGTCCCTCCACCGCAGGTTGACTTTGACCCGGACGGCCAGGGGTGGGGCGACGGACTCCTCTGCTCGGGCCATCCCCTTTCACTGCCGGGTGCGGACCGGCCCAACGTGAGTCCCCGTCACCCTCGAGGCGCGGCCCCCGGCTTCGCCGCTCGGGTCATCACCTCTCGCCGCCGGGTGCGGACCGGCCCATCGTGAGCGCACGCCAGCCTTGGGGCACGGTCTTCGGCGTGGCGACGGCGCCGGTCTCGGACCTACTTTGGAAAAGTAGTGAACCGGATCGGCGCGCGCCCCCTGCCACGCCCCGCGCTCCGCCAACCGGTCAGGCATACGAACGGACTCCCCGCTCGGGCCACCCGCTCGCGCTGCCGGGTGCGGACCGGCCTATCGTGGGTGCCCGTTGCGGTTTGGGCGCGGCCACCCGCCCGGCCTCGCCGCTCGGGTCATCCCCTTGCGCTGCCGCGTGCGGCCCGGCCCATCGTGGGCGGATGCCACGTTCACGGCTCGGCCAGCCGCCCCGGCTTCGCCGCTCGGCGGCACCTACTTTGGGAAAGTTGCGAATGCGTGTGCCGCGCGCCCCCCTTCGCGACCAGTACGCCCCCGGCATGCGGGCCCGCTGTGCCCGATTCCCGCGCCGGGCGGGCGTGCGCGACAGGCGCGCGGGGCGTGACGAGGGGGCGCGCGCCGATCCGATTCGCAACTTTCCCAAAGTAGGTCCCCGACCGGGGCCGCGACGCGGAAGACGGTGCCCCAAGCGTGGCGTCGACCCACGATGGGCCGGTCCGCATCCGGCGGCGAGAGTCGATGTCCCGGGCGGTGAGGCCGGGCGGCTGGCCGAGCTGTGATCGTGGCGTCGGTCCACGATGGGCCGGTCCGCATCCGGCGGCGAGAGCCGATGACTCGGGCGGTGAGGCCGGTCGGCTGGCCGAGCCGTGATCGTGGCGCGCGCTCACGATGGGCCGGGCCGCACCCGGCAGCGCGAGCCGATGACTCGAGCGGCGAAGCCGGGGGCGGCGCCTCGACCGTAGCGGGCACCCACGTTGGGCCGGTCCGCACTCGGCGGCGAGAGGTGATGGCCCAGCGGCGAAGCCGGTGGGGGTCCCTCGACGGTGACGGGGACTCACATTGGGCCGGGCCGCACCCGGCAGTGAAAGGGGATGACCCGAGCAGGGAGCCCCGAAGCCCCCACCCCTGGCCGTCCGGGGCAAGGTTTGCGTGCGGTGGAGGGGCGGCAGTCAAGGGTGGAGCGGAGCGGAATCGGCGGAGCCGACGCGCAGCGCAGCGGAGCGCCCTTTACTGGTGGCCCGGAGGCGCCACACTCCGCTAAAAACCGGGCGGCCCCGGTGACCATCGAAGACGCAGGCCCACCAAAGTTCCCGCCAAAGGGTCACATGGGGAGTGACCGGAGCCGTACCGGGCCCCCGGGCCACCGGGTGCCTTCCCGCAGCGGTGTCACCAGCGTCCGCAGGGGCATGGTCACCACACGGTCCCCGGGTTGCTCGACGAGGACCTCGGCGTCGGCGCCGGTGTCGATCGGGCGCCAGCCCAGCCGCTCGTACAGAGCGACAAGCGGCGGGCGGCAGAAGAGGAGGGCGTGGTCGGGGCCCAGGGTGCGGGCGTGGGAGAGGGCGGCCGCGATGACCCGGCGTGCCAGGCCCCGGCCTCGTACGTCGGGGGCGACCGCCACGCCGCCGACGCCGATCACCTCCAGGTCGGTCCCGGCGACCGAGAGCGGAAGCCGTCGCAGGCCCGCGTGTGCCACCAGCCGGCCCTCGTGACGTATGCCGAAGTGTTCCTCCTTGGGCAGCCAGGCCAGGCCGGTCTCCGCGACGCCGAAGGGGTCCTCGCCGTCTCCCAGGATCTCGTCCTGGTCGGCCTTCGTGTACCGGGTGAGCCGGACCGCGCTCGGCGGGCCGGACGTGTGGTGTGCGCTCATCCCCGCATGATCCTGCAGGCCTGCCCCGCAGTGTGAAGGGGGCCTAGGTACCGGGAGGTTCAGGGGGGTTCCACCAGTGCGTCGGTGTTCGACACGCGTGAGGCTGAAACAGCCCTCATCCGACCGAACTTGGAGGAACTCGTGGTCGTTTCCGTCTCTTCCCCTTCGCGCGGCAGAGCCCGGCGCCGCAGCGCCCGCCGGGCACGTGCGGCAGCCCTCTGCTGCGGCCTCCTGCTGGTCGGGGCGGCCGTCGGCACCGCCTCGGCCGCGCCCGCTGTACAGGGGCAGGGGCAAGAGCAGTTTGAGAAGCGTGGTCGGGGCACGTTGGTGTCCGTAGAGAAGCTGTACACGCTGGCGAGCCCGCAGTCCGCCGCCGCCGAGCTACGCACGGCCGGCTTCGAGGACGACACCGTCCGCTACGGCGTGGTCGCGTACCGGCTCGTCTACCGGACCGTCGATCCCCACGGGCGGCCCACCACGGCGAGCGGCCTGTTCGCGCTGCCGCTCACCGGCGAGGGCCGGTTGCGCACGGTCTCCTTCGCGCACGGGACCGGCAGCCACAAGGACGACGCCCCGTCCATGCAGCGCGGCAAGTTCCTGTCCGCACCGGTGATCGCACATGCGGCAGCCGGTGCCGCGGGGGTCGCCCCCGACTATCTGGGGATGGGCAAGGGACCCGGCCTGCACCCCTGGATGGACATCGGCTCGGAGACCACGGCGTCCCTGGACATGCTGCGGGCGGCCCGCGCCTTCGCGCCCCGCACGGGGCACGTGCTGGAGCGCGAGGTCATGGTCACCGGCTTCTCGCAGGGCGCCTCGGCGGCGCTGGGGCTCGGCCGGGCCCTGGAGGCGGGCGAGGACAGGTGGTTCAGGCTGGGCGCGCTGGCACCCGTCAGTGGCGCGTACGACTTCGGTGGCACGGAGCTGCCCGCGCTGCTGGAGGGCAGGCTGGACGCCAAGTACGGGGTGCTGTACGCGGCGTACACCCTGGTGGCGTTCGACCGGCTGCACCACATCTACGACAGCCCCGACGAGGTCTTCCGGTCCGGCGAAGCCATCGAGGAGCTCTTCGACGGCGCGCACACGGGGCGAGAGCTGTTCGACGGCACCCCCAACACGCCGGCGGAGCTGCTGACCGAGCACGGCCGCGAGCTGCTCGCGCGTCCGACGGGGGCGCTGGCGGAGGCGCTGCGCACGACCGACGCCGTATGCACCGACTGGACCCCCGCCGCGCCGGTCCGGCTGTACATGGCGACCGGGGACGAGCAGG
Organism: Streptomyces sp. NPDC029674; assembly: GCF_044903205.1. Classification (NCBI taxonomy): domain Bacteria; kingdom Bacillati; phylum Actinomycetota; class Actinomycetes; order Kitasatosporales; family Streptomycetaceae; genus Streptomyces; species Streptomyces sp. NPDC029674. The sequence continues at coordinate 9,062 of NZ_JBJDPY010000009.1, forward strand.
CCGCCACCGCCAACACCGAACAGTGCCGGGCCGCCCTGCTCAGGAACGGCGTGGCCGCCCCGGTCGTCGATGTCGGCGCCGTCGACCACCAGAAGTCCCGTCACGCGGGGTCCAATGTCGCGGCCACATCGGCGATCGTGCGCTGGTTCGGTGAGTTGAGCCGACGGTGACGGGCGCCGGTGTCCCGGGATGCGTGCATCCGGATGGGCTCCGACCCGTATGGGTGGAGTAAATGCGCAGTACCGACTGTATTGGGGAGATATTTGGCGGTACGCGACCCGCTCGGACAACAGTCGGACAACAGGAGGACTCCATGCGTGGAGCCACGCACGCCAAATGGGCCACATGCGCGGTGGCGGTCGCCCTCGCGGCGACGGCCTGCGGTGGCGGGGGAAGCGGCGGCGGTGGCGGCGGTGACGGCTCCGGCATCGTGACGTCCTCCTGGGGCGACCCGCAGAACCCGCTCGAACCGGCGAACACCAACGAGGTCCAGGGCGGCAAGATCCTCGACATGATCTTCCGGGGTCTCAAGCGGTACGACCCGAAGACCGGCGAGGCCAAGGACATGGTCGCCGAGTCGATCGAATCCAAGGACGCGCAGAACTTCACGGTCAAGATCAAGGACGACTGGAAGTTCAGCAACGGCGAGGAGATCACCGCCAAGTCCTTCGTGGACGCCTGGAACTACGGCGCCCACCTCGAGAACAACCAGAAGAACGCCTACTTCTTCGGCTACATCGAGGGATACGACAAGGTCCACCCCGAGAAGGGAGAGCCCAGCGCCAAGACGCTCTCCGGGCTGAAGGTCGTCGATACCAGGACCTTCACCGTCAAGCTCAGCCAGAAGTTCTCCACCTGGCCCGACACCCTCGGCTACCCGGCCTTCGCACCGCTGCCCAAGGCGTTCTACGACGACCACCAGGGCTGGCTCTCCAAGCCCGTCGGCAACGGCCCCTACACCGTGGACTCGTACACCAAGGGCTCGAAGATGTCCCTGCGCAAGTGGGACGGCTACCCCGGCGAGGACAAGGCGCGCAACGGCGGCGTGGACATGAAGGTCTACACCGACAACAGCATCGCCTACACCGACCTGATGGCCGGCAACCTCGACCTCGTCGACGACGTCCCCGCCTCGCAGCTCAGGAACGCCAAGAACGACCTCGGGGACCGCTACATCAACACCCCCGCCGGCATCATCCAGACCCTCGCCTTCCCCATGTACGACAGCAAGTGGAAGAAGGAGGGTGCGGAGAAGGTCCGCCGGGGCCTGTCCATGGCGATCAACCGCGAGCAGATCACCGACACCATCTTCCAGAAGACGCGGACGCCCGCCTCCGACTGGACCTCGCCGGTCCTCGGCGAGAAGGGCGGCTTCAAGAAGGGGCTGTGCGGCGACGCCTGCACGTACGACGCCGGGAAGGCCAAGAAGCTGGTCGAGGAGGGCGGCGGCATCCCCGGCGGCACCCTCAAGGTCACGTACAACGCGGACACCGGCTCCCACAAGGAGTGGGTCGACGCCGTCTGCAACTCCATCAACAGGGCCCTCGGCAACGACAAGGCCTGCGTCGCCAGCCCCGTCGGCACCTTCGCCGACTTCCGCAGCAAGGCCTCCAAGCAGGAGCTCGACGGCGCCTGGCGCGCGGGCTGGCAGATGGACTACCCGCTGATCCAGAACTTCCTGGAGCCGGTCTACTTCACGGACGCCCCGTCCAACGACGGCAAGTTCTCCGACGAGGAGTTCGACAAGCTCGTCAACGAGGCCAACGGCGAGACCGACACGACCAAGGCCACCGCCAAGTTCCAGGACGCCGAGAAGATCCTCGCCCGCGACATGCCCGCCATCCCGCTCTGGTATCAGAACGGCAGCGCCGGCTACTCGGAGAAGGTCTCCGACGTCTCCCTCAACCAGTTCAGCGTGCCGGTCTACAACGAGATCAAGGTCGACTGAGACGCCGGGAGCCCCGCCATGGGACGTTATGTGATCCGGCGTCTGCTGCAGATGATCCCGGTCTTCTTCGGCGCCACCCTGCTGATCTTCCTGATGGTCAACGTGATGGGCGACCCCGTCGCGGGGCTCTGCGGCGACCGGCAGTGCGACCCCGCCACGGCCACCCGGCTGAAGAAGGAGTTCGGCCTCGATAAGCCGGTGTGGCAGCAGTACCTGACGTACATGGGCAACCTCTTCAGCGGCGACTTCGGCACCGCCTTCAACGGACAGAAGGTCACCGAGCTGATGGCGGCCGCCTTCCCGGTCACCATCCGGCTCACCGTCGTCGCCATCGTCTTCGAGATCGTCATCGGCATCTCGCTGGGCGTCCTGACGGGCATGCGGCGCGGGCGCCCCATCGACACGGGGGTGCTGCTGCTCACGCTCGTCGTGATCTCCATCCCGACCTTCGTCACCGGACTCGTCCTGCAACTCCTCCTCGGCGTCCAGTGGGGCGTCGTCAAACCCTCCGTGTCCAGCGAGGCGCCGTTCAACGAGCTGCTGATCCCGGGACTCGTCCTCGCCTCCGTCTCCCTGGCGTACGTGACCCGCCTGACCCGCACCTCCATCGCGGAGAACCGGCGCGCCGACTACGTCCGCACCGCCGTCGCGAAAGGGCTCCCGAGGCGCCGCGTCATCATCCGGCACCTGCTGCGCAACTCACTGATCCCGGTGGTCACCTTCATCGGCACCGACGTGGGCGCCCTGATGGGCGGCGCCATCGTCACCGAGCGGATCTTCAACATCCACGGCGTCGGCTTCCAGCTCTACCAGGGGATTCTGCGCCAGAGCACGCAGACCGTCGTCGGCTTCGTGACCGTGCTCGTGCTGGTCTTCCTGGCGGCCAACCTGATCGTCGACCTCCTGTACGCCGTACTCGACCCGAGGATCCGCTATGCCTGAACCGCAGGAGCCGGAGCGGGCCATCGCCGCGACCGGCATGGGGGGCGCGATGGACCTCGCCACCAGCGAGGCGACCTCCCTGGAGAAGGCGCAGGGCGGCCCCGACGGCAGCGGGCCCTCCGCCCCGGCCCGCAGCCTCTGGTCCGACGCCTGGCGCGACCTGCGGCGCAACCCCGTCTTCATCATCTCCGGCCTGATCATCCTCTTCCTCGTCGTCATCTCCCTCTGGCCCTCGCTCATCGCCTCCCGCAACCCGCTCGACTGCGACCTCGCCAACGCGCAGAAGGGCTCGGCACCCGGCCACCCCTTCGGCTTCAACGAGCAGGGCTGCGACGTCTACACGCGGGTCGTCCACGGCACCCGCGTCTCGGTCACCGTCGGCGTCTGCGCCACCCTCGGCGTCGCGGTCATCGGCAGCGTGCTCGGCGGGCTCGCCGGATTCTTCGGCGGGGCGTGGGACGCCGTCCTCTCCCGCATCACCGACATCTTCTTCGCCATCCCCGTCGTCCTCGGCGGCCTGGTCCTCCTGTCGGTGGTCACCAGCTCCACCGTCTGGCCGGTCGTCGGCTTCATGGTGCTGCTCGGCTGGCCGCAGATCTCCCGCATCGCGCGCGGCTCCGTCATCACCGCCAAACAGAACGACTACGTCCAGGCGGCGCGGGCCCTCGGCGCCTCCAACTCCCGGATGCTGCTGCGCCACATCACCCCGAACGCCGTCGCCCCGGTGATCGTCGTGGCGACCATCGCGCTCGGCACGTACATCGCCCTTGAGGCCACGCTCTCGTACCTCGGCGTCGGCCTGAAGCCCCCGACCGTCAGCTGGGGCATCGACATCTCGGCCGCCTCCCAGTACATCCGCAACGCCCCGCACATGCTGCTCTGGCCGGCCGGAGCCCTCGCGATCACCGTGCTCGCGTTCATCATGCTCGGCGACGCGGTGCGCGACGCCCTCGACCCGAAGCTGAGGTAGGCGCCCATGGCAACCGTGGCATCCGAGGCACCCGCCCCCAAGGAGCCCCAGGCCTCCAAGCTGCTCGAAGTCCGCGACCTGCACGTGGAGTTCCGCACCAGGGACGGCGTGGCCAAGGCCGTCAACGGCGTCGACTACAGCGTCGCCGCGGGCGAGACCCTCGCCGTACTCGGCGAGTCAGGCTCCGGCAAGTCCGTCACCGCCCAGGCCGTCATGGGCATCCTCGACATCCCGCCCGGGAGGATCACGAAGGGGGAGATCCTCTTCCGGGGGCAGGACCTCTTGAAGCTCAAGGAGGACGAGCGGCGCAAGGTGCGCGGTGCCGGGATGGCGATGATCTTCCAGGACGCGCTCTCCTCCCTGAACCCGGTGCTCAGCGTCGGCGACCAGCTCGGCGAGATGTACGTCGTGCACAAGGGCATGTCGCGGAAGGACGCCAGGGCCAGGGCCGTCGAGCTGATGGACCGGGTGCGCATCCCGGCGGCCAGGGAGCGCGTGGGGCAGTACCCGCACCAGTTCAGCGGCGGCATGCGCCAGCGCATCATGATCGCCATGGCGATGGCGCTCGAACCCTCGCTGATCATCGCGGACGAGCCCACCACCGCCCTCGACGTGACGGTCCAGGCCCAGGTCATGGACCTCCTCGCGGAGCTCCAGCGCGAGATGAACATGGGCCTGATCCTCATCACCCACGACCTCGGCGTCGTCGCGGACGTCGCCGACACCATCGCCGTCATGTACGCGGGCCGCATCGTCGAACGGGCCCCCGTCCACGAGATCTACCGGGCGCCCGCCCACCCGTACACCCTCGGCCTGCTCCGGTCCATCCCGCGCCTGGACCAGAAGGGCCAGGACCTCTACGCGATCAAGGGCCTGCCGCCCAACCTCATGAACATCCCGCCCGGCTGCCCCTTCCACCCCCGCTGCCCCATGGCCCAGGACGTCTGCGTGACCGACGATCCACCGCTCGCGAAGGTCACGTACGAAGGACTGACCGCCGACCGCAGGAGCGCCTGCCACTTCTGGAAGGAGACGCTCGATGCGACACGCTGAGGGGGGCATGCGACCCGGTGCGGGCGGCGAGCCGATCCTCCAGGTCCGCGGGCTCGTCAAGCACTACCCGCTGACCCAGGGCATCGTCATCCGCAAACAGGTCGGCGCGGTCAAGGCCGTGGACGGCGTCGACTTCGACCTGGCGCGGGGCGAGACGCTCGGCATCGTGGGGGAGTCCGGCTGCGGCAAGTCGACGGTCGCGAAGATGCTGGTGAACCTGGAGCGGCCGACCGCGGGGGAGATCCGTTACAAGGGCGAGGACATCACCAAGCTGTCAGGGCGTGCCCTGAAGGCGGTGCGCCGCAACATCCAGATGGTGTTCCAGGATCCGTACACGTCCCTGAACCCGCGGATGACGGTCGGCGACATCATCGGGGAGCCGTACGAGATCCACCCCGAGGTCGCGCCGAAGGGCTCGCGGCGGCAGAAGGTGCAGGAGCTCCTCGACGTCGTCGGGCTCAACCCCGAGTACATCAACCGCTATCCGCACCAGTTCTCCGGCGGCCAGCGCCAGCGCATCGGCATCGCGCGGGGCCTCGCGCTGCGCCCCGAGGTCATCGTCGCCGACGAGCCGGTCTCCGCGCTCGACGTCTCCGTCCAGGCGCAGGTCATCAACCTCCTGGACAGGCTCCAGAACGAGTTCGACCTGAGTTACGTCTTCATCGCCCACGACCTGTCGATCGTGCGGCACATCTCCGACCGGGTCGGCGTGATGTACCTCGGGCGGATCATCGAGACCGGCTCGGACGAGGAGATCTACGAGCACCCCACGCACCCCTACACGCAGGCGCTGCTCTCCGCCGTGCCGGTCCCCGACCCCGAGGCGCGCGAGCACCGGGAGCGGATCATCCTCTCCGGAGACGTGCCCTCGCCCGCGAACCCGCCCTCGGGCTGCCGCTTCCGCACCCGCTGCTGGAAGGCGCGGGAGCGGTGCGCGCTCGAGGTGCCGGCGCTGGCGGTGCCCGCGGAGTTCCGGTACGAGGACGGGCCCGCGGCGCACGACTCGGCCTGCCACTTCGCCGAGGAGAAGCAGGTCGTGCCGTAGGCCGCGGGCCCGCGGCCTGTCAGAGCCCCAAGGAGCGCTTCAGGAAGTCGACCTGGAGCAGGAGCAGGTTCTCCGCGACCTGCTCCTGCGGGGTCATGTGCGTGACGCCGGACAGGGGCAGGACCTCGTGCGGGCGGCCCGCGGCGAGCAGCGCGGAGGAGAGCCGCAGGGAGTGCGCCACCACCACGTTGTCGTCGGCGAGGCCGTGCACGATCAGCATCGGGCGGTGCGGTTCGGCCGCCTCGACGAGGCCGTCGTCCGAGATGAGGGAGTTGTGGCGGTACGTCTCGGGGTTCCGGGCCGGGTCGCCCAGGTACCGCTCCTCGTAGTGGGTGTCGTAGAGGCGCAGGTCGGTGACGGGGGCGCCGACCACCGCGGCGTGGAAGACGTCGGGGCGGCGCAGCGCGGCCATGCCGGCCAGGTAGCCGCCGTAGGACCAGCCGCGGATCGCGACCCGGTCCAGGTCGAAGGGGAAGCGGTCGGCGAGGGAGTGCAGCGCGTCGACCTGGTCCTCGAGGGTGAGGGTCTTGTCGTGCTTGATCGACTTCTCCCAGCCGGGGGAGTGGCCGGGGGTGCCGCGGCCGTCCGCGACGAGCACCGCGAAGCCCTGGTCGGCGAACCACTGCGAGGTCAGGAACATGTTGTGCGCGCGCTGGACCCGCTGCCCGTGCGGGCCGCCGTACGGGTCGAGGAGTACCGGAAGGGGCCCGTCCGTCTCCTTGTAATCAGTGGGGAGCAGGACGGCGCACGGAATCCTCCGCGTGCCCCCTTCGGTGAGCGTCACGCGCGGAGTGAGCCCCGGGCGCTGGGCGTGTGAGGCGACGGTGGCCACCTGCTTGCCCTCGCGCAGCACCTGGACCCGAGCGCCGGGACGGTCGAGCGTGGCGGACACCAGTACGGTGAGGCCGCCGCGGCCGCCCCCGCGGACCGCCGAGTGCACACCGGCCTCCTGCGAGACACGCTCCACACCCAGTTCGTTCACCCGGTACACATGGATCTCACCCGTCTCCGGGTCGGCCGCCGCCGCACCCGCCGACGCCGAGATCAGAATGTCCTCCTCGGTCACGTCCAGGACCGCGCGGACGTGCAACTGAGGCCCGGTCAGCGGTCGTTCGCCCCACGCGAGGACGCGGGCGCCCCCCTCGTCCGCGATCCGCACCAGCTTCCCGCTGGGCGACCAGCACGGCACACCAGGGAAAAGTTCCAGCCATTCTGGATCCTCCTCCGCGTGCACCATCCGCGTCGCCCCGCCGTCCGGATCCACCGCCAGATACAGCTGGCTGCCCTGGTCGCGCGATTGCACGAGCAGCAGCGGGGCGCCGTCCGCCGACCAGTGCACGCGCGCGAGATAGGGGAAGCGGACGCGGTCCCAGACCACCTCGGTGCGCGACCCGTCCAGGCCCAGGACGAACAGCCGTACGTCCGCGTTGGGCGTGCCCGCCGCCGGGTACGCGACCTGCTGGGGCTCGCGGTCCGGGTTTGCCGGGTCGGCGATCCACCAGCGCTGTACGGGGGCGTCGTCCACCCGCGCGACGAGCAGCCGGTCCGACTCCGGCGACCACCAGAAGCCCCGTGAACGGCCCATCTCCTCGGCCGCGATGAACTCCGCAAGGCCGTACGTGACGGTCTCCTCCTGGCCCGGCTCCGGCTCCGCCAGGGCCCGGCCGCCCTCGCCGTCGGCGCCCGTCACCCGCAGGGCGCCCCGTGCCACGTACGCGACATGCCGCCCGTCCGGCGAGGGCCGCGGGTCGATCACCGGGCCCTGCGCGGGCAGTTCGCGGGCCGTGCCCGCGCGCAGCTCCGCCGCGAAGAGCCGGCCCGACAGCGCGAACGCCGCCAGCTCCACCGCCGCGTCCGTCGCGTACCCCACGATGCCCGCGCCGCCCTCACGGCTGCGCTCGCGCCGCGCCCGCTCCTCGGCGGACAGCTGCTCGGCCGCGCCGCCCAGGAGCAGTCGCGGATCGGCGGCCACGCGCTCGCCGCCGCCGTCCGACACGTCGAGGACCCAGAGCCGGTTCGCCCGGTCGGTGCCGTCGGACGAGCGCAGGAAGACGAGGCGCGATCCGTCCGGCGCCACCGTGAACGCACGCGGCGCGCCGAGGGTGAAGCGTTGCGTGCGGGCGTGCGCGCGCGGAAAGGGCGGAAAGGAGAGCCGCTGTGCCGGGCTCTCGTCGGGCCTGGGATTTCCGGGGTTCTCGGTGGTCATCCCCCGAGCCTATGGCTCATGCGCCCCCCTGTGCTGCTGTGCTCCGAGTCATGCGTCCGCACGGATAGTTATGATCCGTAGCGCTTGGTGGGTATGAACCTGCTGGCGTCCGCACTGGGTTACGGCAACGACTTGGAGGTGACCGCCGTGGCACTCTCGATTTCGGCGGTGGTGCTGCTGGCGATCATCGTCTTCCTGCTGGTCAAGAAGTCAGGTCTGAAAGCGGGGCACGCGGTCGTCTGTACGCTGCTCGGCTTCTACCTGGCGAGCTCGTCCATGGCACCGACCATCAACGAGCTGACGACGAACGTGGCAGGGATGATCGGCGACATCAAGTTCTGACCGGTGCTCGTAGGGTGGTCCCATGACGGAACTGCCCGCCCGGCGCCTGCTGCTCGTGCACGCGCATCCCGACGACGAGTCGATCACCACCGGCGCGACCATGGCCAAGTACGCGGCCGAGGGCGCGCACGTCACCTTGGTGACCTGCACGCTGGGCGAGGAGGGCGAGGTCATCCCGGCCGAGCTCGCCCATCTCGCCGCCGACCGCGAGGACTCCCTGGGCGCCCACCGCATCGGGGAGCTGGCCGCCGCCATGAAGGAAGTGGGGGTCACCGACCACCGCTTCCTCGGCGGCCCCGGGCGCTACCGCGACTCCGGGATGATGGGTGTCGAACAGAACGACCGCCCCGGCTCCTTCTGGTCGGCGGACCTCGACGAGGCGGCCGCGCACCTGGTCGAGGTCGTCCGAGAGGTGCGCCCGCAGGTCCTCGTGACGTACGACCCCGACGGGGGGTACGGCCACCCCGACCACATCAAGGCGCACCGCGTCGCCATGCGCGCCGCCGAACTCGCCGCCGACCCGGCCTTCCGCGCCGAGCTCGGCGCGCCCCACACCATCAGCAAGATCTACTGGAACCGCGCTCCGCGCTCCGTGGTCGAGGAGCGCTTCCGCTGGATGTCGGGAGCGCTCGGCCACTCGCCGTTCGGCATGCCCGCAGCCGTCGCCGACGTGCCCGGCGTCACGGACGACGAGCGGATCACGACCGAGATCGACGGCAGGGCCTTCAAGGCCGCCAAGACGGCGGCGATGGCGGCCCACGTCACCCAGATCACCGTGGGCGGACCGCTCTTCGTCCTCTCCAACCAGCTCGCGCAGCCCGTCTTCGATGTGGAGTACTACGAGCTGGTGCGGGGAGAAGCGTCGTCAGGACCTGCCCGGGAGACCGATCTTTTCGCCGGTCTCGAAAAGGTGACGGATGTTTCGGAGGTGACCGCGCTGTGAGTACGCGATCTCGTGCGGCGTCGTCGGGGGCCGGGTCCGGTGCGGGTGCCGCCGCCGCAGCCGGCGGCAGCTTCCTCGCCCAGCCCCTCAGAGTGGGGCGGCTCGCCGCCTACGCCGGGCTCTTCGTGTGCGGCGCCGTCGTCGGCGTCGCCGGCGCGCTCGTCCAAGGCGGCTTCTTCCCCGCCGGGTTGCTGCTCGCGCTCGTCGGCGCCGCCGGTGTCTTCTACGGCGGGGCGCGGGCCGTCGGCACCAAGGCCGGGGCCGTCGCACCCGCCGCAGGCTGGCTCGTCGCGGTGATGCTGCTCACCGCCACCAGACCCGAGGGCGACTTCCTCTTCGGCGCGGATCTCGGCTCGTACGGCTTCCTGCTCGGCGGAATGGCCGTCGCTGTGATGTGCGCCACGCTCGGACAGCGGCCGCAACCGGGCGCGCCCGCCGCCCGACTTGGCAAGTGACGTACCACTTCGGCCCGTGGCCCGCAGGGGTTTGACGCCGGTCACGGAATGAGTGCCGACGGCGGCCAGTATGGTGGTGCGGCCGCCGAGCCTCCCCCAACCTCCGGCCGGGGGGACCCCGGTCGAGGTAGAGACGGGCGGCGGAGTCAACCAGGAGAACCTGCCTTGAGTCGTGAAACTGACAGTTCGTCCTCCGGGCCCCAGGGGCGCGGTGGAGCCGCATACCCCTCGGGGACGCCGCCGTACGGCTCCCCGGCACAGGGCGCTGCCGCCGACGGCGGAGCGGACGGCGCGCGGCGGCAGGCCGCCGGCGAGCGGCCCGACGAGCCCGAGACCCAGACCACGCTGACCACCCGCATCCGGATCAACATCCCCGGTTCGCGGCCCATCCCGCCGGTCGTCATGCGGACGCCCGTCGGTGACGAGGGCGCGCGCGGGGACTCCTCGCAGGCGGACGACGACGGCCGCCGGGACGGCGCGGGAGACATGGGGGCGGGTTCCGCATCCGGTTCCACGCCCGGTTCCGGTTCCGGTTCCGCGTCGGGTGAGGGGGGCGCGGGAGCCCCGCCCTCTTCCTCCCCCTCGTCCTCGTCCTCGGCCGAGGAGAAGACGAGCGACTGGTTCGCGCCGCGCAAGCCCGCCCGTGGCGACGCGGGGAACGGGTCGGGCACTCCGCCCACTTCGGGCAATCCGGGTGCTTCGGGCGGCTCCGGTACGGGATCCTTCGACGTAACCGGCGCCGTGGCGTCGGGTCCGCTCGGCTCGGGCGCGCCGCAGGGCGACCCGCACCGCGGCGACCTGCCGTACTTCTCCGGCGGTGCGGGCGCCTCCGGGGACTCCCGGCCCGGCGGACCCCGCCCCGCGGGACCGACCGGCGGCCCCGTCACGGGCGACAGCCCGCTGGCTCCCCCGGGACGCCCCGGCGCTCCCGGCGCTCCCGGCGCTCAGGGACCGACCGGCGGCCCCGCCGACTCCGGCCCCCGCCCGCCCCGTTCCGGCGCCATGAGCGACGACACAGCGATCCTCACGCCGCAGAAGTCCGACCCGGTCGCACCGCCGCCCGGCGGCCCGCGACCGCCCGCGGGCGGCGGCCAGGTACCCGGCGGACCCGGTGCTCCCGGTGCTCCCGGTGCTCCCGGCGGCAACGTCTCCGGTGAGACGCTCACCAGCGGCATCCCCGTCGTACCGCCCGCTCAGGACAACTCCCCCTTCGCGCCTGGTCCGCAGGGTGAAGGACCGGTTCCGCACACCCCGCCGAAGCTGCCGGACCCGGTGCGCTCGGACGTGCCGCCCGCCGCTCCCGCGCCGAAAAAGAAGAAGGGCCGCAACAAGCTGGTCCTCCTCGCGGTCGCCGTCGTGGTCGCGGGCTGCGGGGCGTACGGCGCGGGCCTGTTGATGAACCACGCCGACGTCCCGAAGGGCACCACCGTGCTCGGCGTCGACATCGGCGGCGGCACCCGCGACGAGGCCGTGAAGAAGCTCGACGCGGCCCTCGACGAGCGCGTCACCAAGCCGCTGAAGCTCTCGGTGGACGGCGACGCGGTCACGCTCAAGCCGGACCAGGCCGGCCTGACCCTGGACAGCCAGGCCACCGTCCGCGAGGCCGCGGGCAGCGACTACAACCCCGTATCGGTGATCGGTTCGCTCTTCGGCGGCCGGCGCGTCGTCGAGCCCGTCATGCCCGTCGACGAGGAGAAGCTCGCGGCCGCCCTGGAGCGGGCGGCGGGCGGCTCGGGCACGGCGCAGGAGGGCACGGTCAAGTTCGTGCCCGGCAAGGCCGTCCCGGTCTACGGCAAGGTCGGCAAGGGCATCGACCCGCAGGCGTCGACCACGGCCGTCGCCGACGCCTACAAGAAGCAGGTGGAGACGGGCAGCGCGGGCGCCGTCCAGGTGCCGGTCAGCACGCGCAAGCCGACCGTGGCCAAGGCCGAGGTCGACAAGTTCATGACCCGGTTCGCCAAGCCGGCCATGTCCGCCAACGTCACGATCAAGGCGGGCGCCAAGTCGATCCCCTTCGGCCCGGAGAGGTCACTGCCGAAGATCCTGCAGACGAAGGCCCTCAAGGACGGCACCCTCCAGGTGCACTACAACCTCGAAGAGCTCAAGAAGCTGTACGGCAACGTGTTCGACGGCGTCCTGATCCAGCGCGGCGACGGCTCCAAGACGCCGGTCCAGCCGACCGACGTGGCCGCGGCGATGGGCAAGGCGCTGATGGGCAAGACGCCCGCCGAGCGGATCGGCGTCATCGAGACGAACGCGAGCTGATCTTCCCGGCTCACGGACTCCGGACTCCGGCATGACATCTGTCATGCCGGAGTCAGCACCATCGACACTGCCGCCGCGACCTGCGCCTTTGTGACGATGGTCCGCATGACGACGACCACAGCACCGCCCGCCACCAGCGCGGTCAGCTTCGAGCAGGTGACCAAGAGCTACGGGGACGTCCGCGCCGTCGACGGCCTCACGCTCGACCTGCACCCCGGCGAGACGGTGGCGCTCCTCGGGCCGAACGGCGCGGGCAAGTCCTCCACCCTCGACCTGCTGCTCGGCCTGCGCCGCCCCGACAGCGGCACGGTCCGGGTCTTCGGGACGGAGCCGCGCGAGGCGATCACCGCGGGCCGGGTCGGCGCCATGCTGCAGAGCGGCGGTCTGATGGGCGAGGTCACCGTGCGCGAACTGGTGACGCTCGCCTGCGACCTGCACCCGAGGCCCCACCGCGTGAACGACGTGCTCGCCCACGCGGGCATCACACAGATCGCCGACCGCAAGGCCGACAAGCTCTCCGGCGGCCAGGAGCAGCGCGTCCGCTTCGCGCTCGCCACGGCCGGCGCCCATGACCTGATCGTGCTCGACGAGCCGACCACCGGCATGGACGTCACCTCCCGCCAGGCGTTCTGGGCCACCATGCGCGAGCAGGCGGACCAGGGCCGCGCGGTCCTGTTCGCCACGCACTATCTGGAGGAGGCCGACGCGGTCGCCGACCGCGTCCTGGTCCTGCACCGGGGCCGGCTCCTCGCGGACGGCACCGCGGCCGAGATCAAGGCGAAGGCGGGCGCACGCAAGGTCGCGTTCGACCTGGAGCGCATCGATCCGGAGCTCACGCGACGGCTGCGCGCCCTGCCCTTCCTGACCACCCTCGACGTCGCGGGCCACACCGTCCGCCTCCAGTCGACGGACGCCGACGCCACCGTGCACGCGCTGTACGGGCTCGGCGTCTATCCCCGCAACCTCGAAGTCGCCGGGCTCGGCCTGGAGCAGGCCTTCGTGGCGATCACCGAGGCCGAGGAGGCCAGGACCGCGTGAACGGCACCTACCGCGTGAAGGGCACCTACCGCCTGAAAGGCACCCACGGCATGAACAGCCTCATCAAGCTGGAGATCACCCGCGCCCTGCGCAACCGCAAATTCCTCTTCTTCTCCGTCATCTATCCGTCGATGCTCTTCGTGATCATCGCCGGTACTCAGGACGGCGCCGACAAGGTCCCCGGGACGGGCCTGTCCGTGCCAGCGTTCATGATGGTCTCGATGGCGTCCTTCGGCGCGCTCACCGCCGTACTCATGGGCAACAGCGAGCGCATCGCCAAGGAGCGGGAGAGCGGCTGGGTGCGGCAGCTGCGCCTGACCGCGCTCCCCGGGCGCGGCTATGTCCTGGCGAAGACCGCGAGCGCGGCCGTCGTCAGCCTGCCGTCCATCATCGTCGTGTTCGTGGCCGCCGCGGTCTTCAAGGACGTCCGCTTCGAGGCCTGGCAGTGGCTGGCGCTGACCGGCGCGATCTGGGCGGGCAGCCTCTGCTTCGCCGCGCTGGGCGTGGCCATCGGCTACCTCGCGACCGGCGACGCCGTCCGCCCGATCACGATGATCGTCTACTTCGGGCTCTCCCTCCTCGGCGGCCTGTGGATGCCGGTGACGACGTTCCCGCACTGGCTCCAGGAGGCGGCGTCCTGGCTGCCCACCCACGCGTACGCTGCCCTCGGGCAGGCCATCGAACTGGGCGACGCACCGCACGCGAAGGACGTCACGCTCCTGGTCGCCTACTTCCTCCTCTTCGCGGGCGGCGCGGCGTGGCTGTACCGGAAGGACACACTGAAGGCGTGAGCGAGACAGACGCCGCGGGCGACGAGCGGCACCCCGTGTACACGTTCGGCCGCCCGCCCCGTAGCCGCGGGCAGGTCCTGGCGAAGGCGGGCTGGATCGCTGTCTGGCTCATCTTCCTGAGCTCCCCGGTCAAGGACCTGGCCGACGGGCGGCACACGACCGTCGCCACGGTCCTCGGCGCGTCCGGCCTCGCGCTCTTCGTGGCCTGCTATCTGGCGCTCGTCTTCCGCTACACCACCCGGATCGTGCGGTGGGGCCCGGTCACCGTCTGCTTCGGACTCCTCGTGGTCCTCGCGGCCGTGCTCGCCTTCAGCCTCGGCGACCACTGGCTCGGCCTCTTCGTGTACGTCTCGGTCTCCGCGGGCGCCGTGCTGCCGATCCGGTACTCCCTCTGGGCCATCCCCGCGGTCACCCTCCTCATGGTCCTGGTGGGGCTGCGCGACGACGGCCTCGGGGACCTGCTCACCAACCTCGGGGTGATCACCCTCCTGGCGGGCTTCGCGATGTCCGGCGTACGCCAGTTGATCCGTACGACGGTCCAGTTGCGGCAGGCCCGCGCCACCGTCGCCCAGCTGGCGGCCAACGAGGAGCGGCTGCGGCTCGCCCGCGACCTGCACGACCTGCTCGGCCACTCGCTCTCCCTCATCACGCTCAAGAGCGAGCTCGCCGGGCGAATGCTCCCCGGCGACCCCGGCAAGGCGGCCCGACAGGTCGCCGACATCGAACAGGTCAGCCGGCAGGCCATGGCCGACGTGCGCGCGGCCGTCTCCGGCTACCGCAGACGCACCCTGGCCGACGAACTGGCCGGCGCCCGCACCGCGCTGACCGCCGCGGACATCGAGGCCGACGTACCGCTGGAGCCGCCCGCCGGGCTGCCGGGCGAGGAGGCGGAGGCGGCGCTGGCGTGGGCGCTGCGGGAGGCCGTGACCAATGTCGTGCGGCACAGCGGGGCCCGCCGCTGCACGGTGGCGTTCACGACCCGGCAGACGCTCGCCGGCCCGCTCCTCGAACTCTCCGTGGAGGACGACGGAGTGGGCGGTTCCGGCACCGCGGCGGGCAACGGCCTGACGGGCCTCGCCGAACGCGTGGAGGCGGTGGGCGGCATCCTGGAGACGGACCGGGGCACCCGCCACGGCTTCCGCCTGGCGGTCCGGGTGCCCCTCATGGAGGCGACCATAGGATCACCACCATGAGCAGTGGGAACAGCGGGAACAGCGGGAACAGTGAGGGCGGCGGGAACAGGGGGAGCGGCACCGACGGCGTCACCAGGGTGCTGCTCGCCGAGGACCAGTCCATGGTTCGTGAGGCCCTCGCCGCGCTGCTCGGTCTGGAGCCGGACATCGAGGTCGTCGCCCAGGCGGCCCGCGGCGACGAGGTGCTCGCGGCGGCCCGCGCGCACGCCGTGGACGTGGCGCTGCTCGACATCGAGATGCCCGGCATGACCGGCATCGAGGCGGCGGCCGAACTGCGCGCCGCCCTCCCCGGATTGAAGATCGTCGTGCTCACCACCTTCGGGCGCCCCGGCTATCTGCGGGCCGCCATGGAGGCGGGCGCCGACGCGTTCCTCGTCAAGGACGCCCCCGCGGCCCAGCTCGCCGCGGCGGTGCGCAAGGTGCTCGCGGGGGAGCGGGTCATCGACCCCGCGCTGGCGGCGGCCGCCCTCGCGGAGGGCGCGAACCCGCTGACGGACCGCGAGCGCGAGGTGCTGCGCGCGGCCGCCGACGGCGCCACCAACGCCGAGCTCGCCACGGCCCTGCACCTCTCGCCGGGCACGGTCCGCAACTACCTCTCGACCGCCATCCAGAAGCTCGCCGTCCGCAACCGCGCGGAGGCGGTCAGGACCGCCAGGGACAAGGGCTGGCTCTGAAGCGTCAGTTCAGCATCGCCCGTGCCCCGCGCGCCTGCCGCCGCGCCCGGTCGGCCGTCGCCGGATCCAGGGCGGCGACGTCGTCGGCGTACGTGTCCAGCTCGCGCGCACCCGCCAGGTACTCCCCTCTGTGGACGAGGAGTTGGGCGCGCTCGTAGTGCAGCCGGGGCGACGGTGACGGCAGGAGCAGGCTGAGGTCGACGGCCCAGAGGGAGACGTCGGAGCGTTCGGGGCGGGGCGCGGCCCAGGCGCGGATGTTGTTGAGGATGCGCGCCACGATGTCCAGCGGGCCGGCGGGGCTCAGCATCGACGGCACGGGCGGTGACCCCGTGGCCGCCGCCACCAGGAGTTCCACGTCGGTGCCGGTGAGCATCCTGCCGCCGTCGAAGGGGTCGGCGAGGATCTGGTCGTCGCGGGGTCCGAAGCCGACGACGAAGTGTCCGGGGAGCGCGACTCCGTAGACGGGGGCGCCCGCGCGGCGTGCCACTTCCATCCAGACGACGGAGAGCAGGATCGGCAGGCCCCTGCGGCGGCGCAGGACGCGGTGGAGGAGGGAGGAGTCCAGGCGCTGGTAGTCGCCGGGTCTGCCCTTGAAGCCGCAGTGCGTGCCGAGGAGGTCGGTCAGGGCGGCGGCCCAGGCGCGCGGGTCGTCGGTGCGGCGGGAGCGGCGGCCGAGTTCGGCCTGTTCCGCGAGCCGGTCGAGCAGGCGCCGTGCGGCGTCGATGTCCGCCTCGTCGAAGGAGGGGTCCGCCTCGGTGCCGATCAGCAGGCACAGGAGCGCCAGATCGGGCCGTGCGGACTCGGCCTCGGCCGCGAACAGCCGCCGCCACTCGGTGGTTCCGGGGGGTCGGGGGTGCATACGTCCGTGGTGCCCGGTCGCCTCGATCGATACGTCCGTCCGGGCGGCCCGCACCGTCCCGCACCGGCTCAGTTCAGCATCGCCCGCGCGGCCCGCGCCTGCTGGCGCACCCGTTCCGCCGTGGTCGGCTCCACCGGAGTCACCACATCCGCGTACGCGTCGAGCTCCGCCGCGCCCCCCAGGAAGTCCCCCCGCTGGACGAGGAGTTGGGCCCGCTCGTAGCGCAGCCTGGCCGGATGGGCGGGCAGCAGCAGCGACAGCTCCAGGGCCCACAGGGCGACGTCGGACCGCTCGGGCCGGGCGGCGGCCCAGGCCCTGATGTTGTTGAGGATCCGCTGCACGATGTTCAGCGGGTCGGCGGGCGTCAGCATGGACGGCTGGATGCCCGTGCCCGCTGTCCCGGCCACCAGGAGCTCGGCGTCGGTGCCGGTGAGCAGCCGGCCGCCGTCGAAGGGGTCGGCGAGGACCTGGTCGTCGCGCGGCCCGAAGCCGACGACGAAGTGTCCGGGGAGCGCGACTCCGTAGACGGGGGCGCCCGCGCGGCGCGCCACTTCCATCCACACCACGGAGAGCAGGATCGGCAGGCCCCTGCGGCGGCGCAGGACCTGGTGCAGGAGGGAGGAGTCCAGGCGCTGGTAGTCGCCAGGGGTTCCCTCGAACCCGCACTGGTCACCGAGGAGTTCGGCCATCGCGGTCGCCCACGCGCGGGGCCCGCCGGGCCGGAACGGCAGCAGACCGGCGAGGCGGTCCAGCTCGATCTCTGCGGCGTCGATCCCTGCCTCGTCGAGGGAGGGGTCGGCCTCGGTGCCGATCAGCAGGCACAGCGGCGCGAGACCGGGCCGCTCCGACCTCGCTTCTTCGGCGAACCGCCGCCGCCATTCGCCGGACTCCGCGTGCATACGTGCCTCGTGTCTGCCCTCGCCGGGCGCTGTTTCCGTGCCGTGCTCTGCTCTGCCGTGCTCCGTCAGGCCCGCCGTTCCCGCTCAGGCAGGGCCGTACCGGTAGTGGTGATAGGCGTGATGAGCGGCGAAACCCATCCCGCCGTACAGCGCCCGCGCGCTGTCGTTGTCGTCCTCGACCTGCAGCCAGGCCGCCGAAGCGCCCTCGGCCAGGGCCTGCCGGGCCAGTGCGGTCATCACCGCGGTGGCGAGCCCCCGGCGCCGGTGCTCCGGGTCCACCTCGACGGCCATGAAGCCCGCCCAGCGTCCGTCCACCACGCACCGCCCGATGGCGGCCGGGGCGTCACCGCTCCCGGGCACGGAAGCGAACCATACCGAGGGCCCGCCCGCCAGCACCTCGAGCACATGCGGTCCCGGAACCCCGAACCGCTTGTACCGCCGCAGCCACGGCTCGTCGAAGGAGCGGGAGAGCACGACACGGTCCACGTCCGCGGCCAGGTCCCCGACCGGGGCGAGCCCCCCGACGTGCACCTCCGCGGTCACCTCGCGCACCCAGCCGCGCTCCTCCAGGCCGGCGCAGAGCAGCTCCTGCGTGCCCTCGGCGCCGGTCGCGGTCTGGATGTACGGGGGCAGGTCACGGGCCGCGTACCACTCGCGCACGTACGAGAGTGCCTCGTCGAGCGGTCGGCCGGGATCGCCCAGCGGCAGCGCGGAGTTGGCCCGCCGCGTGAACCCGGCCGCCGCCCGCAGCTCCCACTCCCCGAGCCGCTCGCTCTCCACGGGCTGCCAGGCCCGGGCGGAGACCCGCGCCAGCTCCTCGTAGGAGGCGGCGGGGCCCCGGCGGCGCGCGGGCGCGGCCGGCACGACCTTGCCCGCCACCAGGGTTCCTTCCGGGATGCGGACGCTCTCACCGTTCCGTCGTGTGATGAGCACCACACCGTCGTCCCACGATGTGAGAACACCCACCGTGTCGGTGAACTTGTCACCCGGCGCCGAAGCGGTGCTCAGGCGTCGAATGGAGACTCTTTTCCCCACGTCAGCAGGGGTGATACGGACCTCGAGTCGTCCGCCGCCGGTGATTTCCACAGCTCTGCAAGCCCCTCCTGTTCGGATCATGCCCGGGAACGGAGATACTAGGGGCGGGCATCGACGACGCCGCGCTCCCGCGCGCCAGGCGAGCGGAGCCTGAGGACGGCCCGCCAACGCCCGTATCGAGGAGGAACGACAGCGTGACCTACGTCATCGCGCAGCCTTGTGTCGACGTCAAGGACAAGGCGTGCATCGAGGAGTGCCCGGTCGACTGCATTTACGAGGGCCAGCGGTCCTTGTACATCCACCCGGACGAATGCGTCGACTGTGGAGCCTGCGAACCGGTCTGCCCGGTCGAGGCGATCTTCTACGAGGACGACACTCCTGAGGAGTGGAAGGACTACTACAAGGCGAACGTCGAGTTCTTCGACGATCTCGGTTCGCCCGGTGGCGCGAGCAAGCTCGGCCTGATCGAGCGCGACCACGCCTTCATCGCCGCCCTGCCGCCGCAGAACCAGTAACGGCAGCCTGAGCGTCGCCCCGGTCCCGTACGGCATCTTCGCCGCACGGGACCGAGGCATATGCAACAACGACCAGCACCAGCACGGGAGTCAACACGTGTCCGCAGTCTCCGACCGGCTTCCCACCTTCCCCTGGGACAAGCTCGAGCCGTACAAGGCCACGGCGGCCGCCCACCCCGGCGGCATCGTCGACCTGTCGGTCGGCACCCCGGTGGACCCGGTTCCCGAGCTGATCCAGAAAGCGCTGATCGCGGCCGCGGACTCGCCCGGCTATCCGACGGTGTGGGGCACGGCCGAGCTGCGCGACGCGCTCACCGGCTGGTGCGAACGGCGCCTCGGCGCCCGCGGCCTGACGCACCGCAACGTCCTGCCGGTCGTCGGCTCCAAGGAGCTCGTGGCCTGGCTCCCGACGCAGCTGGGCCTCGGCCCGGGCGACGTGGTGGCCTACCCGCGGCTCGCCTACCCGACGTACGAGGTGGGCGCGCGCCTGGCCCGCGCGGAGTACGTCGCCTACGACGAGCCGACCGAGCTCGACCCGGCCGGCCTCAAGCTCCTCTGGCTCAACTCGCCCTCGAACCCCACCGGCCGCGTCCTGACCGAGGAAGAGCTGACCCGCACCGTCGCCTGGGCGCGCGAACACGGCGTGCTGCTCGTCAGCGACGAGTGCTACCTGGAACTCGGCTGGGAGGCCGAGCCGGTCTCGGTCCTGCACCCGGACGTGTGCGGCGGTTCGTACGAGGGCATCGTCGCCGTCCACTCGCTCTCCAAGCGGTCCAACCTGGCGGGGTACCGCGCGGCGTTCGTCGCCGGTGACGCGGGCGTCCTCGGGGACCTGCTGCAGATCCGCAAGCACGGCGGCATGATGACCTCCGCGCCGACCCAGGCCGCCGTCGTGGCGGCCCTCGGCGACGACGAGCACGTGCGCGAGCAGCGCGAGCGGTACGCGGCCCGGCGCGCCGCCCTGCGGGACGCCCTGCTGAAGCACGGCTTCCGCATCGAGCACAGCGAGGCCAGCCTCTACCTGTGGGCCACCCGCGACGAGTCCTGCTGGGACACCGTCGGCCACCTCGCGGAACGCGGCATCCTGGTGGCGCCCGGCGACTTCTACGGCCCGGCGGGCGACCGCTTCGTGCGCGTGGCGCTGACGGCGACGGACGAGCGGGTCGCGGCGGCGGTCGAGCGGCTGGCGTAACGCGCCTTCGAGGACGACGTCAGAGCACGACGTCAGAGCACGACGTCCGAGCACGACGGAGGGCCCGGAGCCAGTGGCTCCGGGCCCTCCCTGCGTGTGGCCCGGGTCAGCCGAGCGGCAGGGTGCTGACCGGCAGCTGGTCGGTCGGCAGGCCGCCCTGCGTCAGCGAGTCGGTGGGCAGGCCGCCGCCCAGGTCGTCGGTGGGCAGCCCGCCCTCGGTGGCCGAGTTCGCGGTCTCGCCGAGCACCTGGCCCGCGCTGCCCGTGACGTCACCGGCGGCCCGCTGTCCGGCGGGAACCGCCGTCTTGCCGGCCCGGCCGACGGCCTTGGTCGCGGCCGGGACGGACTTCTTCACGGCCTTGCTTCCGGTGTCGCCCGCGAGGTTGCCGACGTTCTGAGCCGCGTCGTCGACGGTGTTGCCGAGGCCGTCGCCGTCCACAGCGGACACTCCGCCCAGGTCGGGGGCGGCCGGGAGGTCAACGGCGCTCGCGGAGCCGGCCGCACCGACCACGGAAGCTGCACCCGCTGCGCTGAGCAGCGCGGCACGGGCGATCCGGCGGGTCAGGGGGAGGGACATGATGCTCCTTCAAACGGGAGAGGACGTTGGGTGTCCGCCGGATCGGCTCCGGCGTCGCGCCGGACGGCTTCCGGCGGTCAGACGCAGTGACTACCGCTCGAAGCCCGCGAAGGTTGCGGTGCGCCAATGTAAAGAGTTGGCAATGCGTCGCATTATCGGCTGCGGAGAAAAAGGGGCAAACGACTTACGGGCCGTTTCGCTGCAGAAACCTTAATGCCCTGTGATCTCAAGGGATTTGGAGATTGCGCGAGACCGGGGCCGGAAACTCGGACACGGTGTCGCTCCGTAACGCCCCGAGTGCCCCCAAAGAGTGAAGCGCCGCACTACTGCCCAGTGACGATTCGGACCTCGTCCGCGGCCCTGCCCGCCCCCGCGGCCCCGGCCGCCGGCACCTTCCGCCACTTCCCCGAATCCCCGGCACGCCACTCCCGGCCGCCGTACGAAACCCGCTCGATGTGCAGCGCGGAGGAGTGCGCCACCGCCCAGTGCGCCAGCTCCCAGCCGCGCTGCGACGCCCGGTCGTCGGCCGGCCGGGCGGGCACGCGGACCGTCACCGCGCGCCCCGGGGCGCCGCCGGGGCGCACCTCGCGGCCGAAGTCGCGGACGAGCGCGGCCCGGACCTTCGCCGGACCGCCGGGGTCCGTGCCGGCGCGGCCCTCGCAGCCGAAGGTGGCGGGCGCCCGGCCGGTGAGCGCGGCGGCGAGCAGCGCGGCGTCCGGCTCGTGCTTGGCGTAGGCCTGCGGATAGCCGCTGCGCTGCACGCGCTGCGCGGCGACCGTGAGGGGCAGCCGCGAATAGCCGGGGACGTCGGCAAGGTGCTCGTAGAAACGGCCCGCCGAATACGCCGGGTCCATGATCTGCCGCTCGTCGCCCCAGCCCTGCGAGGGCCGCTGCTGGAAGAGGCCGAGCGAATCCCGGTCCCCGTGCGTGATGTTGCGCAGCCCCGACTCCTGAAGGGCGGTGGCGAGGGCGATGGTCACCGCGCGCTCCGGCATCCCGCGCGAGGTGCCGGCCGCGGCGACCGTCGCGGCGTTCTCCGCCTGTTCGGCCGTGAAGGTGTACGAAGCGCCGTCGCCCCTGCCCGACACGACCGTGCACCGCGGCTCGCGCTTGCCCCCGTACACGTACTGCAACGTCACATAGCCCACGACGGCGAGCAGCACGGCGGCCGCGGTCCCGATACGGAGGAGGCGGCCGCGCCGGAGGGGGCTGGGGGGCTCAGGCACGCGTCCAAGGTACTGGAGTCCACTGACAGGGCGGCGGCCCACCGGCGTTAGGGTCGTCCGCATGTCTCAGACACCGCTTGACCTCACGCTCGACGCCGCGGAGCTCACCGCGCGGCTGGTCGACTTCCCGTCCCCGAGCGGCGAGGAGAAGGCGCTCGCCGACGCCATCGAGACGGCCCTGCGCGCCCTGCCGCACCTCACGGTCGACCGGCACGGCAACAACGTGGTGGCCCGCACGAACCTCGGCCGCGCCGAGCGGGTCATCCTCGCCGGGCACATCGACACGGTGCCGATCGCGGACAACGTCCCCTCCCGTCTCGACGAGAACGGCGTCCTCTGGGGCTGCGGCACCTGCGACATGAAGTCGGGCGTCGCCGTCCAGCTGCGCATCGCGCAGACCGTGCCCGAACCCAACCGCGACCTCACCTTCGTCTTCTACGACAACGAAGAAGTGGCCGCCCACCTCAACGGCCTCGGGCACGTCGCCGAGGCCCACCCCGACTGGCTGGCGGGCGACTTCGCCGTCCTCCTGGAGCCGACCGACGGCCAGGTCGAGGGCGGCTGCCAGGGCACCCTGCGGGTCCTCCTCAAGACCAAGGGCGTGCGGGCACACTCCGCGCGTGCGTGGATGGGCTCCAACGCCATCCACGCGGCCACCCCCATCCTCCAGAAGCTCGCCGCCTACGAGCCCCGCAAGCCGGTGGTCGAGGGCCTGGAGTTCCACGAGGGCCTCAACGCCGTCCGCATCGAGGGCGGCGTGGCCACCAACGTCATCCCCGACGAGTGCACCGTCACCGTCAACTTCCGCTACGCCCCCGACCGCAGCGAGGAAGAGGCCCTCGCCTTCGTCCGCGACTACTTCGCGGACTGCGGCGTCGACGAGTTCGTCGTCGACGACCACACGGGCGCGGCCCGCCCCGGCCTGACCCACCCGGCTGCCGCGGCCTTCATGGCGGCCGTCGGCGGCGAGGCCCGCCCCAAGTTCGGCTGGACGGACGTCTCCCGCTTCAGCGCGCTCGGCGTGCCCGCGGTCAACTACAGCCCCGGCAACCCGTTGCTGGCCCACAAGATCGACGAGCGCGTCGAGGCGTCGCTGATCCCGGTGGCGGAGGAGAAGCTGCGGGCCTGGCTGACGTCGTAGGTTCCTGTGCCGCTCTTGGTGCCGGACATCCCGAGGTCCCTCGGACGTAACCCGCGTAGATCTACGCTGTGGGTCACGTACGCATGGAGGGAGCAGACGATGAGCCACCCCGACAACAGCGCCGAGCGCGCTGCCCGCGCTGCCAGGAAGCGTCCTGAGGAGCAGCGGCTCGGCCCGGTGCTGCGCCGGCGGGACAAGGTGCAGGCCGGTACCACGGACCAGCGTCTCCTCGACTCCGACGGGCCTTCCGAATGGGTGCACACGGATCCCTGGAGAGTCCTGCGCATCCAGTCCGAGTTCATCGAGGGCTTCGGCACCCTCGCGGAACTCCCGCCCGCCATCAGCGTGTTCGGTTCGGCGCGCACGGGGGAGGACTCTCCGGAGTACGCGGCCGGGGTCGAGATCGGCAAGGCGCTCGTGGAGGCCGGCTTCGCCGTGATCACGGGCGGCGGTCCCGGCGCGATGCAGGCCGCCAACCAGGGCGCCGTCGAGGCGAAGGGCACCTCGGTCGGCCTCGGCATCGAGCTCCCCTTCGAGCAGGGCCTCAACCCGTACGTCGACATCGGCGTGAACTTCCGCTACTTCTTCGTCCGCAAGACGATGTTCGTGAAGTACGCGCAGGGTTTCGTGGTCCTGCCCGGCGGCCTCGGCACGCTGGACGAGCTCTTCGAAGCGCTCACCCTCGTCCAGACCCGCAAGGTCACCCGCTTCCCCATCGTCCTCTTCGGCTCGCAGTACTGGGGCGGCCTGGTCGACTGGCTCAAGAACACGGTGATCGCCCAGGGCAAGGCCTCCGAGGCGGACCTCCTCCTCTTCCACGTCACGGACGACGTGGAAGAGGCGATCTCACTGGTGACGAAGGAAGTCGGCAAGTAAGAAGCACTCAGGCGAGTCCCCGGCGGGCGACCGCCGGGGGCCGATGCCCCGCGATCGTCGCCACCATGACCTTTCCTTCGTGCCGCGCTCGCGCCGCTCGGCGCCGGGGCGCCTCCCGGGCTTCGCACGGCTGCGCCGGACTCCGTCCGGCCGGGGTGGGGCGGGGTCGCTCAGGCCAATCCTCGCCGGGCCACGGCGGGAGCACGATGCCCCGCGATCGTCGCCACCATGTCCAGCACCTGCTTGGTCTCGGCGACCTCGTGCACGCGGTAGACCTGGGCGCCCAGCCAGGCGGAGACCGCTGTGGTCGCCAGGGTGCCGATGACGCGTTCCTTGACCGGCTTGTCGAGGGTCTCGCCGACGAAGTCCTTGTTGGAGAGGGAGACCAGGACGGGCCACTCCGTGTCGACCATCTCGCCGAGCCTGCGGGTGGCCTCCAGGCTGTGGCGGGTGTTCTTGCCGAAGTCGTGGCCCGGGTCGATCATCACGGACTCGCGCGGCACGCCCAGCTCCACCGCGCGTTCGGCCAGGCCGACCGTCACGCGCAGGATGTCGGCCATCACGTCGTCGTACGTGACGCGGTGCGGCCGCGTGCGCGGTTCGGCGCCGCCCGCGTGCGTGCAGACCAGGCCCACCCCGTAGCGCGCGGCGACCTCCGCGAGCTTCGGGTCGACGCCGCCCCAGGCGTCGTTGAGCAGATCGGCGCCCGCCTCGCAGACCGCCGCACCGACGTCGTGCCGCCACGTGTCGACGCTGATCACCACGTCGGGGAACCGCTTGCGGACCTCGGCGACGAACCCGACCGTGCGGCGCGCCTCCTCCTCGGCGGTGACCTCCTCGCCCGGGCCCGCCTTGACCCCGCCGATGTCGACGATGGCGGCGCCCTCGGCCACGGCCTGCTCCACGCGCGCGAGCGCCGGTTCGTCGCGGAACGTGGCTCCCTGGTCGTAGAAGGAGTCCGGGGTCCGGTTGACGATCGCCATGATCACCGGCTCGTGCGCGTCGAACTCGCGCCTGCCAAGCCTGAGCATGCCCTGTGGCCCTCCTGGGTCCTTGTCGCGGTTCGGCCGCCTGCGACCTTAACTGTCACAGGCACATGGCACGATCGGACCCTGACAGTTTCAGCACGGGCAGTCGAGCGTGAGGGCCTGAAGAGATGGTCTTGTTCTTGTTCCTGGTCGTCGCCCTCCTGGTGGTGGTCGGCGCGGTGACCCTCGCCGTGATCAGCGGCGGCGAGAGCGGCGCGCTGCCCGACGCCGCGCCCGAGCGGTTCACCGACCCGCTGCCCCTGGACCGCCCCCTGCGCCGTGCCGACGTCGACGCGGTGCGCTTCCCGATGACGCTGCGCGGCTACCACATGGACGAGGTGGACGACGTCCTCGGCCGCCTCGGCGCCGAGCTGGCCGAGCGGGACGCCCGCATCGCCGAGCTGGAGGCGGCCCTGGCCGGCGCGCAGGCCACGGCGGTCGCGGGCCGCACTCTCTTCGAGGGGTACGAACCACGTGGGCCCGAGGAGAAGAAGGGCGACGACCAGTGAGTACCGAGAGCGGCGCGGTCCCGGGCCCGGACGGCGGCCTCCGCTGCCCGTGGGGCCTGTCCACCGCGGACTACGTGGCGTACCACGACGACGAGTGGGGCCGCCCGGTCCGCGGCGACGACGCGCTGTACGAGCGGCTCTGCCTGGAAGCCTTCCAGTCGGGCCTGTCGTGGATCACGATCCTGCGCCGCCGCGAAGGCTTCCGCGCCGCCTTCGCCGGGTTCAGGATCGCCGCGGTGGCGGAGTTCACCGACGAGGACCGCGAGCGGCTCCTCGCCGACCCGGGGATCATCCGCAACCGCGCCAAGATCGACGCCACCCTCGCCAACGCGCGCGTGCTCGCCGACTGGTCCGAGGGCGAACTGGACTCCCTGATCTGGTCGTACGCACCGGACCCCGCGACCCGTCAGGCACCCCGCAGCATCGCCGAGGTACCCGCGATCACCGACGAGTCCACGGCCCTCTCCAAGGCACTCAAGAAGCGCGGCATCCGCTTCGTCGGCCCCACCACGGCGTACGCGCTGATGCAGGCCTGCGGTCTGGTCGACGACCACCTCGCGGACTGCGTGGCCCGCGAGGCCGCGTAACCGGATCAGCGCCCGAGGTACTTCGGCTTCTCCTTGGCGATGAAAGCCTGCACGGCGATGGTGTGGTCCTCCGACGCGCCCGCCTTCGCCTGCAGCTCGTCCTCCTTGTCCAGCGCCTCGTCCAAGGTGTGGCCCGCGGCGTAGGCCAGGGACTCCTTGAGCGCGGCGTAGGCCAGGGTCGGGCCCTCGGCGAGGGTGCGGGCCACCTGCGCGGCCTCGGCGGCGAGGTCGTCGGCGGGCACGATCCGGTTGGCGATGCCCAGCTCGTACGCCTCCTGCGCGCTGATGTTGCGCGGGAAGAGCAGCAGGTCGGCGGCGCGGCCGGGGCCGATCACGCGCGGCAGCGTCCAGGAGACTCCGGAGTCGGCGGTCAGCGCGACGCCCGCGAACGAGGTGTTGAACTTGGCGGTGTCCGCGACGACCCGGTAGTCGGCGGCGAGCGCGAAGCCGAGGCCCGCGCCCGCGGCGACGCCGTTGACCCCCGCCACGACCGGCTTCGGCATGCCCGCCAGGGCCCGCACGATGGGGTTGTAGTGCTCCTTGACCGTGCTCATCGTCTGCCCGGTGCCCGCCTCGCGGTCCGCCGCGAGGGAGCCGATGTGCTCCTTGAGGTCCTGGCCCACACAGAAGGCGCGGCCCGTCGCGGTGAGCAGCACCGCGCGCACGGCCTCGTCGCCGGCGGCCGACCGCACGGCTTCCCGCAGCGCGACCTTCGCCTCGGTGTTCATGGCGTTCATCGCCTCGGGACGGTTGATCGTGATCGTCGCGAGTCCGTCGCTCACCTCGTAGAGCACGCTGTCGGCCATGGTGGTCCCCTCCGCTGGTCCAGTACGTAGAGCTCAGCATGACGGAGATCATCGAGCTCCGGCATGCGACCGGTCATGTGACCTGCGTCAAAGAATTTCGGGTCCCTGGGGCGTATGGGACGGCGAAGTATCGCAGCCACATCGCCGAAATGAGGGGTTTTGCGGGCGCGCGTTGCGCAAGCGATGCCGACCGATGTTGGTCATCGGGTCCCGCGATGCGGGATAATGGCCTGGAAGCAATGTGTTCGATGCCGGTGACACCTGGGTTGTCGGCTGCGATGAGCTGGTTTCAGGAAGGGGAACGAGCATGGCGGCCATGAAGCCGCGGACGGGCGACGGCCCGCTCGAGGTGACCAAGGAGGGGCGGGGCATCGTCATGCGCGTTCCGCTCGAAGGCGGCGGACGACTTGTCGTCGAACTGACTCCGGACGAGGCCGACGCGCTCGGCGACGCCCTGAAGAAGGTCGTCGGCTGACGCGGAAGCGCGCACACTTTTCCACTGCCCGGCATCGTACGACGATGCCGGGCAGTGCTGTGTCCGGGCCGGGGGCCTTCAGGGGCACAGGCCGTGGGGCCCGGGGCTGATCTGCTCAAGGGGCGCAGGCCGTGGGGCCCAGGACCGGTCCACTCAAGGGGCACAGGCCGTGGGGCCCGAGACCGGTCTACTCAAGGGGCGCGGGGAACTGCGCGACCAGCCACGACGCACCCGCAGCCAAAGAAGCCCGCTCCGGCCGGGGCTTTTCAGGGGCGCGGGGAACTGCGCGACACCAGCCACGACGCACCCGCAGAAAAAGAACCGCCCAAGCCAGCGCAGCGCCGACGCAGCGCTACCGTTTGACGGCGCAGAGGAGACCGTCTCCCACAGGGAGCAACGAAGGCACCAGATCAGAACTCTCCCGCACCGCCCGCAACAACTCACGCAGGTGCAGAACCTCGACCGGCTGCGGCCCGGAGTCCACGGTCCTGCCGTCCGCGAAGACGCCCTCGAAGCAGACGAGCCCACCGGGCCGCAGCAGGCGCAACGATTCAGCGAGGTACTCGAGGGACTCCAGCCGGTCCCCGTCGCAGAACACGAGGTCGTAACCGCCGTCGGCCAGCCGCGGCAGGACATCCAGGGCCCGCCCCGGAATGAACCGAGCCCGGTTGCCCGCGAAGCCGGCCGCGCGGAAGGCCTGCCGCGCGAACTGCTGGCGGTCCGGCTCGGGATCGACGGTGGTCAGGACGCCGTCGGGCCGCATGCCGTGCAGCAGGTGGATGCCCGACACCCCGGTGCCCGTACCGATTTCGGCCACCGCTTTCGCGTCAGCCGTGGCGGCGAGCATCCGCAGCGCGGCGCCGGTGCCGGGCGACACCGAGGGCAGGCCTGCCTCCCGGGCCCGGTCCCGGGCCCAGCGCAGTGCCTCGTCCTCGGCGACAAAGGCGTCGGCGAACGCCCAGCCCGTCTGCCGGTTGCCGGTAATGGCCCTCTCCTGTCCCCGTGGTTGCCTGGCCGTGACTGTATCCGTTGGGGCCGGGAACCCGCAGATGAGGCCGGGCGTTTATAGGGGGTGGGAGCGCGACGGGGGTTACGGATGGATCAAGAGCAGAAGCGGACGGCTCGCAGGGGCAGGACACCTGCAGAGAAGCCCGTACCAAATTCACGTAAAAACGCTTATCCGGAGCTAACGGGCGAGGTGGTTATGGTAGGGGCTCCACTGGACACCACCAGAGCCGACAGGGGAGGTGCGGCTGCGTCTGCGAATCGGGGAGGAGCGCTCCGGCGTTTTCTCGGATTGGCGGGTGAGCCGAAATCCGTGACCGACACCGCTGACCGCATCCGTGCCAACGACTCCGCTCAGACCGCGACCTTTGCCGCTGACGCGGAATCGCAGGCGTGGACTCCGCCCACCTGGGAGGAGATCGTCAGCACACACAGCGGCCGCGTGTACCGCCTGGCGTACCGCCTGACCGGCAATCAGCACGACGCGGAGGACCTCACGCAGGAGGTCTTCGTCCGCGTCTTCCGCTCCCTCTCGACCTACACCCCCGGCACGTTCGAGGGCTGGCTGCACCGCATCACCACGAACCTCTTCCTGGACATGGTGCGCCGCAAGCAGCGCATCCGTTTCGACGCGCTCGGGGACGACGCCGCGGAGCGGCTGCCGAGCCGCGAGCCGTCGCCGCAGCAGGTGTTCAACGACACGCACTTCGACGCGGACGTCCAGCAGGCGCTCGACACGCTCGCGCCCGAGTTCCGCGCCGCCGTGGTCCTCTGCGACATCGAAGGTCTTTCGTACGAGGAGATCGCAGCCACCCTCGGCGTCAAGCTCGGCACGGTCCGCAGCCGTATCCACCGTGGCCGCTCGCAGCTGCGCAAGGCTCTCCAGCACCGCTCTCCCGAAGCCCGCGCCGAGCGACGTTCGCTCGCGGTCACCGGGGCCGTGGCGCTGGGAGGAGGGGGCGCGACCGCGTGAGTGGATCACGGTCGAATCCTGCCGAACGGCAACTAGCCGAGGCCGAGCAGCATCTGGGGGACCGGCTCGCCGCCCTTGTGGACGGCGAGTTGGGACATGACGCGCGCGAGCGCGTCCTGGCACATCTGGCGACCTGTCCGATGTGCAAGACCGAGGCCGACGCGCAGCGTCGCCTGAAGAGCGTCTTCGCGCAGGCGGCCCCGCCGCCGCCCACCGAGAGTTTCCTCGCCCGCCTCCAAGGTCTTCCAGGAGGCGGTTCCGGGCCGTCCGGAGGACCGGGCGGCGATGACGGATTCGCCACCGGAGCCACCGATTCCGCCGGCTTGCCGCGGGCCGGGATCTTCGGCGTGAACCCCGACCCCTTCGTGGAGTACGTCCCGGCGGGCGCCCACGCCGCGGTGCTCCCCAGCGAGCAGCGGGGCTTCCGCATCCATGACGTCACGCGGCACGAGGCGGAGCGGCCCACCTGGCGCGGGCGCCGCTTCGCGTTCGCGGCGGCGGGCGCGGTGTCACTGGCCGCCATCGCGCTCGGCGGCGTCACGGTCGGCGCCCCCGCCGACTCGAGCGACCCCCGCGCGGGCGGCTCGGGGAGCAACGTGACCCCGCAGCGCTCCCAGGGGTCCGGCACCGCCGTGACCCCCGACTCCGTGCGCCGCCGGGGCAGCGGCAACCCGCTCTCGGTGCAGGGCCAGCGCCCCGGCGTCCTGATGGCACCGGCCGCGCCCACGGAGGTGACGGGACCGCTGCTCCCCGGGGCTCCGGCGCATCCGCTGGGCTCCCGCGAGTCCGCGTACGAGCTGACGGCGCCGATGCTGGCGGGCGCCGCCGCGATCTCCCCGCTGATACGTCCGGCGCAGCCCGGCCGGCACGCGACGGAGGACCACCTGCTGCCGGGCGGCACGAATCCGGTGCGGACCAGCGCCGCGCCGCAGGGCGCCGGGCCGCTGAAGGGCACGTCGCAGGTGCGCTGACCCGACGGTGCCCTGCGCTTGTGCGGGGGAACCTGGTTGAATCCTCGGTGGGCCGTGCCCGCCGAGGAGTCGGTGAGCGCGGGGTTGAACATCCAAACGGCGTCCGCCGCGGGCCAGTTGTGGGGAGAACATGGACGAGGGGAAGCCCACGAAGGCGAATTGGTGGAGCCGCCCCCGGCCCAAAGCGCCGGGCACGACGACCGAACCGCCCGCCCAGTCGTCCCCGGCTGACGCCACACCGACGCAGCCGGCCGCACCGGGACAGGGCCTGGACGCTCCGGCGCGAACCGCGCAGGTGCCCGGCACCCACGTCCCGCAGGGGATGGCCGCGAGTGAGTCCATACCGGCTGCCGACGCCCCGTACGGGGTTCCGGCGCAGGGTTCGGTGGGTCAGGGCGTGGCCGCAGGAGCGGGTGATCGGAGGGGTGAGTCCGTGGAGCGGCCGCAGCCCCTGCACGCCCCGGACCCGTACAGCACCCCGCCCTACGGCGAGCCCGGCCCGTGGGCGCCCGCGCCTCCGGTGCAGCACCCCGCGACGACCCCGGCCCACGGCACCTCGTTCCCGCCGCCCACGCAGGGCGGCACCCCGTTCCCCGCGCCCACGCAGGGCGGCACCGCGGCCCCCCTCCCGGCGCAGCCCCAGCCGCACTCACGGGCCGCGTACGACCCCTGGAACGCGCCGCTGCAGCAGATCGGGTCGCTGCCCCCGGAGACCCGGGAGAAGCGGGACAAGCGCGGGCGGCGGGCGCTTTTCGTCGGGGTCGGGCTCATCGCGCTCGTGTCGGGGCTCATCGGCGGTGCGACCGGCTCGTATCTGGAGCGCAACGGCACGGGTGACGTCGAGCTGCGGCAGCCGGCCGCCGACGAGTCCAAGGACCGTCCCAGGGGCAGCGTCGCGGGCATCGCCTCGGCAGCCCTGCCCGGCGTCGTGACGCTGCACGTCAGCGGCGACTCCGCGCAGGGCACCGGTACCGGCTTCGTCCTCGACGGCAAGGGCCACATCCTCACCAACAACCACGTCGTCGAGCCCGCCGGCACCGGCGGCGAGGTGTCGGTGACCTTCAGCGGCGGCGAGACCGCCAAGGCCGAGGTCATCGGCCGCGACTCCGGTTACGACCTCGCGGTCGTCAAGGTGTCCGGCGTCCGCGGCCTGAAGCCTCTGACCCTCGGCAACTCGGAGAACGTGCAGGTCGGCGACCCCGTCGTGGCCATCGGCGCCCCCTTCGACCTGGAGAACACCGTCACCTCCGGGATCATCAGCGCCAAGGAGCGGCCCATCACCGCGGGCGGCGAGAAGGGCGACGGCAGCGACATCTCGTACGTGGACGCCCTGCAGACCGACGCGCCCATCAACCCCGGCAACTCCGGTGGCCCCCTCGTCGACTCCCGGGCCCGCGTCATCGGCATCAACAGCGCCATACGCTCCGCGGACGACGGCTCCGAGCGGGGCGGCGGCCAGGCGGGCTCCATCGGCCTTGGCTTCGCCATCCCGATCAACCAGGGCAAGCGCGTCGCCGAAGAGCTGATCAACTTCGGCAGGGCGACGCACCCCGTGATCGGTGTCACGCTCGACACCGAGTTCACCGGCGACGGCGCCCGCATCGCGGACAAGGGCAAGAACGGCGGCCCGTCGGTCAACGAGAACGGGCCGGGCGACCGGGCCGGCCTCAGGCCGGGTGACGTCATCACCGAGGTCGACGGCCGTGCCGTGCATTCCAGCGATGAGCTCATCGTCAAGGTCCGCGCGCACCGCCCGAAGGACCGCCTGGAGCTGACGGTGGAGCGCGACGGCGACGACCGTGACGTGACGCTGGTGCTGGGTTCGGCCGGCGGGAGCTGAGCGCGGGAGCGGCCGGGCGCGATCCGGGTTGTCGTGCAGCGGCTACCGGACAGACATCAGTGCCGGGTACCGTGGTCACGGTCCAGACCTCGGAGGACATCGCAAGGAGCTCTAGGTGTTCAATGACATTGGCGCACTCGAGATAGTGGCGCTGGTCGTCCTCGCCGTGCTCATCTTCGGTCCGGACAAGCTGCCGAAGGTCATCCAGGACATCTCCCGCACGATCCGCAAGATCCGCGAGTTCTCCGACAGCGCGAAGGCGGACATCCGCGAGGAGCTGGGCCCAGAGTTCAAGGACTTCGAGTTCGATGACCTGAACCCCAAGAAGTTCATCCGCAAGCAGCTCGACAACGACGAGCTGGGGCTCAAGGAGATCCGCAACGGCTTCGACCTGAAGAAGGAGATGAACGACGTCGCGGACGCCGTGCACGGCCGCGACAGCGACTCCTCGGACGGTGGGTCGGCGGCGACCGCGGCCGCGTCGGCCACCTCGGGTGGCGGAGCCCGCGTCGACATGCAGAAAAAGCCCGCGGAGACCGATAAGCCCGACTCCGGGGACCGTCCGCCGTTCGACGCGGACGCCACCTGAGGCCTCGCCTGAACTGCCGCCGCCAACGGGTGTGGCTATCCTGCCTTGTTGTCCGGCGTGAGGACGTCCGAGGGGGGCGGGCCGCTCCGGACACACGAGAGCGAGGAGGCGGCCGGGTACATGGAGACGACAAGTCGGGTAGGCGCACAGGTGCCGACCGCGGACGGCAGCGCACAAGCGGTGCCCTCCGCCCGGCGCACGGTCGACGGCTACCTGCTGGCGCCCTTCCCCTGGTACGGCCTCGACGAGGCCTACACGGGGCAGCGCTGGCTGATGCAGGTCGGCGCGTCGGCGGACGGTGCCGTGGAGCACGGTTCGATCGGACACGGTGACGAGCCGTCGGTCCGCGCCGAGGGCACCCTCGGCAACAGCGACAAGGAGCGCTTCGCGGTCGTGGTGACCGTCGCGGCCAACCCGGTGCGGCGCAGCGCGGACGGCACGGGCGTCCTCGAGGCCACGTCGGTCTCGTCGGCGGCCTGGCTCGCCGGGGTCGGCCTGCTGTCCTTCACCTGGCCGGGCCAGATGGACCACACGCTGCGCGACGACTGGCTGGACCAGCAGACGGAGACGGCCTGGTTCCTCGCCGACGATCTGGAGGGCGACGACTGGTCGTCGCTGTCACTCCCGGTGGACGGGGTGCCGACCCCGTTCCACTACCGCGAGTCCGAGTACGGCTGGGTCCTCGCGGGCTCCACGAAGGAGGGCGTGCACCTGGGCGCGTACGGACGCGGCATGAGCGCGTACGGGCTGGGGTTCGCCGTCATCAAGGACATCGGAGCGTACGCGTAGCACTCCGTGGGGCGCGTGGACGTCTGCGGACCCGCTGTGGCCGGTCGCGCA
The DNA here is from genome assembly GCF_044903205.1 of Streptomyces sp. NPDC029674. Lineage (NCBI taxonomy): Bacteria > Bacillati > Actinomycetota > Actinomycetes > Kitasatosporales > Streptomycetaceae > Streptomyces > Streptomyces sp. NPDC029674. The sequence goes on from NZ_JBJDPY010000009.1 coordinate 42,870, forward strand.
GTTCCCCGCGCCCCTGGGATGCGCCCCTGGGATGCGCCCCTTACGGGGCGCCCCCAGCGTGCTCAGAACTTGTTGCGCGGTGTGATGCCCAGGGTCATGCCCGCCAGGCCGCGCTGGCGGCCGCCCAGCTTGCCCGCGATGGCGCGCAGCGCGGAACCCGCGGGTGAGTCGGGGTCGGTCAGGACGACCGGCTTGCCCTCGTCGCCGCCCTCGCGCAGGCGGACGTCGATCGGGATGGAGCCGAGGACCGGCACCGTGGCGCCCGTCGTCTTCGTGAGGCCCTCGGCGACCTTCTGGCCGCCGCCCGTGCCGAACACGTCGACCATCTCGTCGCAGTGCGGGCAGGGCAGCCCGGACATGTTCTCGACGACGCCGACGATCTTCTGGTGGGTCTGTACGGCGATGGAGCCGGCGCGCTCGGCGACCTCGGCGGCCGCCTGCTGAGGCGTCGTCACGACCAGGATCTCGGCGTTCGGGACCAGCTGCGCCACGGAGATGGCGATGTCGCCGGTGCCCGGCGGCAGGTCGAGCAGCAGCACGTCGAGGTCGCCCCAGAAGACGTCCGCGAGGAACTGCTGGAGCGCGCGGTGCAGCATCGGGCCGCGCCACACGACCGGCGCGTTGCCCGGGGTGAACATGCCGATGGAGATGACCTTCACGCCGTGCGCGGACGGCGGCATGATCATGTTCTCGACCTGGGTGGGCTTGCCGTCGGCGCCCAGCATGCGCGGCACGGAGTGGCCGTAGATGTCGGCGTCGACGACACCGACCTTCAGGCCGTCCGCGGCCATCGCGGCGGCGAGGTTCACCGTCACCGAGGACTTGCCGACGCCGCCCTTGCCGGACGCGACCGCGTAGACCCGGGTCAGCGAGCCGGGCTTGGCGAAGGGCACCTCGCGCTCGGCCGTGCCGCCGCGCAGCGCGGCCGCCAGCTCCTTGCGCTGCTCGTCGCCCATCACGTCCAGGGTCACGTCGACACGCGTGACGCCTTCGACGGCGGCGACCGCGTCGGTCACGTTCTTGGTGATGGTCTCGCGCATCGGGCAGCCGGAGACCGTCAGGTACACGGTGACCGCTACCGCCCCGTCCGCGGCGATGTCCACCGATTTGACCATCCCCAACTCGGTGATGGGTCGCTGGATCTCGGGGTCGTTCACCGTCGCCAGTGCTTCACGCACCGCGTCTTCCGTAGCCATGGGACCGATAGTACGGCGCGGTAACCCCACCCCGGAAAGGGATGTCAGCGGTCGCCTACATCACTCCGCCGCGAGCCCTCCCGCGGGAATACCGCGCGGTGCTCCTCCAACTCCTTGACCAGGTCCTGGAGCTCGGAGCGGATCCAGTCGCGGGTGGCCACCTCGCCGAGGCCCATGCGCAGCGAGGCGATCTCGCGGGTGAGGTACTCGGTGTCCGCGATGGACCGCTCGTTCTGCTTGCGGTCCTGCTCCAGATTGACGCGGTCGCGGTCGTCCTGACGGTTCTGGGCGAGAAGGATCAGCGGAGCGGCGTACGACGCCTGCAGCGACAGCATCAGGGTGAGGAAGATGAACGGGTACTCGTCGAAGCGCAGGTGGTCCGGGGCCGCGATGTTCCACACCACCCACAGGATGATGACGACCGTCATCCAGACGATGAACCTGCCGGTGCCGAGGAAGCGCGCGATCCGCTCCGACAGCCGCCCGAACGCCTCCGGGTCGTAGACGGGCAGGAGTCTGGGGCGCGGGGTCCGCGGCTGGTCGAGGCGGAATCGTGGGCTCCGCGGCTCGGCGCGGTTCTCGCGCTCGCGGTCAGCCGCCATGGTCCGTCCCTTCCTCCTCCAAATGGAACTCCGTCTCGCGCCAGTCGTCGGGCAGCATGTGGTCGAGTACGTCGTCGACGGTGATCGCCCCGAGCAGCGAGCCGCCCTCGTCGACGACGGGCGCCGCCACCATGTCGTACGTGGCGAAGTACCCGGCGACGACGGGCAGCGTGGTGCCCGGCGCGAGCGGCAGCAGATCGTCGTCGACCATCGAGCCGACCAACGTGTACGGCGGATCGCGCAGCAGCCGCTGGAAATGCACCGTGCCCAGGTACTTGCCCGTCGGCGTCTCGTCCGGCGGCCGGCACACGTACACCTGCGCGGCGAGGGCGGGGGAGAGGTCCTGCTGGCGCACGCGTGCGAGGGCGTCGGCGACCGTCGCGTCGGGCCGCAGCACGATCGGCTCGGTCGTCATCATGCCGCCGGCCGTGCGCTCCTCGTACGCCATCAGACGCCGCACGTCGGCCGCGTCGCCCGGCTGCATCAGGGTGAGCAGCCGTTCCTTGTCCTCCTCGGGCAGCTCGGCGAGGAGGTCGGCGGCGTCGTCGGGGTCCATGGCCTCCAGGACGTCGGCGGCGCGCTCCTCCTTGAGCTTGCCGAGGATCTCGATCTGGTCGTCCTCGGGAAGCTCCTCGAGGACGTCGGCGAGCCGGTCGTCGTCGAGGGCGGCGGCCACCTCGGTGCGCCGCTTGGGGGAGAGGTGGTGCAGGACGTTGGCGAGGTCGGCGGGGCGCAGCTGTTCGAAGGTGGCGAGGAGGCTCTCGGCGCCCTGGCCGTGCTCCTCCAGGGAGAAGCCGTCGACGGCGGACCACTCGACGGTGAGGGTCTCTCCCTTCCGGCGGAACGTTCCGCCCTTGCCCTTGCGCGCGAAGACCCGGTCGATCTCCCAGTCGCGACGGGCCGTCAGCTGCTGGACCGACACGTCGAGGACGGTGACCTCCTCCCCCGTCTCGACGAGCCGCACCCGCCGGTCCAGCATCTCGCCGAGGACGAGCCGCTCGGTGGGCCGCTGCTCGAAGCGCCGCACGTTCAGCACCCCGGTGGTGATGACCTGGCCCGACTCGATGCCGGTGACGCGGGTCATCGGCAGGAAGATGCGGCGCCGGGTGGCGAGCTCGACGACGAGGCCGAGGAGCCGGGGCGGCCGCCTGCCCACCCTGAGCATCGCCACCAGGTCGCGCACCCGGCCCACCTGGTCGCCGTTCGGGTCGAAGACGGGGGTGCCGGAGAGGTGCGAGACGAAGACCCGGGGGGCGCCTGCCGCCATGCGCGCGCTCCCTTCTGGTCGGGGGTTTCATACTGGTTCGTCCGTCAATACGGGCTTCAGGCTAGCCCGTCCCGGTCGGATACGCCCCGGTGGACGGTCCGTAAGGACTGCCGCCGATCGCCTCGGCCGGCACGGGTACGCTGCCGTACTGCCGAAGCCGTAGAGGCCGTCCGCACGAGAGGCAGCGCCACCTGTGACCGTACTTCCCCTGGCCAGCCGCGCCCGAAGGGCAGCATTCGTGAGCGCGGTGTGCGCGGGCCTGGTCGCGGCGGCCACGAGTCTGACCGGCTGCAGCAGCGGCGGCGGCGAGGATCCGGACGCGGGCACGAACGGCGTCGGGAAGCTCTCCGCGTCGAAGATCCAGGGCAAGGCGGACAAGGCGGCGGGGGCGGCGTCGGCGGTGCGGCTCTCCGGCACGGTGGTGAGCAAGAACCACACGTACACCCTCGACATGCGCCTCAAGGAAGAGGGCGGCACCGGCTCGGTCACCTCCAGGGGCCAGACGTTCCAGCTGCTGCGCATCGGCGAGGAGCTCTACCTGAAGGCCGGCTCGGAGTTCTGGACGCACAAGAGCGGCAAGAACGACGGCACGTCCGGACAGGCCGACGAGACGGCCGCGGCCAAGCTGGACGGCAAGTACGTGAAGGTCCCCGAGGGCGACCCCGCCTACCAGCAGCTGAGCGGCTTCACTGACAAGGACAAGCTCCTCGACGGCATGCTCACCCTGCACGGCCGGCTCGCCAAGGGCGCCCGCGGCACGACCGGCACCCAGCGCAGCATCAAGATCACCGGCGACGAGGGCGCGGGCGGCACCCTCTCCGTCTCCCTGGAGGGCAAGCCCTACCCGCTCCGCCTGGAGCGCGGCGGCCACGCGGGCACCCTCAAACTCACCGACTGGAACAGGGATTTCCCCCTCCAGGAGCCGAGCAAGGACGAAATGGTCGACTACGGTAAGCAGCTTCCGACTTCCTGACGGGGGCCGGGGAGGCGAGCCCCGCAGGGGCAGCCTCAGGGGCGCGGGGAACTGCGCGAGCAACCACGACGCACCCGCAGGGCAAGGCGACGAGGCCCTCAGCGGCGCCTGCGCCGGAAGAGCAACCGAGGAAGCCCACCGGGCAACGCCCCCCGCGTGGTCGCCCCCGTGGGAAGCGGCGCAGCCGCGAGCGCCCCGGAGGGCAACTCCGTCACCGCCCCACGCGGAGTGAGCCGTACGACCCGACACTGCTCAGCCCACCGCACGGTGATCCGTTCCGCGTCCGGCGCGTTCAACCGCTTGCCTTTCAGCTCGGCGACAGCGGCCTCCCACTCCTCCGAGCCGGGCACCAGCTCGCTCACGCCCGCCGTCCAGGCGACGACCCTGCCGCCCTTGTCCTTGCTGCGCACGGTCACCTCGGCGGTGCCTCCGTCGACGAGCCCGGGCAGCGGCTGCTCGCCGGGCCCGTCGCCGACGAGGTGCACGGCGCCCTCGTGCCAGATGTGCCAGAGCGCCCGGGCGGGCGAGCCCTCGCCCTGGACCCAGATGAGGCCGGACTTCTTGGTGGCCTCCTCGACGAGCGCGCGGTCGAGCAACGGGTCAGCAGTCATGGCGGCAGCCTACCGATTACCGCTCAGAGCCAACTCAGAGCCGACTCAGAGCCAGCCGTTCCGCTTCAGCGTCCGGTGGATCGCGAAGCAGACGCCGCCGATGAAGGCGAGCACCATCGGATAGCCGTAGCGCCACTGCAGCTCGGGCATGTGGTCGAAGTTCATGCCGTAGACCCCGCAGACGGCGGTCGGCACGGCGATGATCGCCGCCCACGAGGTGATCTTGCGCATGTCCTCGTTCTGCGCGACGGCGGCCTGCGCGAGGTTGGCCTGGAGGATCGAGTTGAGCAGCTCGTCGAAGCCGACGACCTGTTCCTGGACGCGGGTGAGGTGGTCGGCGACGTCCCGGAAGTACTTCTGGATGTCGGGGTCGACGAGCCGCATCGGCCGCTCACTGAGCAGCAGCATCGGCCGGAGCAGCGGCGACACGGCCCGCTTGAACTCCAGGACCTCGCGCTTGAGCTGGTAGATCCGCCCGGCGTCGACGCCGCGCGAAGTGCCCTTGCCCTTGCTCGGCGCGGAGAAGACCTCGCTCTCCACGTCGTCGATGTCGTCCTGCATGGCGTCGGCGACCGCGATGTAGCCGTCGACGACGTGGTCGGCGATGGTGTGAAGCACGGCGGAGGGGCCCTTGGCGAGCAGCTCGGGGTCCTCCTGGAGGCGGCGCCGCAGGGCGCGCAGCGAGCCGTGGCCGCCGTGCCGGACGGTGATGAAGAAGTCCCGGCCGGTGAAGCACATCACCTCGCCGGTCTCGACGACCTCGCTGGTGGCGGTGAGCTCGGTGTGCTCCACGTAGTGGATGGTCTTGAAGACGGTGAACAGCGTGTCGTCGTACCGCTCCAGCTTGGGGCGCTGGTGGGCGTGGACGGCGTCCTCGACGGCGAGCGGGTGCAGCCCGAACTCGGCGGCGATACCGGCGAATTCGGCCTCGGTCGGCTCGTGCAGGCCGATCCAGGCGAAGCCGCCCTGGCGGCGCACCTCGAGCATCGCCTCGTGCGGGCTGAGGGTGTCGGCGCACGCCAGGCGGCGCCCGTCGCGGTAGACGGCGCAGTCGACGACGGCGGACGCGGCGTCACGGGTGGCGTCGTAGGTGTCGTACGAGGCGGGGGAGGAGGGGAAGGCGGTGCCGTCCTTGCGCAGTGAGGGGCGGACGGCGGCACGAAGGTCGCGGATCATCGACATGGGCAGGCTCCTTCGAGGGAGGCGGCCGACGACGGTTGGAACTGCCCGGAATGGGGACGTCCTGCTGGCGGAATGTTTGGCACGTCCACAAAGCGGGGAGCACCGCACCGTCGCGGTGGCAGCTTCGCTACTGACACAGATCAGGAAACTCAGACAGATCAGGTGGGAACGAAGTGCTCTTCCGTCGCACACGGCACGAACAGTGCTCGCGGTGCGGCGTGCGTGTGCTTGCGCAGCTACAGGGCTGCGTGATTCACCGGGCGGAAGAGCGGGTGGTACTGCACGGTCGACTTCGGTCCATTGCAGCCCCACCTCCTCCGGCCGGTCCCCCGTAAGGGAAGTCCCATGCGCCCTTCACGCCAGTGGCGCAAAGTCAGTGTCTGTCAGCAGGGCTTGAAAGCGACGCTTCTGCGTGCTGCCCTGAGCCAGCGGCCAACACTATCAGCCGACTGAAGTGTCAAGCCCCCGCTTTGCCGTTCCCTGACGAGTTCTATGCTCGCGTCATGGCTGATGTTCTTGCGCTGGTCGAGGCCCGTCTCCGTACCGGCCTGGGGGAACCGGACGCGCGCGCCGCGGTGACCTTCCTCGGGACGGACCGCTTCGAAGTGCTGCGTTTCACGGACGGCGACGTCGTGCGCTACGCCACGCTCGGCATGTCCGCCCAGCCGATGGCCGACCCCACCGCCGCGCTCGCCGATCCGGTCAAGGGCCCGCGCGCCGAGCTGGTGTTGTCGGTACGAGAGGGCCGCGCCGACACCGACAAGGTGCTGCGGCCGCTCGCGGTCCTCGCCGCCTCGCCGCAGGTGGAGGGGTTGATCGTGGCGCCCGGCGCGTCGCTGGACGTGGGCGAACCGCTGTGGCCGGGCGCGCCGTTCACCTCGGTGCTCGTCGCGGAGTCCGGCGGCCTCGTCGAGGACCTCGACCTCGACGCCCCCATGGAGCCCGTACGGTTCCTGCCGCTGCTCCCCATGACGCCGAACGAGGCGGCGTGGAAGCGGGTGCACGGCGCGGCGGCCCTGCGCGAGCGCTGGCTGAACAGCGGAACGGACCTGCGCGATCCGCTGCGCAAGTCCGTGCCCCTGGACTGAAGTGCCTCGGAATATCGGGTCAGTTGGCGAAGACCGTGACGCTGTCCTCGGTGGCGTGCCGCGGCTCCAGCTCCTCCGCCTCGTGGGTGAGCGCGTTCCTGCGCACCCACACCACGACCGCGCCGAGCACCGCAGTGACGGCCGCGACCACGAACGGGATGTGGATGTCGCTCCACTCCTCGATCTTCGGCGCGAAGAACGGCGCGGCGGCGGCCGCGAACCACCGGACGAAGTTGTAGCCGGCGCTGGCCACCGGTCGCGGCGCGTCGGAGACGCCGAGGGCGAGCTCGGTGTAGACGGTGTTGTTCACGCCGATGAACGCGCCGGACAGGATCGTGCAGACGACGGCCGTGGTGTGGTTGCCGTAGCCGAGTACGAGCACGTCGGCGGCGAGCAGCACCAGCGAGCCGCCGAGCACCTTCAGCGAGCCGAACCGTGCCTGCAGCCGTGGTGCGACGAGCACCGAGAACACCGCGAGCAGGACGCCCCAGGCGAAGAACACCGCGCCCGACCTGTACGGGGACATGTTCAGTACGAACGGGGTGAAGGCCAGCACGGTGAAGAACGTGTAGTTGTAGAAGAAGGCGGAGGCGGCCGCGGAGGCGAGCCCGCCGTGGCCGAGCGCCTTGAGCGGGTCGAGCAGGGACGTCTTCCGCGCGGGCTTCGGCTGTTCCTTGAGGAACGCGGTGATGCAGAGGAAACCGATCGCCATCAGGGCGGCGGTGCCGAAGAACGGGTAGCGCCAGCTGGCGTCGCCGAGCAGGGCGCCGACCAGGGGTCCGCACGCCATGCCGAGGCCGAGCGCCGACTCGTACAGCAGGATCGCGGCCGCGCTGCCGCCGGCCGCGGCGCCGACGATGACGGCGAGGGCGGTCGACACGAAGAGCGCGTTGCCGAGCCCCCAGCCGGCCCGGAACCCGACGAGCTCGCCGACCGAGCCGGACGTGCCGGACAGGGCCGCGAAGACCACGACGAGCGCGAGGCCGAGCAGCAGCGTCTTCTTGCCGCCGATGCGGCTGGAGACGAAGCCGGTGACCAGCATCGCGACGGCGGTGATCAGGAAGTACGAGGTGAAGAGGAGGGAGACCTGGCTGGCGCTCGCGTCCAGGCCCTTGGCGATGGAGGGCAGGATCGGGTCGACGAGCCCGATGCCCATGAAGGCCACGACCGAGGCGCCCGCCGTGGCCCAGACGGCCTTCGGCTGCCGCAAGAGGCCGCCGGCTCCGGCGTCGAACGGGTCCCTTTCGGCGGGGCCTCCCGTGCTGCTGTTCATACAGCCGCTCCTTCGCTGCTTTCACTGCTCGTGCAGCGGTCGATGCATTTCGTTGACGTATACATATATTAAGTTAGGAAGGCTAATGAGTGCAAGCTACATCTAGTTTCGCCTGGTGACAGGGCCACCGGACGGGTGATCGTCCTTGACGGAGTGGCGACCGGGGAGGACCGTTGGTCGCTATGAGGGGCGAACCCAGTTGCCCGAAGTGTGGTGGCCGGGTCAGGGCTCCCGGTCTCTTTGCCGACTCCTGGCAGTGCGATGTGCACGGCACCGTGCACCCGCTGCAGCCCGTGATCCCGCCCAGCGTCGAGGCTCTCCAGGTCGTGGTGCACCGGACGCAGGTCCCGGTGTGGATGCCCTGGCCGCTGCCCGTCGGCTGGCTGTTCACGGGCGTGGCCTGCGCGGGGGACGACAGGAGTGGTGGCCGCGCGACGGCCGTGGCCTGCTCGGGCCCCGCGCCGCTCGGCGGTGTCGGCGAGCTGGTGCTCGTCGCCGAGGAGCTCGGCGTCGGCCTCGGCGCGCGGTACGCCGGCATCGACGGCCCCGACCCGGGCCCCCACATGAGCGTCGAGAAGCCACCGCAGACCAAGGTCCTCGCCGCCGGCCGGCCGACCCCCATGTGGCACGTCTCCGGAACCCCGGACGACCGCGCGGTCTTCGCGGGCGAGGCGCGCGGCCTGTGGCTGTGGGCCATCGCCTGGCCGGAGCAGTCGGGGCTGCTGATGTACGACGAGCTGGTGCTCACGGACCTGCGGGACGCGGGCGCGGAGGTGGACCTGCTGCCGTGCGGGGCACTGTCACCGCGGCTGCTCATGCCGTGAGCGGTGACGGGGGTGTGGCGGGGGTTCTTGGGGAGTAGGGGCGGCGGAACCGTGAGCGACGCCTCTTCGGGGGCGGGTCGACGGGTGGTCGGCGCCCGTTATCCTTGAGCGTCCCCCTCGTCCGCCCCGGCAGAGCACTGGAGTCAGCGTCGTGCGCATCGATCTGCACACCCACTCCACCGCCTCCGACGGCACGGACACCCCGGCCGAGCTGGTCCGCAACGCGGCCGCCGCCGGGCTCGACGTCGTCGCGCTGACCGACCACGACACCACCCGGGGCCACGCCGAGGCGAAGCGAGCCCTGAGCGAGCTGCCGGCGGGGCCGACCCTCGTGACCGGCGCCGAGCTCTCCTGCCGCCTCGACGGCATGGGCCTGCACATGCTGGCCTACCTCTTCGACCCGGAGGAGCCCGAGCTCGTCCGCGAGCGCGAGCTGGTCCGGGACGACCGGGTGCCGCGCGCGAAGGCGATGATCGGCAAGCTCCAGGAGATCGGCGCGCCGGTCACCTGGGAGCAGGTCGCGCGGATCGCGGGCGACGGCTCGGTCGGCCGCCCGCACATAGCCGAGGCGCTCGTCGAGCTGGGCATCGTGCCCACGGTCTCCGACGCCTTCACGCCCGAGTGGCTGGCCGACGGCGGCCGTGCGTACGCCGACAAGCACGAACTCGACCCCTTCGACGCGATCCGCCTGGTCAAGGCGGCCGGCGGCGTCACCGTCCTCGCGCACCCCGGCGCCGCCAAGCGGGGCCGGACCGTGTCCGAGACCGTGATCGCCGAGCTCGCGGCCGCGGGCCTCGACGGCATCGAGGTCGACCACATGGACCACACGCCCGAGACCCGCACCCGGCTGCGCGGACTCGCGGGGGACCTCGGCCTCCTGGTCACCGGGTCCAGCGACTACCACGGCAGCCGCAAGACGTGTGTCCTCGGGGAGTTCACGACCGACCCCGAGATCTACGGCGAGATCACGCGCCGGGCGACGGGGGCGTTCCCCGTGCCGGGCGCGGGCGGACTCCCGGCCGCGTAACGCTCGCGGCCCGCGGTCCTGCGGGCCGCGGGCCCACGCAGGCTGTCCCGGCTGCCGGCCTCTGCCAGAACCGTGCCTCACGGCACGGCGCGGCACCTCACTCCACCGCACTCCATTTCACCGCGCTCCACTGTCCCGTGGCGGCGGTCGCTCCTCGTACGACTCTCTGCAAGGCCATCACTGTGTTCGACGTTGCCGTTTTCGGATCCCTCTTTCTCACGCTTTTCGTGATTATGGACCCCCCTGGGATCACCCCGATCTTCCTCGGTCTGACCGCGGGCCGCCCCGCCAAGGTGCAGCAGCGGATGGCCTTCCAGGCCGTGTGCGTCGCCTTCGGCGTGATCGCGGTCTTCGGCCTCGTGGGCCACCAGATCCTCGACTACCTGCATGTCTCCGTCCCCGCGCTGATGATCGCGGGCGGTCTGCTGCTGCTCCTCATCGCGCTCGACCTGCTCACCGGCAAGACCGACGAGCCGAAGCAGACCAAGGACGTCAACGTCGCGCTGGTGCCGCTCGGCATGCCGCTGCTCGCGGGTCCCGGCGCGATCGTCTCCGTGATCCTGGCCGTCCAGGACGCGGACAGTGTCGGTACCCAGCTCTCCGTCTGGGCGGCGATCGTGGCCATGCACGTGGTGCTGTGGCTGGTGATGCGGTACTCGCTGCTGATCATCCGGGTCATCAAGGACGGCGGCGTGGTGCTCGTGACGCGGCTCGCGGGCATGATGCTCTCCGCGATCGCGGTGCAGCAGATCATCAACGGCGTCACGCAGGTGATCAAGGGCGGCTGAGTGCCGTGAGCGCCGGCCCTCAGCGGCCCCGGACACACGAAGGGCCCCCGTACGGCTTGCGTACGGGGGCCCTGCGACGTCTGCGTTACGAGGCCGAGGTGTCGGCCGGTCGGATGTAGATGCGCTGGCCGATCGCTGCGGCCTGCTGCACGATCCGATTGACGGAGGCGGCGTCCACGACGGTGCTGTCCACGGCGGTGCCGTCGACGTCGTCGAGTCGCATGATCTCGAAGCGCATGAAGGCTTCTCCCTTCGTCTGGTCATCCTCCTGCAAGGAGAACTGCTGAGTTGTCGCGTACCGGAGTCCTGCGCTGTCTCGCGCTGTCTTCCTGACGGGTACAACGAGTTGCCTCGTGCAAACATTCCCTACGCTAAAGAAATTTTTCGAGTACCTAATTACTTGCGGGTAGCGAGAGCGGTTGTGTTCGCAGCGTGACGGGCGGGAGACTGGGACCGATATGAACGACGCCGACCTCAGCGCTCACCTGGAGCGCATCAACGGCCTGCTCGAGCGCGTGCTCGCCGAGGTGGCGAAGACCCCGTCCACGCACGCGATCTTCGTCGACGCCGGGTATCTGTACGCCGCGGCGGGCCGCCTCGTCGCGGGGACCGAGGACCGGCGGGCCTTCGACCTCGACGCGGAGGGCCTCATCGAGGCGCTCATCGACAAGGCCCGCACGATCTTCGCGGACAGCAGGCTGCTCCGCGTCTACTGGTACGACGGCGCCAGGCGCCGCATCCACACGACCGAGCAGCAGTCGATCGCCGAGCTCCCCGACGTCAAGGTCAGGCTCGGCAACCTCAACGCCAACAACCAGCAGAAGGGCGTCGACTCGCTGATCCGCAGCGACCTGGAGTCCCTGGCCAGGCACCGCGCCATCAGCGACGCGGCGCTCATCGGCGGCGACGAGGACCTCGTCTCGGCGGTCGAGGCGGCGCAGGGGTACGGCGCGCGGGTCCACCTGTGGGGCGTCGAGGCGCCCGACGGCCGCAATCAGGCGGAGCCGCTGCTGTGGGAGGTCGACAGCCAGCGCACGTTCGACCTCGACTTCTTCAAGCCGTACGTCACGGGGCGCGTCGTCCCGTCGTACGAGGCGGGTACGGCCGCGCACCGCCCCTCCCGCGACGACGTCCGCTTCGTCGGCGCGCAGATCGCCGCGAAGTGGCTCGGGGCGCGGGGGCGTGAGGCGCTGGTGGGCCTGCTGCCCGGGCACCCGTACCTGCCCGGCTCGGTGGACCAGGACCTCCTGGTGGAGGCGGAGCGGCTGCTCCAGTACTCGCTGCGCGGCCAGTCCGACCTGCGCAGGGCGCTGCGGGACGGATTCTGGGAGCACTTGCAGGCGCAGTACTGAGGTCTGTGGCCCCTGAGGTCCGTGACCGCGGGCCCCGCGGTGCGGTCCTACCGGTTCCAGAAGTCGATCAGGGCCGTCGCCGTCTCCTCGGGGCGGTCGGTGTTGGGGGAGTGCTCGGCGCCGCGGATCACCGTGCGGTGGGCCCGCAGGCGGTGCGCCATGTCGTCCAGGAGCGGGACGGCCCAGGTGTCGTCGCGCTCGCCCGAGATCACGTGCTTGGGCAGCGGCAGGGCGGCGAGCTCGGCCACGCGGTCCGGTTCGTTGGACAGCTGCCTGCCGGTGGCGATGAGCTGGGCGGGGCTGTGCCGCAGCCAGCGGGCCCGCAACGCCTCACTGTCGTCCCCGCCGTCGCCAGGCCGATCCTCGCCCCGCGTCTGGGCGTCCTGAGGCGGCGGCGGCTCCATGGCCTGCATCGCCTGCCACACCTCGGCCATGGACAGCGCCGTGACGGCGTCCGCCAGCATCTTGGCGCGCTGCTGCTGTACGGGGGCGATCGCGGCGGGCCCCGACGACATCAGGGTGAGGCTGGCGAAGGCGCCGGGGTCGAGCAGCACGGCGGCACGGGCGATCTGACCGCCGAGGGAGTGCCCCAGGAGGTGCGGGGGGCCGTCGCCCAGGGCCGCCGCCTGGGCCAGCACGTCGCGGGCCAACTCGTCCTGAGCGTAAGCCTGTTCGTCCTCCGGACCCGGCGTCTCGTACTGTCCGCGCCCGTCCACGGTCACCGCCCGGTAACCGGCCTCCGTGAGCGGCTCCAGGAGGGCGATGAAGTCCTCTTTGCTGCCGGTGAACCCGGGAAGCATGAGGACGGTCCCCCTGCGCCGGACACCCGCCGCCGGCACCGCGTCGAGCACGGCGAAGTCACCACGGGCAGTACGGAGGACGCGCGCGGCGGCGCACGGGGGCGGGACGAAGGTGGGGGGCCTGCTCATGAGCCGAGGCTAACGGGTTCGTCGGGCGCGGTGGCGGTGGCGGTGGCGGTGGGTGTGGGCGGGGGTGGTGATCGTTCTGCGAGTCGGTGGGGGCTGGTCGCGCAGTTCCCCGCGCCCCTGGGTGGTCCGACTTGGCCGGTACGGAGACGCGTCGGGGCGGTGGGGAGTGGGAACGTGCGAAGGCCCGCCCCGGGTGGGGGCGGGCCTTCGGTGTGGCGGGCGTGGTGCGGGGACCGGGAGCGTCAGCTCTCCGCGGTCTCCACCGGCTCCGCCTTCTTGCGCGTGCGGCGGCGCGGCGCCGGGGCGGCTGCCTCGGCTTCGGCCGCGTCCACCGGGGCGGCCGCGGCCTTGCGCGTACGACGGCGGGGCTGGGGCTCCTCCGTCGCCTGGGCCGGGATCCCGGCCTCGACGGTGTCGACGGCCTTGGCTGCCGCGGTCTTGCGGGTGCGGCGCTTGGGCTTCTCGGCCTCGGCGTCGGGCGCGGTGGCCTCGGGGGCCTGCTCGGCGGCCTTGCGCGTGCGGCGCTTCGGCTTCTCGGCCTCGGCGTCCGGCGCGGCGGCCTCAGGAGCCTGCTCCGCGGCCTTCCGGGTGCGGCGCTTGGGCTTCTCCGCCTCGGCCTCCGGCACGGCTGCCTCGTCGGCCTTGGCCGCCGCGGTCTTGCGGGTGCGGCGCTTGGGCTTCTCAGCCTCGGCGTCGGCGTCCGGCGTAACGGCCTCGGGGGCCCGCTCCGCGGCCTTGCGGGTGCGGCGCTTCGGCTTCTCGGCCTCGGCGTCCGGCGCGGCGGCCTCAGGAGCCTGCTCCGCGGCCTTGCGCGTGCGACGCTTCGGCTTCTCGGCCTCGGCGTCGGGCGTGACGGCCTCGGGGGCCTGCTCGGCGGCCTTGCGCGTGCGACGCTTCGGCTTCTCCGCCTCGGCCTCCGGCACGGCCGCTTCGTCGGCCTTGGCCGCCGCCGTCTTGCGCGTACGGCGCTTGGGCTTCTCGGCCTCGGCGTCCGGCGTGACGGCCTCGGGGGCCTGCTCCGCGGCCTTGCGCGTGCGACGCCTCGGCTTCTCCGCCTCGGCCTCGGCCTCGGGGAGCACAGCCTCGGGCGCGACGGTCTCGGGTACGACCGCCGCTACCTCGGACGTCTGCTCCGCGGCCCTGCGGGTGCGGCGGCGCGGCTTCGTCGCCGGGGCATCCGCCTCGGCGACGGGGGCCGGAGCCTCCGCCTCGGCCGTGGGCGTGACCACGGCCTCCGGAGCCGCACCGGCACGCGTCCGCCGACGGCGGCGCGGGGTGCGGGGCTCGGTCGCCTCGGCGGCTGCCGGGGCGGCCTCGGTCACCGGAGCGGCAGCCGCGGTGGCAGTGGCCGTCGCGGTCGCCGTCGCGTCGAGGGGGCTGCCCGCTCGCGTACGGCGGCGGCGACGCGGCGTGCGCGCAGGGCGCTCACCCTCGGCGGCCGCCGGGCCCGAACGGTCCCGGTCCTGGCCACGGTCGCGGTCCCGGCCACGGTCACGGTCGCGATCCTGCGTACGACCACCGCCGGAACGGCCACCACGGCCGCGCCCACCGGTCTCGCCGAGGTCCTCGACCTGCTCCGCGCCCAGACCCGCACGGGTCCGCTCGCCACGCGGCAGGACACCCTTGGTGCCCGCCGGGATGTTCAGCTCCTCGTACAGGTGCGGGGAGCTGGAGTACGTCTCGACCGGGTCGCTGAGGCCCAGGTCCAGCGCCTTGTTGATCAGCTGCCAGCGCGGGATGTCGTCCCAGTCGACCAGCGTGATCGCGATGCCCTTGGCGCCCGCGCGGCCGGTGCGGCCGATGCGGTGCAGGTACGTCTTCTCGTCCTCGGGGGACTGGTAGTTGATGACGTGCGTGACGCCACCGACGTCGATGCCGCGCGCGGCGACGTCCGTGCAGACGAGCACGTCCACCTTGCCGTTGCGGAACGCGCGCAGGGCCTGCTCGCGCGCGCCCTGGCCGAGGTCGCCGTGGACGGCGCCCGAGGCGAAACCGCGCTTCTCGAGCTGCTCGGCGATGTCGGCGGCCGTCCGCTTCGTACGGCAGAAGATCATCGCGAGCCCGCGACCCTCGGCCTGGAGGATGCGCGAGACCATCTCGGGCTTGTCCATGTTGTGCGCGCGGTACACGAACTGCTTCGTGTTGGCGACGGTCTGGCCCTCGTCGTCCGGCGCGGTGGCGCGGATGTGGGTGGGCTGCGACATGTAGCGACGGGCGAGGCCGATGACGGCGCCCGGCATGGTCGCCGAGAACAGCATCGTCTGGCGCTTCGCCGGAAGCATGTTGATGATCTTCTCGACGTCGGGCAGGAAGCCCAGGTCGAGCATCTCGTCGGCCTCGTCGAGGACCAGGCACTTGACGTGCTTGAGGTCGAGCTTGCGCTGGCCCGCGAGGTCGAGCAGGCGGCCGGGGGTGCCGACGACGACGTCGATGCCCTTCTTGAGGGCCTCGACCTGCGGCTCGTAGGCACGGCCGCCGTATATGGCGAGCACGCGGATGTTGCGCGCCTTGCCGGCGGTCAGCAGGTCGTTCGTCACCTGCTGGCAGAGCTCGCGGGTGGGGACGACGATGAGCGCCTGCGGCGCCTCGGTCAGCTGCTCGGGGGTGGCGCGGCCCGCCTCGACGTCGGCGGGGACGATCACGCGCTCGAGGAGCGGGAGACCGAAGCCGAGCGTCTTGCCGGTGCCGGTCTTGGCCTGGCCGATGACGTCCGTGCCCGAAAGGGCGACGGGGAGCGTCATCTCCTGGATGGGAAAGGGATTGATGATGCCGACGGCTTCGAGCGCCTCGGCCGTCTCGGGAAGAATCCCGAGCTCTCGGAAAGTCGTAGTCAGGGCTATGCCTCTTCTGTGAGACGCGGCGTGAGGCGAACGCAGGGGGTCGTGACCGTGCCACTACCGCCGGACGCTGGGGGGCGTGCCGGGGGCGCGGGACCACTGCCGGCGCTCGAGCGCTCTTACCGCTGAGGTTCCCTCCTCGTGCCGTACGCATCCAGTGCGCACCGCCCGGAGGGCTGTCGGGTCGGAGCCGATCGGGCCACCGACCGGGCATCCTCATTCGTACGGCCCGTCGAATATTCGGCGGGCGCATTACCACTGTACCGCTAAATCTCGCATGTGTGTCCGGCGAATTGGTCACATGGTGGTCGTCACAGTCACTGACCAGGGCCTTACGTGTTCCGGCAGGCGGGCTATTGTGCGCTTCATGGAGACGCCTGACACCGCCGCTGAATCCGCCGCCGAACCCACCGGGATCGCCGCCCAGGACTGGGCGAAAGCTTCCACCGAGCCCCAGTACCGCGCCGCGGTCGTGGACCTGCTCGGCGCGCTGGCCTACGGGGAGCTCGCGGCCTTCGAGCGGCTCGCGGAGGACGCGAAGCTTGCGCCGACGCTCGGCGACAAGGCGGAGCTCGCGAAGATGGCGTCGGCGGAATTCCACCATTTCGAGCAGTTGCGGGACCGGCTTTCGGCGATCGGCGCGGAGCCGACCGAGGCGATGGAGCCGTTCGTCGCCGCGCTCGACGGCTTCCACCGCCAGACCGCGCCGTCCGACTGGCTGGAAGGCCTCGTCAAGGCGTACGTCGGCGACTCGATCGCCAGTGACTTCTACCGCGAGGTCGCGGCCCGGCTCGACTCCGATACGCGTGAGCTCGTCCTCGGCGTCCTCGACGACACGGGCCACGCGAGCTTCGCCGTGGAGAAGGTGCGCGCCGCGATCGAGGCGGACCCGCGCGTGGGCGGGCGGCTCGCGCTGTGGGCGCGGCGGCTGATGGGTGAGGCGCTGTCGCAGTCGCAGCGGGTGGTCGCGGACCGGGACGCGCTGTCGACCATGCTGGTCGGGGGCGTGGCCGACGGGTTCGACCTGGCCGAGGTGGGGCGGATGTTCTCGCGGATCACCGAGGCGCACACCAAGCGGATGGCTGCGCTGGGCCTCGCGGCCTAGCTGGGCGGTGGGGGCGGCGGTCCGCTGCGGGTCCGCTGTGGCTGGTCGCGCAGTTCCCCGCGCCCCTGTCAGGCCCCTCCGGGGCCCTTACGCCGTTGCCGAGCGGCGCAGTCTGTTGTTGGTCGGGCGGAGCAGGAGGGACAGCAGGGCCGCGGAGACGGCCACTGCTCCCAGGAGTGTCGCCGGGGCGTGGTCCGGGCCCAGCGCCATGTGAGTGATGAAGGCGCCGATGAGGGCGCCCGCGGGGCCCGTCGACAGGACCAGGCTGCGGGTGGGCAGCCGGTGCCCGAAGCGGTGCGCGGTGGCCCAGGCCAGGGCCAGTCCGAGCAGTGTGGAGCCGAGTGCTTCCAGAATCACGGTGGTGCCCTCCCTCGCGGCCAGGTGCAAATCGGTCGTAGCCGGTCTACCCCGGGCTGCCGGAATGCAACCCTCCATGATCGGGTGACGCGAGGTCCCCACGTACGGGGTCCCACGTGCGAAGTCCCCACGTACAACGCATGAGAACGGCCCGGCGGTTGGTGACCGCCGGGCCGTTCCGTCAAGCTTCACCAGGGCGCCCTACAGGGCGCTGAATCCCACCTTGCGCGCGGTCGGCTCGCCCAGCTCCACGTACGCGAGGCGGTCGGCCGGAACCAGGACCTTGCGGCCGTGGTCGTCCACGAGGCTCAGCAGCGGCGACTTGCCGGTCAGCGCCTCGGACACCGCGTGCTCGACTTCCTCGGCGCTCTGGCCGCTCTCCAGCACGATCTCGCGGGGCGCGTACTGCACGCCGATCTTGACCTCCACGGCTTTGTCCCTCCGACGGTCAGTCTGTGCGCGGCCGTCCGCGCCGTACCCAGCACACATTAGCCCGGTGAGGGGACGGGATCGGCCGCGGCCGTGCACGCCGGTAGCGAACACGGGACAGGAACAGAAGCGCGAGGGCTCGGTGGCCGGTTTCAGTGGCCTTCCGTGCCGTGCAGCGGGAACCCCGCGATGCCGCGCCAGGCGAGCGACGTGATCAGCTGGACCGCCTTCTCGCGGGGCACCGTGCTGTCGCTGGCCAGCCAGTACCGCGCGACGACCTGGGAGTACCCGCCGAGGCCGACGGCGAGGAGCATCGCCTCGTCCCTGGGCAGGCCGGTGTCCTCCGCGATCACCTCGCAGATCGCCTCCGCGCACTGGAGCGTGACGCGGTCCACGCGCTCGCGCACCGCCGACTCGTTCGTCAGGTCCGACTCGAAGACCAGGCGGAAGGCGCCGCCCTCGTCCTCGACGTACGCGAAGTAGGCGTCCATCGTCGCGGCGACGCGGAGCTTGTTGTCCGTGGTGGACGCCAGCGCCGTGCGCACGGACTGCAGGAGCGACTCGCAGTGCTGGTCGAGCAGGGCCAGGTAGAGGTCGAGCTTGCCCGGGAAGTGCTGGTAGAGCACGGGCTTGCTGACGCCGGCGCGCTCGGCGATGTCGTCCATCGCCGCGGCGTGGTAACCCTGCGCGACGAACACTTCCTGGGCCGCCCCCAGGAGCTGGTTGCGTCGGGCACGGCGCGGCAGCCGTGTGCCCCGCGGGCGCGCCGCCTCTGTCTGCTCGATGGCTGTCACGCCGCCTCCCAAATGGTCCGATGTGCGGTGAGCGCCGCGCCGCCATCGTACTTTTCGGTAACAGTGATGTGCGCGGTGCGAACGCAGAATTTCACGGAGTGGACGACCGCAGAAGGGCTGTCCAACGGCGTATAGCGGGGCAAACCGCTATCGCCGGTCGCCCGGCCGCTCAGCGGTAGTCGTCCTCGTCGAGGGTCACGACCCGGGCCTGCTCCGCCAGGTCCGCCTCGTTGGCGACGGCCGGATCGGCCCCTTTGAGGGAATCGTCCCGGCTGGGGGCGAGGTCGGTCTGCTGCTCCGCCGCGTCCGCCTCCGGGGCCTCGACGTCGGGCTCGGCCGCGGCGTCGTCGGTCTCGAAGGTGTCCGGGTCACTGGGGTCGACACTCATGTACGGCTCTCTTCCCTCGCGGTGTTTCGTGGCCTTGGTGGGGCGAGTGCCCTGTACCCCCTCTTTCCATGACTTTCTTTTTATGACTCTTCACGGCGCTCTTCGCGGGCCTCTTTCGAGCCTAGAAGAGACCCGGAGGGGGCGCTACGCGATCCGTGTGCGGTCTGTGACAGCGAACACGTGAACTACCGCGTGATCGTCTCGTAACATTGCCGCATGTCTTCGACCGAGCTGCCGAACCTGCTGGCCTCCGCCGCCGCGCCCAAGCCGGGTGCCGTGGCGGTCGCGGAGGGGGAGCGGCTCGACTCGGTGGGCCTGTCCGGCCTCTCGCTGACCGTGCGCTCCCGGCCCTCGACCGGCCCCGGACTGCCGCCCGCGCTGTTCGTGCACGGGCTCGGCGGCTCCTCGCAGAACTGGTCGGCCCTGATGCCGCAGCTGACGGACATCGTCGACTGCGAGGCGATCGACCTGCCGGGGTTCGGGGACTCCCCGCCACCGGACGACGGCGACTACTCGATCACGGCGCACGCGCGCGCGGTCATCCGCTACCTGGACGCGCGCGGCCGCGGCCCCGTCCACCTCTTCGGGAACTCGCTGGGCGGCGCCATCACGACGCGCGTCGCCGCGGTCCGCCCCGACCTGGTCCGCACGCTGACGCTGGTCTCGCCCGCCCTGCCGGAGCTGCGCGTGCAGCGCACCGCGGTGCCGACGGGGCTGCTCGCGGTGCCGGGCGTCGCCGCCCTCTTCACCCGGCTCACCAAGGAGTGGACGGCCGAGCAGCGGGTGCGCGGCGTCATGGGCCTCTGTTACGGCGACCCGGCGAAGGTCACGCCGGAAGGTTTCAGCGCGGCGGTCCGCGAGATGGAGCGCAGGCTCCAGCTCCCCTACTTCTGGGACGCGATGACGCGCACCGCGCGCGGCATCGTGAACGCGTACACGCTCGGCGGCCAGCACGGGCTGTGGCGGCAGGCCGAGCGGGTGCTCGCGCCGACCCTGCTCGTCTACGGCGGCCGGGACCTGCTCGTCTCGTTCCGCATGGCACGCCGGGCGGCCGCCGCCTTCCGCGACTCGCGGCTGCTCACGCTCCCCGACGCGGGCCACGTCGCGATGATGGAGTACCCCGAGAGCGTGGCGATCGCCTTCCGTGAACTGCTCGTCGACACGGGCGAGTTGAGCGTCGTGGGCCGCGAGGGCTCGCGCGCGGGCGCGGGGAGCTGAGGCGGCGCGTGGGACGTCACAGCCGCCGCGATCCGGCAGAAGCGACTGACAACAGCAGCACCTCGGGCACACCCGTTTCGCACGGCACGGGCCCGCAGGCCGCGCCCGGTACGGGGCGGCGCAGGCGGGGAGCGGCGGACGAAACCCCTGCGCACGGAACTCCTGCTCACGGAACCCCTGCTCACGGAACCCCTGTCCCTCCTGTTGACGGAGCGGCCCGGTCCGTCCCGTCCCAGACCCCGCCCCACGGAGTGCCGCACGTCCGTGGCGGGCACCCCGAGCAGCGGGAGCCCGGCGGCGGCTGGGGCGACGCCACCGGCACCGGCACCGGCGCCAGCACCAACGCCGACCCCGGCACAGGTCGCGGGCCCCGGATCCGGCGTGGCCGCGGCCTTCCCGGGCCCCGCCAGGACTACGTGGCCGCGTTCCCCGACGACGAGGGCGACCCCGTTGGCACGGGGGAGCCGGCCGCGCGGCCGCCGCGCCCCCGCGACCCGTACGCCTCCGTCACCGACTGGGACGCCGTCCCGGAGCCGGCCGACGACGGCGGAGGCAGGGGCGGCAAGAAGGGCGGCCGGCGCCGTACGGTCGCCGGTGTCGCCGTGGCCGCCGCCGTGACCGGCGTCCTCGGGGTCATCGTGGCGGGTCAGCTCGCCGGCGGCGGGAAGGGCGCGGACACGCGGACCAAGGCCGCCCCGGGCGGCACCCGTGACACGGACGACCCCGCCTCCCGCTCGGACCGCAGGCCGACGCCCGCCGAGGCGAAGAAGGACGAGCCCCCGGCGACGTACGAGCAGAAGATGGGCGAGAAGAATCCGATGGACGCGAAACTCAAGGCGTCCGGCGACTTCGAGGCCATCCCCGGATTTGAGAAGGCGCCCGGCAAGGGGCGGCTGTTCCGCTATCGCGTCGATGTGGAGAAGGGGCTCGGTCTGGACGGCGGGCTCTTCGCGCAGGCCGTGCAGAAAACCCTGAACGACGACCGGAGCTGGGCCCATGCCGGGGCCCGCACTTTCGAGCGGATTTCGTCGGGGAAGCCCGATTTCGTCATTACGCTCGCGAGCCCGGGAACGACCGCGGCCTGGTGCGCGAAATCCGGTCTCGACACGACTCAGGACAATGTGTCGTGCGATTCCGCGGCGACGGAACGCGTGATGATCAACGCTTATCGGTGGGCGCAGGGCGCGAAGACCTATGGCGACGCCGTCCAGAAGGAGTACGGCAGCGCCATCTTCCCGTACCGGCAGATGCTGATCAATCACGAGGTGGGGCACCGGCTCGGCTTCAACCACACGGACTGCACGAAGGACGGCGGCCTCGCGCCCGTCATGCAGCAGCAGACGAAGTTCCTCAACCACGACGGGATCAAGTGCAAGGCCAACCCCTGGGCTTTTCCCAAGAGTTGAGTCCGCCGGTGAGCGGGTCGGTGCCCGCGGCCGACGGGCGCCGCTTTGACATCCGTCGGAAGTTCGTTCATATTTCTCCGCATGTCGAACCGTCACGCCCCGTCGAGCGCCGCCCTTGAGCTGGCGCTGTTCGGCGTGACCGCGCTCTGCGTGGCCGACATTCACTGTTGCTGACGCCCGCCCCGGCGAGTGCGTCGCTTTTTCCCGGCTTTCGGATGACATCTTCCTGAGCAGCCGTATGCCGTCGTTTCCCGCACCTTTCCCGGGGTGAGCCCTGTCGCTCCCATTTCACCTTCGCACCCCGAGAGGTCTCTTTCCGATGCGTCATTCGTCCGTCATATCCCGCCGCGTGGCAGCGGTATCCGTCAGCCTGGTCCTGGCCTCGGGCGTCGTCGCCTGCGCGGGCCCGAAGGACGGCGACGCCGGAAGCGGCGGCTCCGGCAAACCCGCCAAGGGCGGCACGCTCACCGTCCTCAACCGCGACCCGCAGGCCGACTTCGACCCCGCCCGGCTCTACACCTCCGGCGGCGGCAACGTGCCGAGCCTCGTCTTCCGCACGCTGACCACCCGCAACCGCGAGGACGGCGCCAAGGGCACGGAGGTCGTCCCCGACCTCGCCACGGGCCTGGGCAAGCCGAGCAAGAACGCCACCGTGTGGACGTACACCCTGAAGAAGGGGCTCAAGTACGAGGACGGCTCGCCGATCACGACCGCCGACATCAAGTACGGCATCGAGCGGTCGTTCGCCGCCGAACTGTCCGGCGGCGCACCCTTCTTGAGGGACTGGCTGATCGGGGGCGCCGACTACGAAGGACCGTACAAGAGCAAGGGCGGCCTGGACTCGGTCGAGACGCCGGACGAGCGGACGATCGTCTTCCATCTGAACAAGCCCGTGGGTGATTTCGACTACGTGGCCACCCAGACGTCGTTCGCGCCGGTGCCGAAGAGCAAGGACAAGGGCACCAAGTACGAGGAGCACCCGCTCTCTTCGGGCCCGTACAAGGTCGTCGAGAACGAGAACGACGGTGAGCGGCTGCGCCTGGAGCGCAACCCGCACTGGTCCGCGAAGAACGACCGGGAGCGGAAGGCCTACCCCGACGTCATCGACGTACGGTCCGGGCTCGACTCGTCCGTCATCAACCAGCGGCTCTCCGCGAGCCAGGGCGCGGACGCCGCCGCCGTCACCACCGACACCAACCTCGGCCCGGCCGAACTCGCCAAGGTCACCGGCGACAAGGAACTCGCCTCGCACGTCGGCACCGGACACTTCGGCTACACGAACTACCTCGCCTTCAACCCCAAGGTGAAGCCGTTCGACGACCCGAAGGTGCGCCAGGCCATCTCGTACGCCGTGGACCGCTCGTCGGTCGTCAACGCGGCGGGCGGCTCCTCGCTCGCCGAGCCCGCCACCACGTACCTGCCGAACCAGAAGTCCTTCGGATACACGAAATACGACCACTTCCCGGCGGGCCCGTCGGGCAACCCGAAGAAGGCCCGTGAGCTCCTGAAGGAAGCCGGTCACAAGGACGGGCTCACCATCACGCTCACGCATTCCAACGCCAAGGACTTCGAGACCAGCCCCGAGATCGCCACCGCCATCCAGGACGCGCTCAAGAAGGCCGGGATCACCGTCAAGCTGCAGGGGCTTGAGGAGAACGACTACAGCGACAAGACGCACAGCGCCAAGGACGAGCCCGGCCTCTTCCTCGCCCACTGGGGTGCCGACTGGCCCTCCGGTGGCCCCTTCCTCGCCCCGATCTTCGACGGCCGGCAGATCGTGAAGGACGGCGCCAACTTCAACTCCGGGTTCCTGAACGACAAGTCCGTCAACGACGAGATCGACGAGATCAACAAGCTGACCGATCTCGAAGCCGCCGCCAAGCGCTGGGGCGCCCTCGACAAGAAGATCGGCGAGAAGGCGCTGACCGTGCCGCTCTTCCACCCGGTCTACAAGCGGCTGTACGGCAAGGACGTCAAGAACGTCGTCATCAGTGACTGGACCGGTGTGCTCGACGTCTCCCAGGTCGCGGTGAAGTAGTCGTGTCGATCTTCTGGCAGCGGCTGCGCGAGCAGCGCGCCGCCCTCGTCGCGGCGGGCGTCGTCGCGCTGCTCGTCCTCGTGGCGCTCGCCGCGCCGCTGCTCACCGCCCTGGAGGGGCAGGACCCCACCACGTACCACCCGGACCTCATCGACTCGGCGCGCGGTGGCGTGCCGGTCGGCCCGTTCGGCGGGATCAGCGGCGAGCACTGGCTCGGCGTCGAGCCGCAGACCGGCCGCGACCTCTTCGCCAGGCTCGTGTACGGGGCCCGGGTCTCGCTCGGCGTCGCGCTCGCCGCGACCGTCGTCCAGGTGTTCATCGGGGTCGCGGTCGGGATCGCCGCCGGGTTCGGCAGCCGCTGGGTCGACCAGGTGCTCGGCAGGGCCACCGAGGTCATCGTGGCGCTGCCGCTCATGGTCCTCGCGCTCGCGCTGCTGGCGGTGGTGCCCGGCGGGTTCCCGCGGCCCGTGCTCGTCGCCCTCGTCATCGGCCTCATCGCCTGGGGCGGCGTCGCCAAGCTCGTGCGCGCGCAGACCATGACGCTCAAGGAGCTCGACCACGTGGCCGCCGCGCGGCTCAGCGGCTGGGGCTCCGTGCGGATCGCCCGCCGCGAACTGCTGCCCGCCCTCGCCGCACCCGTCATCACCTACGCAGCACTGCTCGTCCCCACCAACATCACGGTCGAGGCCGCGCTCTCCTTCCTCGGCGTCGGCGTGAAACCGCCGACACCCTCATGGGGACAGATGCTCACCGCCGCGGACGTCTGGTACCAGGCCGCACCGCAGTACCTGCTCTACCCGGCGGGCGCGCTGTTCGTCACCGTGCTCGCGCTCACCGTCCTCGGCGACGGCGTGCGCACGGCCCTCGACCCGCGGGCCGAGTCGCGGCTGCGGATCGGGACCGGCCGGAAGCGGGAGGCCAGGGCATGACCGGCTTCCTCGCCCGGCGCGCCGTCGGCGCGGCCGTCACGCTCCTCGCCATCTCCGTGATCGTCTACGCGGTGTTCTACGCCGCACCGGGCAACGTCGCCCAGATCACCTGCGGCCCCCGCTGCTCACCCGCCCAAGTGCAGCAGGTCGCCGAGCAGTTGCGGCTCGACGATCCGCTGTACGTCCGCTACTGGGAGTTCCTCCAGGGCATCGTCGTCGGCCACGACTACTCGACCGGCACCGGCACCGAACACTGCGCCGCGCCCTGCCTCGGGATCTCCTACCAGAGCGACCAGCAGGTCACCGCGCTGATCATGGCGAAGCTGCCGGTCACGGCGTCGCTCGCGCTGGGCGCCATGGTGCTGTGGCTGCTCCTCGGCGTCGGCACCGGCGTGCTCTCCGCCTGGCGGCGCGGCCGGCTCGGCGAGCGCGTGCTGACCGCCGTCACGCTCGCGGGCACCGCCACACCCGTCTTCGTCATCGGCCTGCTGCTGATGATCGTGGTCTGCGGACAGCTCCAGTGGCTGCCCTTCCCGCAGTACGTCGACTTCGCGGACGACCCGACCCAGTGGGCGTGGAACCTGCTCCTGCCATGGCTGTCGCTCGCCCTGATCGAAGCCGCCAAGTACGCGCGCCTGACCCGCTCCTCGATGCTGGAGACCCTCGCCGACGACCACGTACGGACCTTCCGCGCGTACGGCGTGGGGGAGCGGTCGATCATCGGGAAGCACGCCCTGCGCGGCGCCGTCGCACCCGTCATCGCGCTGACCGCCAACGACTTCGGGTCGATGTTCGGGGGCGCCGTGCTCAGCGAGACGCTGTTCGGCCTGCCGGGTCTCGGGCGCGAGCTCGTGCACGCGGTCAAGGTCGTCGACCTGCCGGTGGTCGTCGGGATGGTCATGGTGACCGGCTTCTTCGTAGTGCTCGCCAATGCCGTCGCAGACGTCCTGTACGCGGTGGCCGACCGACGGGTGGTGCTGTCATGAGCCTTGTACGCGTGCGGGACCTGAGCGTGGAGTTCAGGTCCGGGGAGCATGCCGTGCGCGCCGTGGACGGCGTGTCCTTCTCCCTGGAGGCGGGCGGCGCACTCGCCCTCGTCGGCGAGTCGGGGTCGGGCAAGTCCACCGTGGCGTCCGCGCTGCTCGGGCTCCACCGGGGCACGGGCGCGCAGGTCGGCGGATCGGTGCGGGTCGACGGCATCGACGTACAGGCGGCCTCGGAGGCGGAGCTGCGGCGGCTGCGCGGCGGCAGGGCGGCGATGGTCTTCCAGGATCCGCTCTCCGCCCTCGACCCGTACTACGCGGTGGGCGACCAGATCGCCGAGGTCCACCGGGTGCACACGGGCGCGTCCCGGCGGGAGGCACGCGCGCGTGCCGTGCGGGTGCTCGACCGGGTCGGCATCCCCGACGCCGCACGCCGCTCCCGCGCGCGCCCGCACGAATTCAGCGGCGGCATGCGGCAACGCACCCTCATCGCCATGGCGTTGGCGTGCGAGCCCGCGCTCCTGATCGCCGACGAGCCGACCACCGCGCTCGACGTCACCGTCCAGGCCCAGATCCTCGACCTGCTGCACACGCTGCGGGAAGAGACCGGCATGGGGCTGCTCCTGGTCACCCACGACGTCGGCGTCGCGGCGGAGAGCGTCGACGAGGTCCTGGTGATGCGGGGCGGTCGAGCGGTGGAGCGGGGTGCGGTGCGGGACGTCCTCGGGGCGCCCCGTGAGGCGTACACCCAGAAGCTCCTCGGAGCGGTACCACGGGTGGACGCGCCGCGGACCGCTCCGGCGCGCCAGGGCGGCGAGGTCGTCCTCGAAGCGGTCGGACTGCGCAAGGAGTTCGGACGCGGCAGGCGGGCGGTCACCGCGGTCGACGACGTGTCCCTCACCGTCCGCCGTGGGGAGACGCTCGGTGTGGTCGGCGAGAGCGGCAGCGGCAAGACGACGCTCGGACGGATGCTGGTGGGGCTCCTGGAGCCGAGCGCGGGGCGCCTCCGGTACGGGGGCGAGGGTGCGGAGGGGCGGCCCGGCGGCGGGGTGGTTCCCGGTGTGCAGATGGTGTTCCAGGACCCCGTCTCCTCGCTCAACCCGCGGCGGTCCATCGGCGAGTCCGTCGCCGATCCGCTGCGCGCGCGGGGCGAGGACGACTCCTTCGTACGGAGGAGGGTGCGCGAACTCCTGGAGCGCGTCGGTCTCGACCCGGCACACTACGACCGCTACCCGCACGAGTTCAGCGGCGGACAGCGTCAGCGCGTCGGCATCGCGCGGGCCCTCGCCGGCGAGCCGAGGATCATCGTGTGTGACGAGCCGGTGTCGGCGCTCGACGTGACGACACAGGCCCAAGTGACTGCGCTGCTGGCCGAGTTGCAGCGGGAGCTCGGGCTCGCCCTCGTCTTCGTCGCACACGATCTCGCCGTGGTGCGCCAGGTCAGCGACCGGGTCGCGGTGATGCGCCAGGGGCGGATCGTGGAGTACGGAACCGTGGACGAGGTCTACGGCTCGCCCCGGGACCCGTACACGCGGCGGCTGCTCGCCGCCGTGCCCGCGCTCGACCCGGAGGCGGCGGCGCGGCGCAGGGAGGCGCGCAGGGAGCTGGCCGCAGCCTGACTCTCGGTAACGAAAAGGGGCTTGCGCGGCCCTATAGCGCGACGGAACGCTACCGGCGCGAGAAAGTTACTGCCGTTCACCCCTTCTGGTGGGGGGGGGGGGGGGGCCCCCCCCCCCCCCCCCCCCCCCCCCAACCCCACACACCCCCCCCCCCCCCCCCCCCCCCCCCCCCGCCCCCCACCCCCGGACC
>NZ_JBJDPY010000009.1:70284-177199 GCF_044903205.1 Streptomyces sp. NPDC029674
CGTCGACGTTCCCGCGTGCGGCGCCGCCCCCCCCCCCCGCGCGCGCCCGCCCCCCCCCCCCCCCCCCCCCGCCCCCCCCCCCCCCGCCCGCGCCCCCCCCCCCCCCCCCCCCCCCCCCCCCCACCCGCATGACCGCATACGTTCGTCCCGCTGCGAGCCGCCGGCCCAACGGCGGCTCACCGAACGGGAGATCGGGGGTGCGCTCGTGCGCGTCGGACTGCTTACGGAGGGTGGCTATCCGTATGTGAGCGGTGAGGCGAGGCTCTGGTGCGACCGGCTCGTACGGGGGCTCGGGCAGCACGAGTTCGACATCTACGCGCTCAGCCGCAGCGAGGGGCAGGAGGCGCGGGGCCGGGTCGAACTGCCGCCCCAGGTCGCCCGGGTGCGCACGGCACCGCTGTGGACCGTCGACGACGAGGCGCTCCGCGCGGCGGGACCCCGTGGCGGCCGCGGACGGCGGGCGCGGCGGAGGTTCGCCGAATGCTTCGGAGAATTGGCGGGGGCGGTGTGCGAGCCACCCAAGCCGTCAGACCCGCCCCGGGATGTGGCGGACCGTTTCGGCAACGCTCTGTACGGGCTCGCCGAACTCGCCCGCGACGAGGGCGGTCTGGTCGGCGCACTGAGATCGGAGTGCGCCGTCCGGGCGCTGGAGAGCGCCTGCCGCGCGCCCGGCGCACTGCGCGCCGCCCACGCCGCGCGAGTGCCCGACCTGCTCACCGTCGCGGCCCTGATGGAGCGGGCGCTGCGGCCGCTCTCCCTCGACTGGTACGGGGCCGACGGCCTCGCCGCCGTCGACCTCTGCCACGCCGCGTCCGGGGGACCCGCGGCGCTGCCGGGGCTACTGGCCGGACACTTCGACGGGGTGCCCTTACTCGTCACCGAGTACGACGTGCGGCTCCGCGCGCGCTACCTCGCCTCGGGCGACACGGACCTCGGCGCGACGGCCCGGGCGCTGCTCGCCTCCTTCCACGGCCTCCTCGCCGCCGAGGTCTACCGCCGGGCCACGCTCATCACCCCCGGCGACACCCATGCCCGGCGCTGGCAGGAGCGCTGCGGCGCCGACCGCGCCAAGCTGCGCACGGTCCACCCCGGCATGGAGTCCGACCGCTTCTCGGAGATCGGCGAGGGGGGCTACGACGACTTCCCCGCCGACCCCGACACCCTCCTGTGGGTCGGCCGTATCGAGCCCGCCAAGGACCTGGTCTCGCTGCTCCACGCCTTCGCGGAGATCCGCGGGAAGGTGCCGGGGGCGCGTCTGCGGGTCGTCGGGGCGCCCGCCGAGGGGCCCGAGGCCCTGGCCTACCTCGCACACTGCCGGGCGCTCGCCGCCCAGCTCTTCCCCGACGAGGTGAAGGGCGCGCACTCCGTGGGCGCAGGCCCGGTCTCCTTCGAGGAGCTCGGCGGGCCCGACGTGCCCGGACTCACCGAGGCGTACGCCTCCGCGGGCGTCGTCGTCCTGTCGAGCGTCGTCGAAGGCTTCCCGGCCGGCCTGGTCGAGGCCATGTTCTGCGGGCGCGTGACCGTCTCGACGGACGTCGGCGCGGTGGTGGAGGTCATCGGCGGCACGGGGCTCGTCGTGCCGCCGCGCGATCCGCGGGCGCTCGCGGAGGCGTGCGTGGCGCTCCTGCGCGACCCCGCGCGCTGCGCGCGCCTGGGGGCGGCGGCGCGGGCACGGGCGCTCGAGCTCTTCACCGTCGAGCAGAACGTCGCAGCGTTTCGAAGCATTTACCTGGAGATCGTCTCGCACTGCCCGGTCCGCAGGGACGCGGTGAACGAGGCGGGCGAACCGGTGCCGTTCGCGCATCCGGCGGAGGCGTATCTCCCGGGGCGCTGGGCGGTCACGGTGGGCCCGGCATCCGGGGCGGAGCCGGGGGCCGAGGGCGGCGGGGTGCCGAGCTGGGCCGCGGAGGAACCGGCTCAGGAGCCGCTGAAGGGAGCCGCCGTATGAGCCGTACGAGCCGTATGAAGCGGGACGAGCTGCCGGGGGCCGGGGTGACCTCGCTGGTCGGCGGGGGATCGGTTCCCGGGTTCGGGGAGGGCGCGCTCGGTGAGCTGAGCGGTGACGACGACGGTGACAGCGGGTGGGACGCGCGCGGCAAGGGCGGACGCGACAGCGGTGACGGCGGTGGTGGCGCACCGTCCTCGCGCGCTGCCGCCCCCGCCGAGCCTCCGAGGCGCGGCCCCGCCGACCCCGTGAAGGCCCTCATGCACCGCCACCGCGACCTGTGCGAGCGCGCCGTCGACCCGCTGGAGATCGCGGCGGGCCTGGAGGCGCACGGCGTTACCGACCGGGTGGCCGCGAACTTCCGGCACCGGGACGTGTTCGCACTGGCCGAGGAGATGTACGCGCGCGTGCCCGGCGTCACCGCTCCCGACGACGTGGGTACGGGACGGGGCGCACACGGGGTACCCGAAGTGCCGCGCGGCTGGGCCCTGTTCGCGCTGCTGCCCGGCGCCGTGTGCGCGGCAGCCGTGGCCGGACTCGGATTCGGTCCCGGGTTCGGTCTCGGCGAGGGGAGCGCGCGCCTTGCGCTCGCGCCCCTCGGCGCGCTCGCCGTGGGCGCGGCCCTGCACATCGCCCTGCGGTACGGGCCGTTGCGCACCGTCGCCCCTCGATCGCCCGCCACGCGCGCGTGGGTGTGCTGGCTCCTCGCGTACGCCCTTCTCGGCGACGGCCTCCTCAAGGGCATCGTCGCGGGGGACCCGGACGGGCCCGGCGACCTCTGGGACCCGGCGGTCGCCACGCTGCTCGGCCTCGCGCTGGCCGTCGCGCCCGCGATCTGGTGCGCTCGCCTCTTCGCGGTACGGGCCGGGAAGCGGCTCGCCACCAGCCGCGGACTCGCCGAATTCACCGCCTCCGTAAGGCCGTTGCTGCTCGGTGTGTTCGCCCTCTTCCTGGGGGCGCTCGTGGCGGTGCTCGCGCTGGCGTACGCGCTGCTCGGCAAGACGGGGACGAGCGCGGACGGCGGCGCATCGGCCCTCGCCGGTGCCGCCGCCCTCGGAGCGCTGCTGCTGCTCGCGCGGCTGCTCGGCGTCCACGGCTTCGTACGCGCCCCCGCCCTGCTGCTCGGCGCCGCCGGTGCCGCTGAAGCGGCCGCGCCGGCGCTGGTGTTCGCGGGCCGGCTGCCCGGATGCGACGCGCTGGCCGCGCCCGTCACGCGCGCCGTCGAGGCGTGGGGCCCCGGTGTCGTACCGGCCACCGCCTGCGGTGCCGCCGCCCTCGTCCTCCTGGTCCACGCGGCCAGGACCCTGACCCTGGCCTCCGCCCACGCCGGTTCCCGTGACGCGCCGAACGACGACGCGCCGTGAGGCAGCGCCCGCGGCCCGGACCACAGACCCACCAGACCACTCTCCCGCGGGGCCGACACCGCGGGCCCGATCCCGTGCACCACGGCAACGTCCTGAAGGAGAAAGACAGATGACCACCCGCAGCCGTCTCCGCCGCCGAGCGGCCACCCCGGGAGGCGCCCGATGAGGGTGCTGCTGATCGGAGCCAACGGATACCTCGGCCGGTTCGTCGCCGACCGGCTGCTCGCCGACCCGGCGGTGCAGCTCACCGCACTCGGCCGCGGCGACGACTCGGACGTACGGTTCGACCTCGCCAGCGGGAGCCCCGGCGCGCTCACCCGCTTCCTGGACGCCGTGCACCCGGGCGTCGTCATCAACTGCGCCGGTGCCACCAGGGGCGGCGCCCGCGACCTGACCCGGCACAACACCGTCGCCGTCGCCACCATCTGCGAGGCCCTGCGGCGCAGCGGCTGCGGGGCGCGCCTCGTGCAGCTGGGCTGCGGCGCGGAGTACGGGCCGAGCCAGCCGGGCTCGTCGACCGCCGAGGAC
Organism: Streptomyces sp. NPDC029674; assembly: GCF_044903205.1. Lineage (NCBI taxonomy): Bacteria > Bacillati > Actinomycetota > Actinomycetes > Kitasatosporales > Streptomycetaceae > Streptomyces > Streptomyces sp. NPDC029674. The sequence goes on from NZ_JBJDPY010000009.1 coordinate 74,122, forward strand.
GCGGTGCCCCGGCCCGGCGGTCCCTACGGAGTCAGCAAGCTGGCCGCCACCGAGCTGGTGCTCGGCTCCGGGCTCGACGCCGTCGTCCTGCGGGTCTTCTCGCCCGCCGGGCCCGGCACGCCCGCAGGATCGCCCCTCGGGCGGCTCGCGGAGGCCATGCGGCGCGCGATGCAGGCGGGGGACGGCGAGCTCAAGCTCGGCGGGCTCGGCGTGCAGCGGGACTTCGTCGACGTACGCGACGTGGCGCGCGCCGTGCACGCCGCCTCGCTCTCCGCCGCGCAGGGCGTCGTGAACATCGGCGCGGGCCGCGCCGTACGTCTGCGTGACGCGGCCGCCGTGCTTGCCCGCGTCGCGGGGTACGGCGGAGCGCTGCACGAACTCGACCAGGTGCCAGTGCGGGCATCCATCGGCCACCCCCGGGGCGAATCGGAGCACGGGCTGCCGGCCGCCGCCGCGTACCCCTACCCGGACGGCTGCGGCAGCTGGCAGCAGGCCGACGTGCGCACCGCGCGCGACCGGCTCGGCTGGCGGCCCCGCATCAACCTCGAAGAGTCACTCGCCGACATCTGGATGGAGGCCGCATGCCGCATCTGACCAGGACCAAAAGGGGCGCCGCGAGCACCGAGGTGCGCATCGGCTTCGGCATCCCCGGCTTCGCCCACCCGCTCGTCGCTCCCGTCGAGTGGTCACAGCTCGCCCGCCCCGGCACCCCTTTGAAGTGGGTTGTCCTGAATGTGGCGAACGGTCCGGGGGAGCGGCCCGACCCGCACTGCCTGGAAGCGGCGGGCCGCCTGCGGAACGCGGGCGTCCGCGTACTCGGCCACCTCGACACGACGTACGGCGCCCGCTCCTTCGGCGAGCTGGTCTCCGACGCGCACCGCTACCTCGACTGGTACCAGGTCGACGGCTTCCTCCTGGACCGCTGCCCGACCGGGCGGGCGGCGCTCCCGGAGGTGCGCAGGACGGTCGCGACCCTGCGCGCCCTGGTCGACGACGCGCACATCGTGCTGGGCCACGGCACCCACCCGTACCCCGGATACGCCGAGACGGGCGACCAGTTGGTGACCTTCGCCGGCCCCTGGAGCGACTACCGCTGGTCGCAGGTGGCCGAGTGGACCGCCGACTACCCGCCCGAGCACTTCTGCCACTTCGTGCACGGCATGCCGCGCGGACATCTCGACGAGGCGCTGCGCATCGCCCGCTGGCAGGGCGCCTCGACGATCTACTTCACGGACCGGGTGGACGGGGGCGGCCCGGGTGACCCCTGGGAGTCCATGCCCGGGTACTGGGACGAAATCGTCTCGCGTATCGGAACAGGTGTCTCGGAATGAAGAAGGGCGTGGCAGTGTTACTTGCAGAACAACCGTTCCGCATTACCGACCAACGGAGTCCCCGTGTCGCTGCCACCCCTGGTCGAGCCCGCATCCGAGCTCACCGTCGATGAGGTTCGCAGGTACTCCCGCCACCTGATCATCCCCGACGTCGGGATGGACGGGCAGAAGCGGCTGAAGAACGCCAAGGTGCTGTGTGTCGGCGCCGGTGGCCTCGGGTCGCCGGCGCTGATGTACCTGGCCGCGGCCGGTGTCGGCACGCTCGGCATCGTCGAGTTCGACGAGGTCGACGAGTCCAACCTGCAGCGCCAGATCATCCACAGCCAGGCGGACATCGGCCGCTCCAAGGCGGAGTCCGCGAAGGACTCGGTCCTCGGCATCAACCCGTACGTGAACGTGGTCCTGCACGAAGAGCGGCTCGAGGCCGACAACGTGATGGACATCTTCAGCCAGTACGACCTGATCGTCGACGGCACCGACAACTTCGCGACCCGTTACCTGGTCAACGACGCGTGCGTGCTGCTCAACAAGCCGTACGTGTGGGGCTCCATCTACCGCTTCGACGGCCAGGCGTCCGTCTTCTGGAGCGAGCACGGCCCGTGCTACCGCTGCCTCTACCCGGAGCCCCCGCCGCCCGGCATGGTCCCCTCCTGCGCCGAGGGCGGCGTGCTCGGCGTGCTGTGCGCGTCGATCGGCTCCATCCAGGTCAACGAGGCCATCAAGCTCCTCGCGGGCATCGGCGAGCCGCTCGTCGGCCGCCTGATGATCTACGACGCCCTGGAGATGCAGTACCGCCAGGTCAAGGTCCGCAAGGACCCCGACTGCGCGGTCTGCGGCGAGAACCCCACCGTCACCGAGCTCATCGACTACGAGGCCTTCTGCGGCGTCGTGTCCGAGGAGGCCCAGGAGGCGGCGGCCGGTTCGACGATCACTCCCAAGCAGCTCAAGGAGTGGATCGACGCGGACGAAAAGATCGAGATCATCGACGTCCGCGAGCAGAACGAGTACGAGATCGTCTCGATCCCCGGCGCCAAGCTGATCCCGAAGAACGAGTTCCTCATGGGCACCGCCCTCCAGGACCTGCCGCAGGACAAGAAGATCGTCTTGCACTGCAAGACGGGTGTCCGCAGTGCGGAAGTCCTCGCGGTGCTGAAGTCCGCGGGCTTCGCGGACGCGGTGCACGTGGGCGGCGGCGTGATCGGCTGGGTCCACCAGATCGAGCCGGAGAAGCCGGTCTACTGACCTGCTGAAGAGGCCCCGCTCACCTTCGGTGAGCGGGGCCTTTCTTCATGAGCAGACCTTGCCGTCCTTCGGCGCCTTGCCGTCCAGCAGATACGTGTCGATCGCGCCGTCCACGCAGTCGCTGCCGTTGCCGTACGCCCCGTGGCCCTCGCCCTTCCAGGTCAGGTGGACGCCGACGCCCTTGCCGAGCTCGTCCGCCATCTTGCGGGCACCTTCGTAGGGAGTGGCCGGGTCACCGGTGTTGCCGACGACGAGGATGGGAGCGGCGCCGGGCGCGCTCACCTCGGGGGAGTCGTGCAGCCCGGCCACCGGCCACTCGTGGCACCAGCCCGCCGTGTCCCAGCCCAGGAACTCCCCGAAGACCGGCGATATCTCCCGGAACCGGTCCAGGCGCTTCTCCGCCTCTTCCGGAGTGGTCCGCACCTTGGCGTCCAGGCAGGAGATCGCCCGCTGGGAGTGGCTCTGCGTGCTGTAACGCCCAGAAGCGTCACGTTCGTTGTACGCGTCGGCGAGCTGGAGCAGGGTCGAGCCGTCGCCCTTCTCGGCGTCCTCCAGGCCGCGGGTCAGCGCGGGCCAGGTCTGCTTGCTGTAGAGGGTGACCAGGATGCCGGTGTGCGCGAGGGACTCGGTGAGCTTCCGGTCGCCCGAGGTGCGCATCGGCTCGGCGTCCAGGCGGTCGAAGAGCTTCTCTATCTTCGCGGAGCCCGCCTTCGGGTCCTCGCCGCGGGACTTGAAGTAGTTGTCGAGGGCGCGCTGGAAGCCCCGCGCCTGGTTCTCCGCGTGGCCGATCGGGTCCGCGCTCGGGTCGACGACCGCGTCGAAGACGGCCCGGCCCACCCTCTTCGGGAACAAGTGTGCGTACACGCCGCCGAGTTCGGTGCCGTACGAGACACCGAAGTAGTGCAGCTTGTCGTCGCCGAGGACCTGGCGCATGACGTCCATGTCGCGGGCGGCGTCGTCGGTCGAGATGTGCCCGATGAGCTTCTTCGAGCCGCGCTCGCAGCCCGCGCCGAAGTCCGCGGCGTCCTTGAAGTACGCCTCCTTTTCGGCCGCGGAGTCCGGCGTGAGGTCGACCTTCTTCTCGGCGGCCTGCGTCGCCCTGTCGTCACGGCAGCGCACGCCCTCGCTCGCCGCGACCCCGCGCGGGTCGAAGCTCACCAGGTCGTACCGCTCGCGCAGCGCGTCGTACGAGTCGGCGAAGGACGGGAGCCCGGAGACGCCCGAGCCGCCGGGACCGCCGAAGTTGAAGAGGAGGGAGCCGATGCGGTCGCCCTTGCCCGTGCTCCTGGCGCGGATCAGGGCGATCCCGATGGTCTCGGCGTCCGGCTTGTTGTAGTCCAACGGCACCTTGAGCGTCGAGCACTGCCACTCGGCGCCCGGCGCGCTGCCTCCCTCGGGTGCCTTGCAGCGGCTCCAGTCCAGCTTCTGGGAGGTCAGCGAGGCGGGCAGGGGCGAGGAGGGATCCGGCTTCGGCCGCGGTTCGGGAGCGCTCGCCGAAGGGTTCTTCCCGTCGCTCCCGTCCCCGCTGTCGTCGGACGAGCCACAGCCGGCGGCCAGGCCCGCCACCAGCACTCCCGCGGCGGCCATGGCCGCGGACCGTACAAAACGCTGCATAGAAGCGCTTCCCCCCTCGGAAGACAGTTCAGGCCATAGTAGGCGGGGCCTCCGACAGCGGTTCGGGGCGGTTCCGACAGCGCTTCGGGGCGGTCAGGAGCAGACCGTCCCCGCCTTCGGAACCTTCCCCTCCAGCAGATAGCCGTCCACGGCGTCCCGCACGCACTTGTTCTTGCTGTCGTACGCCCCGTGGCCCTGGCCCTTGTACGTCAGCTCGACGCCGACTCCCTTGCCGAGCGCCCGCGCCATCTTGCGGGCGCCCTCGTACGGTGTGGCCGGGTCGCCGGTGTTGCCGATGACGACGATGGGCGGCGCGCCCTCGGCGCTCACGTCGGGGTGGTCGGCCTGGCCCTCGACCGCCCAGTCGGTGCACCCGACCATGCCCCACGCCAGATAGTCACCGAACAGCGGTGAGGCCTTCCGGAACTCGGGGAGCTTCTTCTCGACGTACTCCGTGCTGTAACGCGCCTTGTCGTCGGCACAGTTGATGGAGACGTTTGCGGACTGGATGTTGCTGTACTCGCCGTCCTCGTTGCGTCCGTTCATCGAGTCGGAGAGCGCCATCAGGATCTTGCCGTCGCCCTCGTAGGCCTCTTCGAGGCCCTGCGTGAGGTAGGGCCAGAAGTCTTTGGAGTACAGGGACTGCGCGATGCCGTTGGTCGCGGCGGTCTGCGTCAGTTCGCGCGGCGGCAGGCCGGTGATCGGCTTCTTGTCCAGGTCCTTCAGGAGCTTCGCGATCCGGTCCTTGACGTCCTGCTCGGTGTCGCCGACCGGGCAGTCCGCCTCCTGCGACGTGCAGTCCTTCGCGAAGTTGTCGAGCGCGAGCTGGAACCCCTCGGCCTGGCCGCGCGAGCCCTGTTCGGCGGTCTCGGTGGGGTCGACGACCGCGTCGAAGACGGCCCGCCCCACCTTCTTCGGGAACAAGTGTGCGTAGACCCCGCCGAGTTCGGTGCCGTACGAGATGCCGAAGTAGTGCAGCTTGTCGTCGCCGAGGACCTGGCGCATCAGGTCCATGTCGCGGGCCGCGTCGGTGGTGCGGACGTGCGCGAGGGTGTCGCCGGCGTTCTTCTCGCAGCCGCTGTTGAACGCCTTGACGTTGTCGACGAGCTTCTTCTTCTCGGCCTCGTCGTCGGGCGTGGAGTCCTGCTGGAAGTACGTGTCGAGCTTGTCGTCGTCCTCGCACTCGATGCCCGCGCTGCGGCCGACGCCGCGCGGATCGAAGCTCACCAGGTCGTAGCGGGTGCGCAGCTTGGCGTACTCGTCTCCGAAGGCGGGCAGCGTGGTGATGCCCGAGCCGCCCGGGCCGCCGAAGTTGAAGACGAGGGAGCCGATGCGGTCCCCCTTGTCACCGCCGGCGGCCGCCTTGATCAGCGCGATGTCGACCGTGTCGCCCTTGGGCTTCGCCCAGTCGAGAGGCGCCTTCATGGTGGCGCACTGCCACTTCGCGCCGCCCGGCAGCGGGGACGGGGCGTCGCCGCCGCCCTCGGAGGCGGCGGGCGCGGGACAGTCCTTCCAGCTCAGCTTCTGAGCGGACAGGTCCTCGTCCTTGGAGTCGCTGCCGCCGCACGCCGCGAGCGTGGCGGACAGCAGCAAGGTGGCGGCGGCCAGCGCGGTGGCGCGCGGTTGGTGTGTGGGCATGTGCTCATCCTGAAGGGGGAGCAGGCGGGACGCTCGGGGCGCGGGCCGTGTGGGTGAGAAATCGGCCACAGGGCCCGGGGCTCAGAGCAGCCCCTTCCTTGTCAGGTGGTTGAAGAACAGCCACCCCGGAAGCACCGGCAGCCACAGCGTCAGGAGCCGGTAGAGCAGCACCGCGGGCGCCGCCACGTCCTTGGGCACACCCACCGCGATCAGGCCGAGTGTCAGCGTCGCCTCGACCGCGCCCACACCGCCGGGCGTCGGCGCCGCCGAGCCCAGGGCATTGCCCGCGAGGAAGACGACCGCGACGCTCGCGAGGCTCAGCGACGTCATCTGTTCGTTGCCGAAGGCCCGCACCGAGGCGTCCAGGCAGAGCACGAACATCAGGGTGAGCAGCAGCATCCCGCCGATGCCGGTGAGCAGCTTCTGCGGCCGCTGCAGCACGTCCAGCATGCGCGGCACGACACCGGCGAAAAGCGACCGCACGCGCGTGACGACGAATTTCCGCAGGAACGGGATGGCGGTCACCACGAGGACGAGCACCGCGACCGACAGCAGACCGGCGATGACGGTGCGGGACGGCGTGAACGACGGCGTCTTCTCCGTACCCGTCAGATAGCCGAAGATCAGCAGCAGCAGGATGTGCGAGCCGAGTCCGAAGAGCTGCGAGGCGCCGACGCTCGCCACCGCGAGCCCCGAGCGCACCCCGGACCGCTGGAGGAACCGGGTGTTCAGCGCGACACCGCCGACCGCCGCGGGCGCCACGATCTTCACGAACGACCCGGCGACCTGCGCCGCCACCGCCCGCAGGAACGGCACCCGCTCCGGCACGAAGCCGAGCAGGCTCATCGCGGCGGCGAAGTAGCTCAGCGCGGAGAAACCGACGGCCGCCGCCACCCAGCCCCACTCCGCCTCCTGGAAGAGCGTGCCGAATTCGACGTGGGTGAGCTGCGACAGCAGGAAGTAGGCGCCGATGGCACCGGCGATGAAGCTGATCAGCGTGCGCGGCCTGATCCGCTCCAGCTGCGCCGGCTCGACCGGCGCCGTCGGGCGGATGAGCAGCACCTGGTGGCGGATCTGGGTGAGCAGATCCTCCTCGCGGGCCTGCTCCAGGGCGTCGTCTATGGCCTGTTTCTCGGCCTGCCGCTCCTGCTTGGCCGCCTGCTTCTCCTGCTTCGAGGACTGCTTGTCCGTGCGGCCGTCCCCGGCCACCTCGGCGCGCACGCTCTGCCGGGACTTGCGGGAGGCCTCCAGGACGGCCTCACGCTCGCGCTGGGACCGTTCCCGGGCCAGCCTGGCCAGGGTGGAGCGGGTGGAGCGGGTGAGGGCGATGGGCTGCAGCAGCGGCAGGCAGTCGGCCACCGCGTCCGGGCCGAGGACCTCGACGGCGGCGGCGACCGCGCGCTCGGCGCCCACCCGCAGGCCGAGGGCGGTCAGGAGCTGGGCGATGTCGATGCGCAGGACCAGGTCGCCCGCGGCGATCTCACCGCCCCGCAGGTCCGTGAGGATCACGGTGCCGGAACGATCCACCAGAATCGCGTCGCCCGCGAGTCTGCGGTGCGCGATACGGCGTGATTGCAGCGCCTGCACCTGCCGCCAGGTGTCGCACAGCAGTTCGTCGGTGACGGCCTCGTCCGGCAGCGAGTCGAGGGTGCGGCCGCCCGTGTGCTCGTAGACGAGCATCACGGCGTCGGGGCCGAGCTCGGAGGTGGCGATCAGCTTGGGCGCGTTCGCCCCGGCCGCGATGGCCGCGTACGCGAGCAGGGCCTCCTGCTCCAGGGCCTGGCGCAGCGACTGCAGGCTGCGCCGCTGGGTGATGCCCCGCAGGGTGAGCCTGCGCCAGACGCGGTAGAAGAAGCCCTGCGCCTGCTGCTCGCGGTCGATGACCGTGACGTCGAGGGGCGGGCCGTCCTCCAGGGTGACGAAATAGCGGCGGCCGCGGTCGCCGTGCTCGCTGTCCGCGGCGTCCTCGCGGGCGGCGCTCACCGGGTGGAAGCCGACGTGCCGCAGGCCCACGAGCAGGGTCTGGCCGGTCGGCCGTACGTTCGGCGAGCCGACCGCGTAGAGCGTTCCGTACGCCACGGCCCAGCCGATGAGCACCGTGAGGATGATCGAGAACGGCGTCGTGTAGCCGGTGACGAGCATCGTGAACGCGTCGAGCAGCAGCACCACGAAGAGCACCAGGCGCCAGCGCGGTCTGCGGGACATGCCGACGGCCGTCATGTACGCGATGACGGGCGCGAGGTAGCCGTGCACCGGATCGGTGAACGCGTGGAGGTCGGCCGGGGACGGCTTGGTCAGCGCGTCCTGGATGGAGCCGGGGGCGGCCTTCGCGACCCAGAGGTCGGTGGCCAGCGTCACACCGTGCGCGAGCACGGCCGCCAGCACGCCGTCCGCGATGCGGAGCCCGTCCCGTTTGATCAGCCGCTCGATCGCGAAGGCGACGGGGACGAGCAGCACACCGATGCTGGCGACCAGTCCCGCGACCTTGATCAACAGATCGGGCGCCTGCTCGGTGCCCTTGTCGATGTCCTGTTCGAGCCCGGACGTCGTGCCATGTGCGAACGCGGCGATGGCCAGCAGCACCGCGATGGCGAGGACGCCGACGAGGAGCCGCATGAGGTCCGAGGGGCGGTGCACGCGCGCGGCGAGGAGCGGCTCGTCGCCGGCGACACGGTCGGCGTGGGCCCCGTCGTCGGAGCAGCCCGCGCCCTGCGCGAGGTCGTCCCCGACGCCTTGCTTCTCGTTCTTTTCGCTGTTCAGGGGGTGCTCACCGGTGTCCGGGCGCGACTCGGACGCAGAGGTGCCCGCCTTCTCATCGGGATGCACGCCCTGCCGCTCCGTCGTCTCTTCTTGATCTCGTATCACCAGTCACCGCCCGCACGATGGTGGCATGTCTCGGTCCGGGAGGGAGGCATCAGGGGGCAACGCAAGGCTGCGAAGTGGTCACGAAACGACACTTTGCGCCCCGTCGCGCGGGCCGGGGCACGCTCTGTGCCGAGCCCGTCACCATGTCGGTGGGGTACGGCAGGATGGTCCGGATGAGCGAGTTGCCGGAGTACGCGGAACGGGTCCTGGAGGTCGCGGAGCTGATCCCTCCGGGTCGGGTGATGACCTACGGGGACGTCGCCGAGTGGCTGGAGGAGGGCGGCCCACGACAGGTCGGACGCGTGATGGCCCTCTACGGAGGAGGCGTTCCGTGGTGGCGCGTGGTGCGCTCGGACGGCGTGCTGCTGGCGGGCCACGAACTGCGTGCCCTGGAGCGGTACCGCGAGGAGGGCACTCCGCTGCGCCGGGCGTCGCGCACCGCCCAGGGGCACGTTCCGAAGCTCGACATGCGGCGGGCCCGGTGGGACGGCGGGGCGGGCGGCGCGGACGGCCGGGCGGGCGGCGCGGGAGCTCACACCTGACAGCTTCCGGCATCCGGCGGACCGGCGGGGGACCGATGGCCCGTACGGGGGAAGCCACGCGTCCTCCGCGCCCACTGGCGTAGCGTCGACAGCACGCATCCCCTTCACCCCGCGGCCATCGCGCAGCCGCTCTTCGACCAGCACACCCACCAGGACCGGCGACCCACGTGAGCTCCCCTTCTTCCACTCGGCACATCGGGCACCCGCCGCACCACCAGGTGCGACAGGGGACCCGGGATGCCTACCGACTGGTGCGTACACCGCCGACTCCGTCGGACCCCCCTCGCTTGGACGCAGGTCAGCGGCGTGTGGTTGACCACAAGGGGGGTCCGCTGCTGGTCCTGGCGGGGCCCGGCACGGGCAAGACGACCACCCTTGTGGAGGCCGTCGCCGCGCGGGTCGCCCGGGGCGGGGACCCCGCGCGGATCCTGGTCCTCACCTTCAGCCGCAAGGCCGCGGTGGAGCTGCGCGACCGCATGGCGCTGCGCATCGGGGCGGCGCGTGCCCCGCAGGCCACCACGTTCCACTCCTTCTGCTACGCCCTTGTCCGCGCCCACCAGGACGCCGAGCTGTTCGTGGAGCCGCTGCGGCTCCTGTCGGGACCCGAACAGGACGTGGCGGTACGTGAACTGCTCGCCGGCCAGATCGACCTCGCGCAGGAGGGCCGCGGGCACATCCGCTGGCCGGACGAGCTGCGCGCCTGCCTCACCACCCGGGGCTTCGCCGACGAGGTCCGTGCCGTGCTCGCCCGCAGCCGTGAGCTGGGCCTCGGCCCTGACGCCCTGGAGGCCTTCGCCCGCCGCAGCGGCCGGCCCGACTGGGGCGCGGCGGCGGCCTTCCTCGCCGAGTACCTGGACGTACTCGACCTGCAAGGAGTGCTCGACTACGCGGAACTGGTGCACCGCGCGGTGCTGCTCGCGCGCCGCCCCGAGGTGGCGCGCGAGCTCGGCGCGCGGTACGACGCGGTCTTCGTGGACGAGTACCAGGACACCGACCCCGCCCAGGTACGGCTGCTGCACGCGCTGGCCGGCGGCGGCCGCACGCTCGTCGCCTTCGGCGACCCCGACCAGTCGATCTACACCTTCCGGGGCGCCGATGTGAACGGCATCCTGGAGTTCCCGCACGACTTCCCGCGCGCCGACGGCAGCCCGGCGCCGGTCGAGGTCCTGACGACGTCCCGCAGGTCGGGCGCGGGTCTCCTCGCTGCCACCCGGCTGCTCACCCGGCGCATGCCGCTGACCCGGCTGCCCGCCGAGAAGGTACGGGCCCACCGGGAACTGTCGCCGGTCAGGGACGGCGGCGGCGTCGAGGTGTACACGTACCCGACGGCCGGTACGGAGCTCGACAACATCGCGGACATCCTGCGCCGCGCGCACCTGGAGGACGGCGTCCCCTGGGGAGAGATGGCGGTCCTGGTCCGCGCCGGCGCCCGCACGATCCCCGCGGTCCGCCGCAGCCTCAGCGCGGCCGGTGTCCCCCTGGAGATCGACGGCGACGACATCGCGCTGCGCCACGAGCCGGCGGTGACACCGCTCCTGACGGCGCTTCGGGTGGTGGCGACGGCGGTCGACGCGGAGGCTTCTGGGGGTGAGCCGGAGTCCGGGGGGGAGCCCTCTGGGGTGGAGGAGCGTGAGGCGGGGGTTTCCGGAGGGAACGTCTCTGAGGCGGACGGAACTGAGGCGGAGGGGCTTGGGGCTGAGGGAACTGAGGCGGGCGGAACTGGGGCGGACACCTCCGTAGTCGCGCTCTCCGAAGAGACCGCTGAGAGCACTGCCTCCGGTGCGGTCGCCCCCGAAGCCGCCGCTCCGGAAGCCGCCGCTCCCGAAGCCGCCGCTCCGGAAGCCGCCGCTCCCGAAGCCACCACCCCCAACCCCGAATCAGCCGCCCCCAGCTGGCTCGACACCGAGACCGCCCTCGCCCTCCTCACCTCGCCCCTGGCCGGCATGGACGCCGCCGACCTGCGCCGCCTGGGCCGCGCCCTGCGCGAGGAGGAGCGCGCGGCGGGCAACCACCTGCCGCCGCCCTCCGACGAACTCCTGGCCCGCGCCCTCGCCGAGCCGGAGCGGCTCGTCGCACACGATCCGACGTACGCCCGCGGCGCCCAGCGGCTCGGCGCGCTGCTCCGCAAGGCCCGTGAGCGCCTCGCGGGCGGCGGCACCGCCGAGGAGGCGCTGTGGGAGCTGTGGGACGGCACGCCGTGGCCAAGGCGCCTGGAGCGCACCGCGCGCCGCGGCGGCGCGGCCGGCCGCAACGCCGACCGCGACCTCGACGCGGTGTGCGCCCTGTTCGCCGCGGCGGCCCGCGCGGAGGAGCGCACGGGCGGACGCGGTGCCCTCAACTTCCTGGAGGAGACCGAGGCGCAGGACATCGCCGCGGACACCCTCACGCGCCGGGCGGCACGCCCCGACGCCGTACGCCTGATGACGGCGCACCGCTCCAAGGGCCTGGAGTGGCGGCTCGTCGTGGTCGCGGGCGTCCAGGAGGGCCTCTGGCCCGACCTGCGCCGCCGCGGTTCCCTCCTGGAGGCCGACCGCATCGGCCGGGACGGCCTCGCCGAACCGCTCAGCCCCGGAGCGCTCCTCTCCGAAGAGCGCCGCTTGTTCTACGTGGCCGCCACGCGCGCGCGTGAACGCCTCGTCGTGACCGCCGTGAAGGCCCCGGCGGACGACGGCGACCAGCCGTCCCGCTTCCTCACCGAACTCGGCGTCGAACCGAAGGACATAACGGGCCGCCCGCGCCGCCCCCTGTCCGTCGCCGCCCTCGTCGCCGAGCTGCGCGCCACCACCGTCGACCCGCGGGTCTCCGACACCCTGCGCGAGGCTGCGGCCCAGCGCCTGGCCCGCCTCGCCGCGCTCAGCGACGCCGACGGCCGTCCGCTGGTGCCGGCCGCACACCCCTACCGCTGGTGGGGCATGTACGAGCCGACGGCTAGCGAGGTCCCCCTGCGGGACCGCGACAAGCCCGTCGTGCTCTCCGGAAGCGCCCTCGACCAGCTCGCCAACACCTGCTCCCTGCAGTGGTTCCTCGGCCGCGAGGTGAAGGCCGACGCACCCGCGACCGCCGCCCAGGGCTTCGGCAACGTGGTGCACGTCCTGGCCGACGAGGTGGCCTCCGGACGCACCCCCGCCGACCTCGCCGTCCTGATGGAACGCCTCGACTCGGTGTGGGACGCGCTCGCGTTCGACGCGCCCTGGAAGTCGGCGCAGGAGAAGGAGCACGCGCGCGTGGCGCTGGAGCGCTTCCTCCAGTGGCATGTGATGGACCGCGCGAGCCGCACCCCCGTCGCCAGCGAGCACGGCTTCGACGTGACCCTGGAAGCCGGTCCCTACGAAGTACGCGTACGCGGCTCCATGGACCGCATCGAACAGGACGCCGAAGGCCGTGCCTACGTAGTCGACTTCAAGACCGGCAAGCAGTCCCCGACCGCCGCCGAGGTCGCCCGCCATCCGCAGCTCGCCGTCTACCAGCTGGCGATCCGCGAGGGTGCTGCGGACGAACTCTTCGAAGGAGTACGTCCCGAACCCGGCGGCGCCGAACTGGTGCAGCTGCGCCAGGGCGCCGCCAAGAAGAACGGCGGCGAGACCCTCCCGAAGGTGCAGGCCCAGGAGGCGCTCTCCGGAGAATGGATCGGCGACCTCCTCGCGACGGCCGCCGGCAAGGTCCTCGATGAACGCTTCACGCCCACCACGGGCCAGCACTGCACGCACTGCGCCTTCCGCGCCTCGTGCAGCGCACGCCCGGAGGGCCGCCACGTGGTGGAGTGACTCCGGCACGCCCGCACCACCCGTGGCGATTGTCACGACGCGTCACCCGGGCACATAGCAGCCTCCGGAGCGATCTAAAGTCTCCGTAAAGACATCCTGTGCACCGGCTGAAGGTGCACCTTTTCGAGGAGATGCGCGTATATGGCAGCCAACCGGAAGCTCCTGGCAGTGGCCGTCACCTGTGCCGCTGCCATCATCGGCGTCACGGGCTGCAGCAGCGACGGCGGCGACAAGGACCCCTTCGACGGCATGAGCGCCGACAAGATCGCCGAGAAGGCCTCCAAGGCGTCCAAGGACGCCGGGTCCTACCGGATGAAGGGCCAGATGAAGCAGAGCGGCCAGGTGAGCGACATCGAGTTCGCGGTCGCGGAGTCCGGCGACTGCAAGGGCACGATGGGCTCGGCCGAGAAGGGGAAGGCCGAGTTCCTGTCCGCCGGCGAGTTCTCCTACTCCAAGGGTGACGACAAGTTCTGGGAGGCCACCGGCGGCGGCGCCACCGCCGAGCTCCTCAAGGGCCGCTGGGTGAAGCAGCCCAACAAGGGCGGCAAGGCCGTCTGCAACCCGGACGACATGTTCAGCAACAAGAACCTCAAGAAGCTGAAGCGTGAGGACGACGCCGAGGTCGGCGGCGCGAAGGCGGCCGTCCTGACGCGCAAGAAGGGCGACGAGACCACCACCTTCTACGTCGCCCTGGAGGGCAAGCCGTACTTCCTGAAGGTCGTGAACAAGGGCAGCGACGGCCCCGGAACCGTGACGTTCAGCGACTACGGCAAGAGCGTCGAGGTCAAGGCCCCGCCGGCCAGTGAGGTCGTCGACCCGAAGAAGCTGGCCGCGGGTTCCTGACCCCACGCCTCCCTAGAGCGGACGGTGGCCGCTCGCATCCGGGTCCGCCCCGGTTGTCAGTGGCCACCGCTAGCCTCTCTGACGTGTCACCTCGCATCACCGACCCCGAGCAGCTCAAAGAGCTCCTCGGCATCCCGTTCACCCCGGAGCAGACGGCCTGCATCACCGCGCCGCCCGCCCCGCAGGTGATCGTGGCCGGAGCGGGGTCGGGCAAGACGACGGTGATGGCGGCCCGCGTGGTGTGGCTGGTCGGCACCGGCCAGGTCGCCCCGGAGCAGGTCCTCGGCCTGACGTTCACGAACAAGGCGGCGGGAGAGCTCGCCGAGCGCGTGCGCCAGGCGCTGATCAGGGCGGGCGTCACCGACCCCGACGCGGTCGACCCGGACAACCCGCCGGGCGAGCCGGTCATCTCCACGTACCACGCCTTCGCGGGCCGCCTCCTGACCGACCACGGCCTGCGCATCGGCCTGGAGCCGACCTCCCGCCTCCTCGCCGACGCCACCCGCTTCCAGCTCGCCGCGCGCGTGCTGCGCGAGGCGCCCGGTCCCTACCCCGCGCTGACCCGCTCCTTCCCCGACCTCGTCAGCGACCTCCTCGCCCTCGACAGCGAGCTCGCCGAACACCTCGTGCGGCCCGAGCGGCTCCGCGCGTACGACGGCGAACTGCTGCGGGCCCTGGAAGGCGTGAAGCTCACCAACGCCGACCTGCGCAAGGTCCCCGAGACGGCCGCGGCCCGGCTCGAACTGGCCGAGCTCGTCGAGCGGTACCGCGCGGCGAAGCGCTCCCGCGACCTCCTCGACTTCGGCGACCAGATCGCCCTCTCCGCGACGCTGGCCCGCACCCGCGCGGAGGTCGGCGAGATCCTCCGGGACGAGTTCCGCGTCGTCCTCCTCGACGAGTACCAGGACACGTCGGTCGCCCAGCGCATCCTCCTGTCCGGCCTCTTCGGAGGCGGCACGGGCCACCCGGTGACCGCGGTCGGCGACCCCTGCCAGGCCATCTACGGCTGGCGCGGCGCCTCCGTGGCCAACCTCGACGACTTCCCCGACCACTTCGCGTACGCGGACGGCCGCCCCGCCACCCGCCACGCGCTCAGCGAGAACCGCCGCAGCGGCGGCCGCCTCCTCGACCTCGCCAACGGCCTCGCGGAGCCCCTGCGCGCCATGCACGCGGGCGTGGAGGCCCTGCGGCCCGCGCCGGGCGCCGAGCGCGACGGCGTGGTGCGCTGCGCCCTCCTGCGCACGCACGCCGAGGAGATCGACTGGCTCGCCGACTCGATCGGCCACCTCGTCCGCACCGGCAAGGCGCCCGGCGAGATCGCCGTCCTGTGCCGCACGGCCACGGACTTCGCCGAGATCCAGTCCGCGCTGGTCGCCCGCGACATCCCGGTGGAGGTCGTCGGCCTCTCCGGACTGCTGCACCTCCCCGAGGTCGCCGACCTCGTCGCCGTCTGCGAAGTCCTCCAGGACCCGGGGGCCAACGCCTCCCTGGTGCGGCTCCTGACCGGCCCGCGCTGGCGCATCGGCGCCCGCGACCTCGCCCTCCTGGGCCGCAGGGCCCGCCTCCTCGTCCGCCCCGGGCACGCCGCCCCCGACGACCCGGACCGCCGCCTCGCCGAAGCCGTCGAGGGCGTCGACCCGGCCGAGGTGATATCGCTCGCGGACGCGCTGGACACGTTCCTGGAGTCCCCCCTCGACCCGAACGCCGCCTCCGGAGCGGACGACGGGCTGCCCTTCTCGGCGGAGGCCAGGGTGCGCTTCGCCCGGCTCGCCGCGGAACTGCGCGAGCTGCGCCGGTCACTGGCCGACCCGCTGATGGACGTGCTGCACCGCGTGCTCGCCGTGACCGGCCTGGAGGTGGAGCTCTCCGCGTCACCGGGCGCCCTGGCGGCCCGCCGCCGCGAGACCCTCTCCAACTTCCTGGACGTCGCCGCCTCCTTCGCCGCCAACGACAGCGGCGCGTCGCTCCTCGCCTTCCTCGGCTTCCTGCGCACCGCCGCCCAGTACGAGAAGGGTCTCGACAACGCCCTGCCGGGCGGCGAGAACACCGTCAAGGTGCTCACCGCCCACAAGTCCAAAGGCCTGGAGTGGGACGTCGTCGCCGTCCCCGGCCTGGTCAACGGCACCTTTCCCAGCGCCCAGGGCCGCGAGAAGTGGACCGCTCAGGCCAAGGTGGTCCCGCACGAGCTGCGGGGCGACGCGGCCACGCTGCCCGACATCGACACGTGGGACGCCAAGGGCATGAAGGCCTTCCACGAAGAGATGAAGGACCACCAGCGCACCGAGGAGCTCCGCCTCGGGTACGTGACGTTCACGCGCCCCCGCTCCCTGCTGCTCGGCTCGGGCCACTGGTGGGGCCCCTCCCAGAAGAAGCCGCGCGGCCCCTCCGACTTCCTCCAGGCCCTGCACGACCACTGCGCGGCGGGCCACGGCGAGATCGAGGCCTGGGCGGACGCGCCGGCCGAGGACGAGGAGAACCCCGCGCTCCACGAGGCGACCGCCGACCAGGCATGGCCCCTCCCGCTGGACGACGCCTCCCTGGCCCGCCGCCGCGCCGCCGCACAGACGGTCCTCGCCCACCTGGACCGCCTGACGGGAGAGGGCACACCGGAGCCCGCCCGCTCCCACGAAGAGACCCACCCGTCGGCGCACGACGACGTGCCCCCGGCCGCCGACCCCGAATGGCCACCCTCTCCGGAGGACGACGAACCTCCCTACGACGACCTCGGCGTCCCCGACGCCGACCCGGCGGACTGGGACTCGCTGGCCACCGAGCGCCCGGCGGCCCCGCACCCCGCGGACGCACCGGGCGGTGACGGCCACGCACGCGTGCCGCACCCCGCCCCCGCGCCCGACGCCCGCCCGCACCCCGCCGACCGCGTCCCGGACAGCCGCCCCGCCCCGGAGCAGCCCGGCCCCCGCCTCACTCCGGAGGAGGCCCGCACCCTCGCCTCCTGGGACCGCGATCTGGACGCCCTGACCGGAGAGCTCCTGCGTGCCCGCGAAGCCGTCAGGGACGTGCCCGTGCCGCCCTCGCTCACCGCGTCCGAGCTGATGCGCCTGGCCGCCGATCCCGAGGGCTTCGCACGGGACCTCGCCCGGCCCATGCCGCGCCCGCCGCAGCCCGCGGCCCGCCGCGGCACCCGCTTCCACGCCTGGATCGAAACCCGCTTCGAGGAGCTCACCCTGCCGATGCTCTCCCCGGAGGAGCTGCCCGGCGGCGGACCCGACGAGGCCGAGATCGCCGACGAGCGGGACCTCGAAGCCCTCAAGGAAGCCTTCGAACGCACCGAGTACGCCCACCGAGCGCCCTACCGCGTCGAGGTGCCCTTCCAGTTCGTGATCGCGGGCCGCGTCATCAGGGGCCGCATCGACGCCGTCTACAAGGAAGGCGACGGCGCCGACACGACGTACGAGATCGTCGACTGGAAGACCAGCCGCACCCGCACCGCCGACCCCCTCCAGCTCGCCGTCTACCGCCTCGCCTGGGCCGAGCAGCAGGGCGTCCCCCTGGAGTCGGTGAAGGCCGCCTTCCTCTACGTACGCAGCGGGGAGGTCGCCCGCCCGAGGGACCTGCCGGGCCGCGACCGGCTGGAACGCCTCCTGCTGGAGGAACCGGCAGGCGTCCCGGGTGACGAGCCGCCGGACGAGCCCGCCCCGGATGGCGGATAGGCTCGTGACCATGAGCGAGACACCGGACAACGCCGTCCGCACGTACATCGAGAACCACCGCGCCGCCTTCCTCGACGACCTCGCCGAGTGGCTGCGCATCCCGTCCGTGTCGGCCCAGCCCGACCACGCCGGGGACGTGCGCCGCAGCGCGGACTGGCTCGCCACAGCGCTCAAGAAGACCGGCTTCCCGACCGCGGAGGTCTGGGAGACGCCCGGTGCGCCCGCCGTCTTCGCCGAGTGGCCCTCCGACGACCCGCAGGCACCCACCGTGCTCGTCTACGGCCACCACGACGTCCAGCCCGCGGCCCGCGAGGACGGCTGGCACACGGACCCCTTCGAGCCCGTCATTCAGGGCAAGCGCCTCCACGCGCGCGGGGCCGCCGACGACAAGGGCCAGGTGTTCTTCCACACCCTCGGCGTCCGGGCCCACCTCGCCGCCACCGGCCGCACGGCACCCGCGGTCAACCTCAAGCTGCTCGTCGAGGGCGAGGAGGAGTCCGGCTCCCCGCACTTCCGGGCACTCGTCGAGGCCCACAAGGACCGCATCGCCGCCGACGCGGTGATCGTCTCGGACACCGGCATGTGGTCGGAGGACACCCCGACCGTCTGCACGGGCATGCGCGGCCTCGCCGAGTGCGAGATCCAGCTGTACGGCCCCGACCAGGACATCCACTCCGGCTCCTTCGGCGGCGCCGTGCCGAATCCCGCCACCGAGGTCGCCCGCCTCGTCGCCGCACTCCACGACGAGCACGCGCGCGTGGCGATCCCCGGCTTCTACGAAGGCATCGTCGAGCTCACCGACCGCGAGCGCGAACTCTTCGCCGAGCTGCCCTTCGACGAGGGGCGCTGGCTGAGCGCGGCCAAGTCGCACGGCACCCGGGGCGAGGCCGGGCACACCACCCTGGAGCGCATCTGGGCCCGCCCCACCGCCGAGGTCAACGGCATCGGTGGCGGCTATCAGGGAGTGGGCAGCAAGACGATCATCCCGTCGTCCGCCCTGGTGAAGCTGTCCTTCCGGTTGGTCGCCGGCCAGGACCCCGACCGCGTGGAGAAGGCCGTGCGCGCCTGGGTCGCCGACCGCGTCCCCGCCGGCATCCGCCACACGGTCACCTTCGCCGCCGCCACGCGCCCGTGCCTGACCCCGCTCGACCACCCCGCCCTGCAGTCCGTCGTGCGCGCGATGGGCCGCGCCTTCGAGCAGAAGATCCGCTTCACGCGCGAGGGCGGCTCGGGCCCGGCCGCCGACCTCCAGGACGTCCTCGGCGCGCCCGTGCTCTTCCTCGGCATCTCCGTCCCCTCCGACGGCTGGCACGCGCCGAACGAGAAGGTCGAGATCGACCTGCTGCTCAAGGGCGTCGAGACGACCGCTTACCTGTGGGGCGACCTTGCGGAGAACTGGCGCGATGCACACTGACAGCCGCCGGCCCGCCGCACCCGTCCCGCCGCACCACCCAATCCATCGGGGGAGTTGGAAGCACCTGTGACCACCTGGACCGACCGCACCGCAGACCGGCCCGTCTCGCTGACCGCGCCGAGCGGCATCGACCGCGCGGCGCACCACCGCATGGACGAGGCGTGGCTGGCCGCCGCCTGGAGCCATCCCACGACCCGGGTCTTCGTGGTCTCCGGCGGCCAGGTGCTCATCGACGAGACGCCCGAGGGCGACACCGAACTGGTGATGACGCCGTCCTTTGAAGCGCCCCTCACCGAGGAGCACCGCTACTTCCTGGGCACGGACGACGACGGCGTCAGCTACTTCGCGCTCCAGAAGGACACCCTGCCGGGCCGCATGGACCAGTCGGCGCGCCCGGCCGGACTGCGCGAGGCGGGGCTTCTGCTCTCGCCCAGGGACGCGGGCCTGATGGTGCATGCCGTCGCCCTGGAGAACTGGCAGCGGCTGCACCGCTTCTGCTCGCGCTGCGGCGAGCGCACGATCATCGCGGCGGCCGGCCACATCCGCCGCTGCCAGGCCTGCGGCGCCGAGCACTACCCGCGCACGGACCCCGCCGTGATCATGGCGGTCAGGGACAGCGAGGACCGCATCCTCCTCGGCCGCCAGATGCACTGGCCCGAGGGACGCTTCTCCACCCTCGCGGGCTTCGTCGAGCCGGGGGAGTCCATCGAGCAGTCGGTGCGGCGCGAGGTCTTCGAAGAGGCGGGTGTCACGGTCGGCGACGTCGAGTACGTCGCGAGCCAGCCCTGGCCCTTCCCGTCCAGCCTGATGCTGGGCTTCATGGCCGACGCCACCTCATCGGAGATCAACGTCGACGGCGAGGAGATCCACGAGGCCCGCTGGTTCTCCCGGGAAGAGCTGCGGGCCGCATTCGAGTCCGGGGAGGTCCTGCCTCCCTACGGAATCTCGATTGCGGCCCGGCTGATCGAGCTCTGGTACGGCAAGCCCCTGCCGAAGCCGGGGACCGTCGGCTAAGCCGCTCAGACGGCCAGCTTCTGCTTGACCTGCGCCAGCGAGGGGTTCGTGAGCGTCGAGCCGTCCGGGAAGAGAACGGTGGGAACCGTCTGGTTTCCGCCGTTCGCCTTCTCGACGAAGGCCGCGGAGTCCGGGTCGTGCTCGATGTTGACCTCGGTGTACGCGATGCCCTCACGGTCCATCTGGCCCTTGAGGCGGCGGCAGTAGCCGCACCATGTGGTGCTGTACATCGTCACAGTGCCCGGCATGTCTCGTGTGCTCCTTCGTTGCTCGGGGTGCGTCATCGCAATGGGTCGAACGTACGCGACCCGGCCACCATTCCCGCATTAGTACGACCGGTGACGTCCCCCTGTGGACAACCGGCTCGTCCGCCCCTTGCGACCTGGCAAGCTGGCTGGGTGACATCAGCAACGCACTCCACCCTCTTCCCGCAGGTCCCGGACTCCCCTGACGCGGTGCTCGACGGGCTCGACCCGGAGCAGCGCGAGGTCGCCACCGCCCTGCACGGGCCGGTGTGCGTCCTGGCGGGCGCGGGCACCGGCAAGACCCGCGCGATCACGCACCGGATCGCCTATGGGGTGCGCGCCGGAATGCTGCAGCCCGCCAGTGTGCTGGCCGTCACCTTCACCAATCGCGCCGCGGGCGAGATGCGCGGCCGCCTCCGCCAGCTCGGTGCCTCCGGCGTCCAGGCCCGGACGTTCCACTCCGCGGCCCTGCGCCAGCTCCAGTTCTTCTGGCCGAAAGCAGTCGGTGGCCCGCTGCCCCGGATCGTCGACCGCAAGATCAAGCTCGTCGCGGACGCGGCCGCCGCCTGCCGCATCCGCCTCGACCGCAATGAGCTGCGCGACCTCACCAGCGAGATCGAGTGGTC
This sequence comes from Streptomyces sp. NPDC029674, assembly GCF_044903205.1. Taxonomy (NCBI): domain Bacteria; kingdom Bacillati; phylum Actinomycetota; class Actinomycetes; order Kitasatosporales; family Streptomycetaceae; genus Streptomyces; species Streptomyces sp. NPDC029674. The sequence continues at coordinate 94,931 of NZ_JBJDPY010000009.1, forward strand.
CAAGGTCACCCAGACCGTCCCCTCGGACTACGCGGCCGCGGCCGCGAAGTCGGGCCGCGACGTCCCGCGCGACCCGGCCGAGATCGCCCAGCTCTACGCCGCGTACGAGGACCTCAAGCGCGACCGCGCCGTCATCGACTTCGAGGACGTGCTGCTGCTCGCCGTCGGCATCCTCCAGGACCGGCACGACATCGCCGAGCAGGTCCGATCCCAGTACCAGCACTTCGTGGTGGACGAGTACCAGGACGTGAGCCCGCTCCAGCAGCGCCTCCTGGAGCTGTGGCTCGGCGAGCGGGACAACCTGTGCGTGGTCGGCGACGCCAGCCAGACGATCTACTCCTTCACCGGCGCGACCCCCGACCACCTGCTGAACTTCCGCACCCGCCACCCCGGGGCGACGGTCGTCAAACTGGTCCGTGACTACCGCTCCACCCCCCAGGTGGTCCATCTCGCCAACGGCCTGCTGTCCCAGGCCCGCGGCCGCGCCGCCGACCACCGCCTGGAGCTGATCTCCCAGCGCGAGCCCGGCACCGAGCCGGTCTACACGGAGTACGCGGACGAGCCGGCCGAGGCCGAAGGCGCCGCCCGCCGCATCCGTGCCCTCCTGGCCGACGGCGTCCCCGCCAGCGAGATCGCGATCCTCTTCCGTACGAACTCGCAGTCGGAGATCTACGAACAGGCGCTCGCCGACGCGGGCGTGCCCTATCAGCTCCGCGGCGCCGAGCGGTTCTTCGAGCGCACCGAGGTGCGTGAAGCGGGCGCGGCCCTGCGCGGCGCCGCCCGCTTCGGAGGCAACGACGCCCTCCTCGACGACGTGGTGGACCTGCCCTCCCAGGTGCGTGCCGTGCTCTCCACCAAGGGCTGGACGACCGAGCCGCCCGCGGGCTCCGGGGCAGTCCGCGACCGTTGGGAGTCGCTGGCCGCGCTGGTGCGGCTCGCCGAGGACTTCTCGCGGGCCAGGCCGGAGGCGACCCTCGCCGACCTCGTGGCCGAGCTCGACGAGCGGGCGAACGCCCAGCACGCGCCCACCGTCGAGGGCGTCACCCTCGCCTCGCTGCACGCGGCCAAGGGCCTGGAGTGGGACGCCGTGTTCCTGGTGGGCCTCGCCGAAGGCATGATGCCGATCACGTACGCCAAGACGGACGAGCAGATCGAGGAAGAGCGCCGCCTCCTCTATGTGGGGGTGACCCGCGCCCGCGTCCACCTCTCCCTCTCCTGGGCCCTCTCCCGGTCGCCGGGCGGCCGTCCGAACCGGCGCCCCAGCTGCTTCCTGGACGGCCTGCGACCGGGCTCCGGAGCGGGTTCGGCCGCCCGCGCCGCGGGTGGCGGTCCCGGTGGTGTCGAGCGCGGCAGCGGCGGCGCGGCGGGCACGACGGCGGGCAGACGCGAGCGGAAGAGCCGTACCCCGGCCCGCTGCCGGGTCTGCGGCCGGACCCTGACCGACGCGGGCGAGATGAAGCTCATGCGGTGCGAGGACTGCCCGTCCGACATGGACGAAGGGCTCTACGAGCGGTTGCGGGAGTGGCGGGCCGGCCAGGCGAGGGAGCTGGGACAGCCCGCCTACTGCGTCTTCACGGACAAAACCTTGATCGCCATCGCGGAGGCCGTGCCCGACGACGAGGGCGAGCTGGCCCGGATCCCCGGGGTCGGGGTCCGTAAGTTCCACCGCTTCGGAGCCGACGTCCTCGCCATCTGCGCAGGTCAGGAGCGTGTAAGGGGCGCCGATGAGGAATGATTCAAACTCGTCGAAAAAATAGTTTGCGCATGCGCGACGAAGACCCATAGGTTCTTAACACGGAAACGGCGGCTTCTCCGAAGCCCCGGTTCCGTGCTGTACTTGATAGCCCGCAGGATCGGTTCCGGTCGATCCCCTAGACGCCGAGAGGAGGCGAATTCCAGTGATCAGCATCAACGAGAGCTTCATCAGCACCGCGAAAATGACCGATCGCTCGGTCGTCGCTTCCTGCCTGCTCGGCTGCTCGAACCAGGGCACCGGTCTGTCCGGCGGCATTCCCGCCATGCGTCCGATGTCCTCCCTGCCTCTCGCCGGTCTTCGCGTCAGCGTGGCCAATGAGGGCAATGAGCGACCGACCAAGGCACCGGAAGCAGCAGTAGCGGAGGCGCAGGCCCAGGCCTATGCCTTTGCGGCAGCCGGTGCCGGATTCCGGAAGCAGACGACGCAGCACCACACGATGTGGGCCTTCCGTGGGCTCGAACCCTGGAGTGATCCAGTCTGATCCTCGATCAGACCGGCGCCTTCAGGGCCGCGGAACCCCACCCGGGATCCGCGGCCCTTCTGTTTTCCCCAAAACAGGGAGACAGAGCGAAGGGGCCGACAGCAAGACCCGGTACCAGCCGCCAACCGGCCGACCCAGGCCGGCACGACCAGACGAGGAAAACACCACCGTGCAACTCGAAGCGCACGCCCCGTCCGTACCGCCTTCACAAGCGATCACCCCGCCCACACCCACGGAGGACCCGGCCTTGACTCCCCTCACCGCGCTCACCGCGCTCGACGACGCCATCGAGAACCTCGGCGTACCCGTCCCCTGCCGTGCCTACGACCCGGAGGTCTTCTTCGCGGAGTCCCCGGCCGACGTCGAGTACGCCAAGTCCCTCTGCCGGACCTGCCCGCTGATGGAGGCCTGCCTCGCCGGCGCCAAGGAGCGGCGTGAGCCGTGGGGCGTCTGGGGCGGCGAGCTGTTCGTCCAGGGAGTAGTCGTTGCCCGCAAGCGGCCCCGTGGCCGCCCGCGCAAGAACCCGGTCGTCGCATGAACACCGCCGGAACCATCGACCGCCCCCTCACGCACGACCCCAAGAAGCAGGCCCCGATGAAGGCAGCCACCCGCGAGCCCGCCGGCTCCGCGACCCCAGACTTCACCACCACCGGCGCGCACGTCCCGCGCCAGAACAGGACCCGTGAGATGCAACTCATCCCAGAAGCCATGGCTCGTGCGCATATGCACGAACGCATGCGTGAGGCCGACGCCCAGCGCCCGGCCCAGCGCCTGCTGGCGGCCCGCCGTATGCAGCGCCGCGCGGAGCGCGCCTCGCTGCGTGCCCGGCGCGCGCTCGCCATCGCGGTCATGCAGTAAGAGCCGCGAAGGCGCGACGCCACGACGACAGAAGCCCGCGGGGGACGGTCCGAACGGACCGTCCCCCGCAGTGTGTTGTGCTCCGTGCGTTGAACTCGGCGAACACCTCGGTACGGCGATATGGTCGGCCGGTGGACCAGCAGAATCCCCGGCCCGCGGAGACGGCGAACCTCGTCTGCTCCCGCTGCGGCACGGTCGCCGAAGGCACACCACCGACCTGGACCTGCTCCGTGGAGAACGGCACCCGTCACTACTTCTGCGACGCCTGCTCGCGCGAGAACCTCAGAGCCATCGAAGGACGCCTCGACTCCGACTGGTGGTGAGCGGCGGACCTTCCGAGGCTCAGGCCTCCACCGCCGCGCCCTCCTCCTCGATCTCCTCGGCCTCCCCTGCCTCCTCGAGCTCCTCCGTCTCCTCCACGAAGCCGGGCAGCCACTCCTCCAACTCGTCCCGCATCCGTACCGTCGCGCCCAGCTGGCACAGCACCCCGATCGTGCTGATCGTGACGCGGTGGATCAGCAGATACGCCGGAGGCAGGTTCAGATACCGGCCCAACTGGTAGGCGGGGGAGCGGACATCGGCCAGCCGGGCCGCGTTCTTGCGCATCCAGGCACGTGTGAACGTGTACTCGTCTACCGCTACGGGCTCGATGATCGGCAGCAGGTAGTCGAGCACCGCCTGCGGTTCCAGATCGACGGACTCCTTGACGAAGCCCTCCTCGCACAACATGTCGTAGACGGCGTCGGCCTCGTCCTCCAGCGTCAGCCGCAGCGACCTCCCGATGGTCGGGGGCAGCCCGTCGGGCAGCCGGTCGACCGTGCCGAAGTCGAGGACACCGAGGCGGTACCCAGCCTTCTCGTCGTGGAGCAGGCGGAAGTTGCCTGGGTGCGGGTCGGCGTGCAGCAGCCCCGTGCGCGTCGGCCCGGAGAAGAGGAAGCGGGCCAGCAGCTGGCCCGCCCGGTCGCGCTGCTCCTGTGTGCCGTCGGAGATCACCTCCGAGAGAGGCGTCCCCTCCATCCACTCGGTCACCAGGACCTGCTCGCCCTGGTGCACCACCTGGGGCACCACCACGTCCGGGTCGTCCGCGAACTCGTCCGCATGCGCCTGCTGGGCCTGCGCCTCCAAGGCGTAGTCGAGCTCCTCAGACACACGGTCGCGCAACTCCGCGATGAGGGGCTTTATGTCCATCCCCGGTATCAGCGGTCCCAGGAGCCGGGCGAACCGGCTGAGTTGGTTGAGGTCGGAGAGCAGCGCCTCGCCCGCCCCCGGGTACTGGACCTTGACCGCCACCTCACGGCCGTCCGACCAGACGGCCCGGTGGACCTGCCCGATGGACGCCGCGGCCGCCGGCTTCTCCTCGAACTCCAGGAAAAGATCGCGCCAGTCCTCGCCCAGCCGCTCCTCGAGAACGGAGTGCACGGTGCGGGTCGGCATCGGGGGCGCCGCTTCCTGCAGCTTCGTCAGGGCCGCACGATACGGTCCCGCGATCTCCTCCGGCAGCGCGGACTCGAAGACGGACAGCGCCTGCCCGAACTTCATGGCACCGCCCTTCAGCTCGCCGAGGACCTTGAAGAGCTGCTCGGCCGTGCGCTGCTGCAGCTCGCGCCCCACGATCTCCGCCGACTTGCCCCCGATCCGCTTGCCGAGCCCCCAGGTCGCCCGCCCCGCGAAGCCGAGTGGCAGTGCGGCCAGTTTGGCGGTTCGGGTGACCGCCTTCCGGGGAAGATCAGACATGCGCCCCTCCAAATCCCAGACAGCCGCGCCTTCTCAGGCGGTTACCCGGCCATTGTTGCGTGCGGCTCCGTGTCAGCGGTGGGCCGATCCCCCTTAACGGACACACCCGCCCCACAAGAGCATGATGGATGCGGCCAAATCGGGCTCGAGCGCCACTCGAATCCGGGGACAGAGGCCGTCCAGCGCACCCCCGCGTCGGCCGGTGAGGCGCCGTCCAGGAAGGCGAGGGCATGCCCCGCCGCAAGCCCGGCGACCGACGTGGACAGGGCCAGGTCGCACGCCGGTGCCTGGCGCGCGGGCCCGGAGCGCCACTGGGCCAGCATCCGGGGCCAGGTGGGATCGCGGTCCGCGCGCTGCCGGAACAGACACTCGGCACACGCGGTCGTCCCCGGCAGGACCAAGGGGCCCACCACTCCGGTCCCTTCGATCACTCCGGCGTAGAGATGCGGGATACCGGACGCGAGCAGCTCCTCGGCCGTGGCGGGTGCGGGAGCGTACGCATCCAGGCCGTCCCTCGGAGCGATGATCACGAGAGACAGGGCCGCTTCCCCGTCGGAGTCGGCGGACGGGCGCGGTTGCCGAGGTGGCCTGCCGGGTGCCGACTGCCGCACGATCCGGCGCGCGGTCGTGTCTCTGCGCTCCCCGACGGACTCGGCGGGCAGCCCGCCCGGTGCGACGTCCCACGGCTGTACATGCCCGCCGTCCAGCACATCGACGCGGCCGACGCCCGCGCCCGCCAGCACGGAGGCCACCACGGCGCCGACCCGCCCCGCGCCCCTGACCCGCACCCGCATCGCGCGCCGCGCCGCGACCTTCGCCATAGCGTCGCCCGGCTCGGGCGACAGGAGCGACAGCGAGGCCAGATCGGCGCGCAGCCGGTCCATGACCTCACCCTGCTCACGCAGCGCGTCGGCCGCGGGGCCGCCGCCCGTCGAGTCGTCGAGGAGGCCGGCCCGCGCGAGCTCGCCCAGGAGTCTGTCCACGTGCCCGTCGGGCAGTCCCATCCGCCGGGCCTCCTCGCGCAGGAGCGGCACTCCGCGGGTGCCGTCCAGCAGGGTCAGGAAGCTGCTCGTCGCCGTGTCCATCGGGCCGAGCACCAGGGCGTGCGCGGGCGCCACCCCGAACTGCACGGTGCTCAGGTCCCGCCAGCCGCGCCGCAGCGCGGGCTTCAGGATCGGATGTGTGGTCGGTGCGCTCGTCATGGTCGTCCCCCGTCGGCCGGCCGTCGCGGTCCCGTTCGCCGCGTCGATCGAATGCCAGAATGCCCGCCTCACCGAACGCCCGCGTCGCGTTGTCCACAGGCGGTGGGTATTCGTCGTACTAATCAGACGCACGGGGAGCGGAACAGCGCCGAACCGTCCCGGAGGCGGGACTTCCCCCATGCCCAGCGGGTAACGTCGGGGCGTGCCCGCCGACCCGTCCTCTCGCGTCGCTGGGGAGACCTCGGTGCGTCGCGCCGGAGCTCCACAGCGCAGCACGACCAGCCCGTCACCCTCCGGTGCGGGGGCCAGTGCGGTCGAGGTCCGGCGGAGCGCCCGTCGCCGCAGAACGGTCTCCGCGTACCGGGAGGGCGACCGCACCGTCGTCCTCATCCCGGCCCGCATGTCCGAGGCCGAGGAGCAGCGCTGGGTCAACGTGATGCTCGACAAGCTCGCGGCCCAGGAGAGCAAGCGCCTCCTCGGCGACACGGAGCTCGCCGAGCGCGCCGGGCAGCTGTCGGAGCAGTACTTCGGCGGCCGCGCCAGGCCGGCCTCCGTTCGCTGGGTCACGAACCAGAACACCCGCTGGGGTTCCTGCACCCCGGCTGAGGGCAGCATCCGTCTTTCGCACCGGTTGCAGGGCATGCCCGAGTACGTCGTGGACTACGTGCTCGTCCACGAGCTCGCCCACCTTCTCGTCCCCGGCCACGGGCCCCGTTTCTGGCGGCTCCTGGAGGCCTATCCCCGCACCGAGCGGGCGCGGGGGTACCTCGAAGGGGTGGTCGCGGCCGGTCGGCTGCCCCATCTTCCCGCCGCCCGCGAGGAGTGAACGTCCGCCGCGTCTCGCGGTTGTGTAGCGGGTCTGTACCGGCTTCGCCCGTCGTCGGACTTTGCGGTTAGCCTGACGCGACGCATTCACATTCGGGATGGGGGACGGTCGTTACGTATGGCCAGGGAATTCCAACGCGGCCACAAGGCCAAGGTCAGTGACCTCACCGCGGGCACCGATCTGTACGTCGGCGTGCAGATCTCCGCACCGGGACTGACGTTCGACATCAGCTGCTTCGGCCTCGACGCGAGCGAGCGGCTCTCGGACGACCGTTACTTCATCTTCTTCAACCAGCCGAAGTCACCCGAGGAGTCGATCCAGCTCCTGGGCGCCCAGGCGGGCGACACCGAGTCCTTCCGGGTCACCCTCGACCGCATCCCGCCGCAGATCCAGCGGCTGTCGTTCACGGCGACCATCGACGGTGCCGGACAGATGTCGCAGGTCGTCTCCGGGTACGTGCGCATCGTCGCGGGCGGCGAGGAAGTGGCGCGCTACGCCTTCAGCGGCGCGGAGTTCTCCACGGAGCGCGCCGTCATGCTGGGCGACTTCTACATGAAGGACGTCTGGCGCTTCGCCGCGATCGGCCAGGGCTTCGACGGCGGGCTCGACGCGCTCCTGAGGAACTTCGGCGGCGAGGTCGCCGAGGAGGAGCCCGCCGCCCCGCAGCCGCAGGCCGCCGCGCCCTCCTTCGCGCCGCCCGCGCAGGCCGAGGCACCGCCCGCGTTCGGCGCCCCCGCGGCCGCCGCGCCGCCCCAGGTGCCCGCACCCGCCCCGGCTCCGGCCCCGGCCCCGGCTCCTGTGCAGAACTTCGCGCCGCCGCAGGGCGCCACCCCGCCCCCGCCGCCCGCTCCCGCGGACCCGTCGGTGCACGCCGCGCAGACCGTCGTGGCCCCCATGCACCAGCCGCCGACGGCCCCCTCGCCGTACGGCCAGCCCGGTCAGCAGCCTCCGCAGCAGCCGCAATTCGGCCAGGTCCCCGGCCAGCAGCAGATGCCGGGCCAGACCCCGCCCCCGCCGCCCGGCTACGGCCAGCAGCCCGCCGCCCCCGTGCCGCCGCCCGGCTACGGGCAGCAGCCCCCCGTCGGCCAGTACCCCGGCCAGCCCGCCGCCCCGCAGGGTGCGGCACCGCAGGGCGCCGGTGTGGCCGCGGCCCTCCAGAAGTACCGCGAGGCCCCCACCGGCCAGCGCTGGACGCAGCAGAACGAGAAGCTGGTCCGCGTCGACCTGGGCGTCGCCGACCAGCCGATCCTCGCCCGCCAGGGCAGCATGGTGCTCTACCAGGGCAAGGTCGAGTTCAGCTACAAGGGCGCGGGCTTCGCCGGGCGCATCGTGGGCAACTCCACCGGCCAGGAGATGCAGCTGATGCGCTGCTCGGGCCGTGGACAGGTCTTCCTCGCCGAGGAAGGCACTCACTTGCACCCCATCGAACTCCAGGGCGACGCGATCTGTGTCTCGGCGGAGAACGTCCTCGCCTTCGACGAGTCGCTCCAGCACGAGGTGCGCAGGATCGAGGGCCACGGCATCCCCGGTGGCGCGCTGTTCGTCATGCAGTTCCAGGGCACCGGCACCGTCATCGTGAAGACCCACGGTGTGCCCGTCGTGCTGCCCGTCACGCCGACGACCTTCGCCGACTGCCACGCCGTCGTCGCCTGGTCGGCCGCCGCCCAGGCGATCGTTTCCAGCCAGGTCCGGCTGCGCAGCAACGCGTACGCGGGGTCCACGGGGGAGAGCGTGAACCTCCAGTTCCGCGGCGCGCCCGGCAATTTCATCGTCGTCCAGCCGTACGAGGTCTGAGGGAGCCCGTCATGAATCAGCAGCTCGCGGGCTTTGCTCCCGCACCCGTCGCCGCCCGCATGGAGAACCACGGCCACCACATGGTCAAGGTGGCCATGCAGACCGGCAACGACCTCCTCGCGCGCGTGGGCTCGATGGTCGCCTACGAAGGGTTCGTGCAGTACGAGCCGAATCCGCCCGCCGTCCGCCAGGTCGCGCGCGAGTGGATGACCGGCGAGGGCGCGCCCTTGATGAAGTGCTCCGGAGACGGTCTCCTCTACCTCGCCGACTACGGAGCGGACGTCGTCGTCATCAACCTGGCGGGCGACTCCCTCTCGGTGAACGGCACCAACCTCCTCGCCTTCGACACGTCCCTCCAGTGGGGCGTCGAGCGGGTCAAGGGCATGGCCAAGTTCGCCGGGCAGGGCCTGTGGAACATCAAGATCTCCGGTCAGGGCTGGGTGGCGCTGACGTCCCGGGGCACCCCGATCGTCGTCGACTGCGGCCGCGGCGAGGACGAGACGTACGTCGACCCGGACGCCCTGATCGCCTGGTCCCCGAACCTCAAGGTCAAGGGCAAGCGCAGCTTCAAGGCCGGCTCCCTCATCGGGCGCGGCAGCGGCGAGGCCTACCAGATGGGCTTCTCCGGAGAGGGCATCGTCGTCGTACAGCCCAGCGAGGACAGCACCGACCGTCTCCGAGCACGGGGCTGAGGGGGAGCACAACACCATGCAGAGCCCACTTTTCGCACACGCCGAGCAGCAGACCCAGGAGCGCTACTCCGTCCAGAACCCGCAGCTGCTGCGGGTCGCCCTGGAAGGCCACGACGACGTCCTGGCCCGCAAGGGGTCGATGGTCGCCTACCAGGGGCTGATCGAGTTCGACGCCGAGTACCAGAGCCAGGGCAACCAGCGGGCCCGCGCGCACACCGGCGAGGGCCTGGACCTGATGCGCTGCCACGGCCAGGGCACGGTCTATCTCGCCAACCTCGCCCAGTACATCCACGTAGTGGATGTGGACCAGGACGGCCTGACCGTGGACAGCAGCTACGTCCTCGCGATGGACTCGTCGCTGACCCACCAGGTCATCGCCGTCGACAGCCAGTACGGCATCTCCGGCTCCGGCAAGTACCAGCTCAACATCTCAGGGCGCGGCAAGGTCGCCCTGATGACGTCGGGCCAGCCGCTGATGCTGCAGGTCACGCCCGACCGGTACGTCAACGCGGACGCCGACGCGATCGTCGCCTGGTCCAACGGCCTGCGCGTCCAGATGCAGGCCCAGACCCATTCCTCGGGTGTCTGGCGGCGCCGCGGCAACACGGGTGAGGGCTGGGAGCTCAGCTTCATGGGCCAGGGTTACGCCCTCGTCCAGCCCAGCGAGATGCTGCCGCCCCAGAACGCGGTCATCGGGCGGGGCGCCCAGGCGCAGTTCGGTGTGGGCCAGCAAGGGGCTCGGGGGCAGAACCAGGGCAACGTCTGGAGTTAGCCACCGGAAACCCACCGGAACCCACCGGAACCCATCGGAACTGAGGGGCGCGGGGATCTGCGGGCCGTATGTGGCTGGTCGCGCAGTTCCCCGCGCCCCTGACGGGGCACGCCCTACAGGCGTGCCCTCGTCGCCTCCACCAGCCGTACCACCGACTCGTCCGCCACCCCCGCCACCTCGTCGTACGCGAACCAGCGCAGGTCCAGTGACTCGTCGCTGATCGCCTCGACCGCGTCGGACGGGGCGAGCGCGGCGTACTGGACGTCGAGGTGCCGGGTGCACGGGCCCGGGATCGGGTGCCTGTCCAGGCGGACCGGGCCGCCCGCGAGGAGCGTCAGGCCGGGCACGCCGGACTCCTCCGTGGCCTCACGCAGCGCCGCAGCGGCCAGGGTCGTGTCGCCCGGCTCGCAGTGGCCGCCCATCTGGAGCCACATCCGCAGCTTCTTGTGCAGGGTCAGCAGTACGCGCCCACGGGACGGGTCGACCACCAGGGCGCTGGCCGTCACGTGCCCGTCCGTGCAGGCCTTCCACATGCCGTCGTCACCGTGCGCGGACAGGTGGTCCAGGTAGGCCTGGCGCAGTTCGGGCTGGTCCTCGTACCCCTTGAGCACGAGGACCGTGTCGTCGTACAGGCTCACTTGTCGTCGCCCTCGGAGGGCCGCTCGTCGCCCTCGTCGCCCTCGTCCTTCTTCAGGTCCGGCTTGGCGGAGGAGCCGCCGCCCGCCGCCTCGCCGAGCATCTTGTCCAGCTCGGAGAAGTCCAGCTGCTCGCGGTGGACGAAGCCGTCCGGGTCGTCCAGGTCGGAGGCAGTCGGCAGCATGTCCGGGTGCTCCCACAGGCCGTCGCGGCCGTCGACACCGCGTGCGTCCGTGAGCGAGGCCCACAGGCGCGAGGCGTCCCGCAGCCGGCGCGGGCGCAGCTCCAGGCCGATCAGCGTGGCGAACGTCTGCTCCGCGGGGCCACCCGTCGCGCGGCGGCGGCGCAGCGTCTCCCGGAGGGCGTCGGCGGACGACAGGCGGGGCTTCGCGGCCGCGTGGACCACCGCGTCCACCCAGCCCTCCACGAGCGCGAGAGCCGTCTCCAGGCGCGCCAGAGCGGCCTTCTGGGCGGGGGTGTCCTCCGGCTGGAACATGCCCTGCTGGAGCGCTTCCTGCAGCTGCTCCGGGTTCTGAGGGTCGAGCTGGCCGACCACGTCCTCCAGCTTGGCCGTGTCGACCTTGATCCCGCGGGCGTAGCCCTCGACGGCGCCGAACAGGTGCGAGCGCAGCCACGGGACGTGGGCGAAGAGCCGCTGGTGGGCGGCCTCGCGCAGCGCCAGGTAGAGCCGCACCTCGTTCTTGTCGATGCCCAGGTCCTTGCCGAAGGCCTCGATGTTCACCGGGAGCAGCGCGGCCTTGCCGGACGGGCCGAGCGGAAGGCCGATGTCGGTGGAGCCGACGACCTCGCCCGCGAGCACGCCGACGGCCTGGCCGATCTGCTGGCCGAACATGGCGCCGCCCATGGAGCGCATCATGCCGATCAGCGGGCCCGCCATGGCCTGCATCTCCTCGGGCAGCACGTCGCCCATGGCCAGGCCGACGCGCTCGGCGACCGGGTCGACGAGCTCCTTCCAGACCGGCAGGGTCGCCTCGACCCACTCGGCGCGGCTCCACGCCACGGCCGTGCCGGACCCGGACGGCAGCGACGTCGCGTCGTCCAGCCACAGGTCGGCCAGGCGCACGGCCTCCTCGACGGCGGAGCGCTCGGCGGGGCCGACGCTGGCGTCCTTGGTGCCGTCCGCCGTGCCCTGCGACACGGTCTGGCGGGCGATGTCCTTGGCCATGTCCCAGTTCACCGGGCCGCCCTCGTACGAGAGCATCTGGCCGAGCTGCTGGAACGCGGCGCCCAGATCGGTCGGGTTCATGGAACCGAACATCGCGGCGAACGGATTGTCACCGCCGCCCGGCCCGCCCATTCCGGGGAACCCCCCGAAACCGAACGGGTTCGCGGGGCCACCGGCGCCCTGCCCGCCCTGGCCCCCGCTCTGTCCCTCTCCAGGGGATCCCTTCTTCTTGCCCTCGTCGCCGTCTTCCGGCTCCTCCGGCGGAAGGCCGAATCCGAATGGGGTGTCACTCACGGGATTCCTCGGCTCGTCAGGCCGCCGGTATCGTTCCGGCGGCGGCTGCCCTACAACACCACCCAGCGTAGACACCGTGACGGGTTCGGGCCTCGGTGCTTCGCCGACTCATGGCCTGCGGCAGGATGGATGCCACCTGGTACGTACGCGTCATACACGTACGTACTGAAGACAACCGCTGGAGACGCCCGGTGAGTTCCCCAGATCCACAGGTTCGCGCAGCGCGAAACCCCTCAACCCCGGCCCCCGTCCGAGGCCCCGTGGTCGCCGTGACCGGCGCCGCCTCCGGAGTGGGCGCGCTGCTGACCGAGCGCCTCGCCGCATCGGAGGCGATCAAGCAGGTCATCGCCATCGACGAGCGCCGGGGCGACTGTACGCAGGCGCAGTGGCACATCCTGGACGTACGGGATCCGGCCATCGCGGAGAAGCTGCGCGGGGCGGACGTCGTGGTGCACCTGGCGCTCGATCTCGACCTGGAGACGGACGCCGCGGCCCGCACCGCGTACAATGTACGAGGCACCCAGACCGTGCTGACCGCGGCCGCGGCGGCCGGTGTGCACCGAGTCGTGCTCTGCACGTCGGCGATGGTCTATGGAGCGCTGCCCGACAACGAACTGCCCCTCTCCGAAGACGCCGAACTGCGCGCCACCGCGGAGGCCACCGGTGTCGGCGACCTCCTGGAGGTCGAACGCCTGGCCCGCCGGGCGCCCCGCGCGCACCCCGGTCTCAACGTCACCGTCGTGCGGCCCGCGATCCTGGTCGGCGGTACGGACACGGCCCTCACGCGCTACTTCGAGTCGCCCCGGCTCCTGGTCGTGGCGGGGTCCCGCCCCGCCTGGCAGTTCTGCCACGTCGAGGACCTGTGCAGCGCTCTGGAGTACGCCGTCCTGGAGAAGGTCGACGGCGAGCTCGCCGTCGGCTGCGACGGCTGGCTGGAGCAGGAGGAGGTCGAGGAGCTCAGCGGAATCCGGCGCATGGAGCTGCCCTCGACGGTCGCGCTCGGCGCCGCCGCCCGGCTGCACCGCATCGGCCTGACCCCGTCCCCGGCCGGTGACCTGGCGTACACGATGTACCCCTGGGTGGTCAGCGTCAGCGGGCTGCACGACGCCGGATGGCGGCCGCAGTGGACCAACGAGGAAGTCCTCGCGGAGCTGCTCGAAGAGGTCTCCGGGCGGCGCACCGTGGCCGGCCGGCGGCTCGGGCGCAAGGACGCCACGGCCGCGGGCGCGGCCGGCGCGACGGTCGCCCTGCTGGGTGCCGCGGCGGTGGTGCGCAGGGCGCGGAAGGCGCGGCGGAGGATCTGAGACGCGCCGGGTCGCCGTCCGGAGGCAGTCCCTGTAGGGAGCTCCAAGGCGGCACGCGTGCGTGCCGGGCGAAAGGTCTATTCCGCGATGACCGTGCCGTGCGGCACCATGGCCGCATGGCACGCACCACGATGGACCACCCCGGCGAGCAGGCCGCGCAGGACCCGATCCGACTCCTTGCGATCCGTGACGCCCCGCTCTCCCTGGACGAGGTCTTCCGGGCCGTCGGTGACGACGCGGCGGGCGGCACGGCGCTCTTCGTGGGGACCGTGCGCAATCACGACGGCGGCGCGGACGTCGACGAGCTGGGGTACTCGGCACACCCCACCGTCGAGGCCGAGATGCGCCGGGTGGCCGAGAAGGTCGTCGCCGCGTACCCGGTGCGGGCCCTCGCCGCGGTGCACCGCGTCGGGGACCTCGCCGTCGGCGATCTCGCGGTGGTCGTGGCCGTCTCCTGCCCGCACCGCGCCGAGGCCTTCGACGCCTGCCGCCAGCTGATCGACGACCTCAAGCACGAGGTGCCGATCTGGAAGCACCAGCGTTTCTCGGACGGCAAGGAGGAATGGGTGGGCGCGTAGCGCCTCACCGTGTGACCGGTGTTCCGGTTGCGTAACCCGACCCCTGCCGTGAGCGTTGACCATGCGGATGGTTAATCTGCTGATCAGTCAGTTGCGGTGGCTCACGGGGTCGGGAGGTCGACATGGCATCACTTGCCTGGTTGCTGATTCCGCTCCTGGCGGCCATCGGTGCGGGGCTGTGGGCCAGCTGGGCCGCCCGCGCCCGCAAGTCCGGCCGCACAGGTGACACCCACGAGCTCAACGGCTACGCGGCCTTCCGCGAGGCGATGGAGAAGTCCCGCACCGGGTCCTGAGATCCCCGTACGGACCGGCCCCGGGGGTGCCCTCACAGGCAGGTCCCGTACTGTCGTTCCATGCCACGCCGCACCGCGACGATGCTCGCCTCCACCTTGATGCTGATCGCGCTTCTCTGCGCCGGAGTGCTCATCAAAGTGCCGTACTCGGAGATGTCTCCCGGGCCCACGGTGAACACCCTCGGCGACCACGACGGCGAACCGGTGCTGCAGATCTCCGGACACAAGACCCACCCCACGACCGGCAACCTCAACATGACGACGGTCAGGGTCACCAGCGCCGACTACAACATGAACCTCGCGGAGGCCGTCTACGGCTGGCTGGCACACGACAACATCGTGGTGCCGCACGACACGCTCTACCCGGACGGCAAGACCGAGCAGCAGTCCTCGCAGGAGAACGCCGAGGAATTCAGCCAGTCCCAGGAGAGCGCGAAGGTCGCGGCGCTGCGGCAGCTCGACATCCCGGTGAAGTCCCAGGTGATCGTCTCCACCGTCTTCAAGGGCGACCCGGCGGAGGGCAAGCTGCACGCGGGCGACGTCATCCGCAAGGTGGACGGCAAGCCCGTCAAGGAGATGACGGACGTCGCGAAGCTCGTCACCGACCACAAGCCCGGCGACACCGTCACGTTCACCGTCGTCCCGGTCAAGGTTGCGGCAGCCGCGGAGAAGGCGGGCAAGGCGCCGACCGAGACCGAGGACATCAAGATCACGACGAAGGGCGCGGAGGACGACGCCGACCGCGCGGTCGTCGGCATCAAGGCGGGCACCGACCACACCTTCCCGTTCACGATCGACATCAAGCTGGCCGACGTGGGCGGTCCCAGCGCGGGCCTCATGTTCGCCCTCGGCATCGTCGACAAGCTGACCCCGGACGACCTCACCGGCGGCAACTTCGTGGCCGGCACCGGCACCATCGAGGACAACGGCAAGGTCGGCCCGATCGGCGGCATCGAGATGAAGACCGTCGGCGCGCGCGACAAGGGCGCCGAGTACTTCCTCACCCCGAAGGGCAACTGCTCGGCCGCCGCGGAGGACGTCCCGGACGGCCTCACGCTCGTCAAGGTGGACACCATCGCCGACGCCGTGAAGTCCCTGGAGAAGATCCGCAAGGGCGACACCGACGGCCTGCCGAAGTGCACCACGAGCTAGGGCGTGTCTTTCGGGGCCTGAGACAGCTGTACGCGGGCGGGGCGCCCCCACCCGCGTACAGAACGGAACTTTGACCCGCCGCTACGCGAACGTCGCCGCGAGGGCCTCC
The DNA here is from genome assembly GCF_044903205.1 of Streptomyces sp. NPDC029674. Classification (NCBI taxonomy): domain Bacteria; kingdom Bacillati; phylum Actinomycetota; class Actinomycetes; order Kitasatosporales; family Streptomycetaceae; genus Streptomyces; species Streptomyces sp. NPDC029674. Next base: position 110,598 of record NZ_JBJDPY010000009.1, read on the forward strand.
GCCAGGCCGGGCACCAGGTCCGAGCCGGTGAGGACCTCGGTCGGCGAGTCCTTCTCGCGCAGCCGCAGCGCGGATTCGCGCGCACCGTCACGGAGCACCGCGACCGTCATCCGGACCTCCTGACGGTCCGGGTGCTCGGCCACCCACTTCGCGAGCTGCGCCTCACCGAGACCGTCTGGGACGGACGCCTCGGCGGACGGCGGCAGCATGAGGCGCTCCACCGTGAGGGCGCAGCCGGCCACCGCGTCCGGCCAGGCGATGGTGCCGAGGAATTCGTCCAGCGGCTTGTCCGCGGGGATCTCCTCCTGCTCGATGGGGGTCAGGCCGGCGTGCTCCACGCCGTCGTCGAGGCCGAGCTGGGAGGCCAGGCCGGGTTCTTGGGTGCGCAGTCGCGCCGTGTCGACCAGCGCGAAGAGGCGGGCGGGCCGGTCCCAGCCGAGGCCGGATACGTACTCGTCGATCTCGAGTACCGCCCGGGTGAGGGGGCTCGCTGCCATGGGAGTGTTGGACATGGTCACAATCCTGCCTCGTTAGTCCCGAGAAACGGGAACCGAGTAAAGCGTAGGTAAGTTGCATAGGTGTGGCTCCACGATCTCCGGGGCCTGACGGACCAACAGCGAATCAACACCGAATCAACAGCGAACTTCGAGGTGCGCACCTTGGCTTTCCAGATGCCGGACCGCGGCGGAGGCCCGACCGGGCCACGGATCAGAGTGGGCCGACCCTCCCGGCGTGTCCGGACCCTGCTCATGACGTTGGGGGTCCTTGCCGTACTGGCCATGGCCTTCGTCATGTTCTCGGGGTTCTGGACGGACTGGTTGTGGTACCGCTCGGTCAATTACTCATCGGTCTTCGCGACGACCCTGTGGACCAAGATCGGCCTGTTCTTCGTCTTCGGCCTCCTCATGGCGGCCGCGGTGGGCGTGAACATCTGGCTGGCGCACCGGCTGCGCCCGCCGCTGAGTGCCATGTCGATGGAGCAGCAGAGCCTCGACCGGTACCGCATGGGCATCGCCCCCTACAAGAAGTGGCTGCTCATCGGGGTGACCGCCCTGGTGGGGCTGATCGCGGGCGCGTCCGCCGCGGGGCAGTGGCGCACCTGGCTCCTGTGGGTCAACGGCGTGTCCTTCGGCCAGAAGGACCCGCAGTTCCACATGGACGTGTCCTTCTTCGCGTTCGACCTGCCCTGGTACCGCTTCCTGCTGGGCTTCGGCTTCGCGGCCACGGTGCTCTCCCTGGTCGCCGCCGCCCTGACGCACTACCTGTACGGCGGGCTGCGGATCACCAGCCCCGGCGCGCGCGCCACCGCCGCGGCCACCGGTCACCTCTCGGTGCTGCTCGGGGTGTTCGTGTCGCTCAAGGCCATCGCGTACTGGCTCGACCGGTACGGCCTCGCGGTGAAGTCCAGTGACTTCAAGGCGACGGACAACTGGACCGGCCTCAAGTACGTCGACGCGAACGCGTACCTGCCGGCGAAGACGATCCTGTTCTGCATCGCCGTCATCTGCGCCGTCCTCTTCTTCGCCACGCTGTGGCGGCGCACCTGGCAGCTGCCGGTCATCGGCTTCGGCCTGATGGTGCTCTCGGCGATCCTCATCGGCGGTCTCTACCCCGCGATCGTCCAGAAGTTCCAGGTCCAGCCGAACGAGCAGGCCAAGGAAGCGCCGTACATCGAGAAGAACATCGAGGCCACCCGGCACGCCTACGGCATCAGCGGTGTGAAGCCCGAGGACTACAAGGGCGCGGGCAAGGTCGACGAGGACGCCAAGAAGAAGCGCGCCGACGCGGACACGGCGGCCAACTACCGGCTGAACGACCCGAACATCGTCTCGCCGACGTTCCAGCAGCTGGAGCAGGAGCGCAGCTACTACCAGTTCCCGAAGACGCTGGACGTGGACCGCTACAACGGCCAGGACACCATCGTCGGCCTGCGCGAGCTGAACGTGAACAAGCTCGACAAGCGGAACTGGATCAACGACCACTTCGCCTACACGCACGGCTACGGAGTGGTCGCCGCCAAGGGCACGGAGACCAAGCCCGGCTCCAAGGGCGCCCCGGCGTTCACCGAGTCCGGCCTGCCCACCAGCGGCACCCTCGGCGAGTACGAGCAGCGGATCTACTACGGCGAGAAGACGTCGCAGTACTCGATCGTGGGCGGGCCCCAGAAGGAGCTCGACTACGAAGAGGACAGCGGCGGTCAGAAGACCTACAGCTACAAGGGCGACAGCGGCGTCAACCTCTCCAACCCGATCAACCGCGCGGCGTACGCGGTGTCCTTCGGAGAGCCGCAGATCCTCTATTCCGGAGCCATCGGCGACGGTTCGCGGATCCTCTACAACCGCACTCCGAAGGAGCGCGTGGAGGCCGTGGCCCCGTGGCTGACCATCGACGGCGACGTCTACCCGACGGTCGTCGACGGCCGCATCCAGTGGGTCGTCGACGCCTACACGACCAGCAACGGCTATCCGTACGCCTCGCGGACGACGCTCGGTGACACCACCGCCGACTCCCTGTCGCAGGCCGACAGCCAGCGCACGGTGATCGCCCAGCAGAACCAGGTCAACTACATCCGGAACTCGGTGAAGGCGACCGTCGACGCGTACACCGGCGACGTCAAGCTCTACACCTGGGACGAAGAGGACCCGGTCCTCAAGACCTGGAAGAAGGCGTTCCCGGACACCGTCAAGGACAAGAGCGAGATCCCGCCGAAGCTGATGGACCACCTGCGCTACCCGCAGGACATCTTCAAGGTCCAGCGCGAACTGCTGACGAAGTACCACGTCACGGACCCCGGCCAGTTCTACAACGCGAGTGACGCCTGGCAGGTGCCGAACGACCCGACGAAGAAGGACGACAGCGCGGTCCCGCCGTACTACCTGTCCTTGAAGTCGCCGGGCCAGACGCAGCAGCAGTTCTCCCTGACGACGACGTTCACCCCGAGTGAGCGGCCCAACCTGCGGGCCTTCATGACGGTCGACGCCGACGCCAGAAGCCAGAACTACGGCAAGATGCAGCTGCTCAGAGTCCGGGGCGACGTCGACGGACCGGAACAGGTGCAGAACAAGCTGAACTCCATGAAGGAGGTCGGTACGTTCGTCCGTGACATGAAGGGCGCCGACTCCGACATCCTCTACGGCAATCTGCTGACCGTGCCACTGGACGACGGCTTCCTGTACGTCGAGCCCGTCTACGTACAGGGACGCAATTCGGCGTACCCCCTCCTGAAGAAGGTCGCCGTGTCGTACGGCACGGAGACCGTCTTCGCGGACTCCCTCAGCGACGGCCTCAACCAGGTCTTCAGTACGGAAGGCGGCACCAAGCCACCGGCCGAGGACTCGGACGGCGACGAGCCGACCAAGCCGCCGAAGACGAGCGACCCGACGGTCCAGGACGCGCTCGACGACGCCCAGAAGGCCTTCGAGGACGGCGAGACCGCCATGAAGGAGAACGACTGGAAGGCGTACGGCGAGGCGCAGGACCGGCTCCAGGAGGCTCTGGAGCGGGCCGAGGAGGCCTCGGCGAAGGCCAAGGAGAAGGACGACAAGGCCGCCGACAAGGGCCGTGACGCGGAGAAGCCGGAGTCCGAGAAGACCGAGTAGTGAGTGGTCAAGAGGCCACCTCGCGCCGTGGTACGGTTTCATCACAACGGCGCGGGGTGGAGCAGCTCGGTAGCTCGCTGGGCTCATAACCCAGAGGTCGCAGGTTCAAATCCTGTCCCCGCTACTGCAAGGTGAAGGCCCGGATCCTTACGGATCCGGGCCTTCGTCGTGTGTGCCCGCTGCCGGTGCGCGTCGTGTGCGGGTGTCCTATGCCAAGACATGCGAACGCTGCCACGTAGGGGGAGAGTTGGGAGATCTGTGTTTGACTTATCTCTCTGTGGGCATGTCGACAAAACGCTGAAGTGACCTCACTGGCTGCGGTATACCAGGTGTACCCAGGTTGCAGGTGGTGCGACGATGGACGTTATGGGGGACAAGGCAACTCTGTTGGAGACAGGGCGGTTTGTGCAGCCGGCCGACCGGGAGGATCCCGGGGCGGCCGCGGAGGAGATGCGCCACCGGCTGGCCGCCGAGGCCGGCGACGTGGACGCGATGAGCGTTCTCGGAAGTCTTCTGCTGCGCCGCGGTGATCTCGACGGGGCCGAATCTCTGCTGCGCGCGGCCACCGCCGAGGGCGACCGTGCCGCCGCCAACAACCTCGGAGTCCTCCTCCACCAGCGCGGATACGCCGACGAGGCGGCCGGCTGGTGGCGGGTCGCCGCCGTCGCCGGTTCCGCCGCGGCCGCGCACGCGCTCGGCCGGCACCACCGCGAGCGCGGCGACGAGCCCGCCGCCGAGTACTGGCTGCGCCAGTCCGCCGAGCAGGGCCACACCCTCGGGGCGTACGCGCTCGCGGACCTCCTGGAGCACCGCGGTGACGTCGGTGCCGAGCGCTGGCTGCGGGTCGCGGCCGAGCGCGGTCACCGGGAGGCCGCGTACCGTCTGGCGCGCGCGCTCGACCGGCGGGCCGACACGGAGCACGCCGACGGCGCCGCGCGTACGCCCGCCGACGAGGCCGAGCAGTGGTACCGCCAGGCGGCCGCCCGCGGCCACCGGCGCGCCGCGCTGCACCTCGGCTCGATCCTGGAGCGCCGCGGCGAGCTGAAGGAAGCGGGCCGCTGGTACCTCAACTCCGCCAAGGACGGGGAGGCCAGAGCGGCCTGCGCCCTCGGCTTCCTGCTGCGGGACGCGGGCGACGAGGAGAGCGCCGCCGTGTGGTGGCTCAAGGCCGCCCAGGACGGCGACGGGAACGCCGCGAACGCGCTGGGCGCGCTGCACGCCGAGCGGGGCGAGACGCAGACCGCCGAGCGCTGGTACCGCGCCGCCATGGACGCGGGCGATGTGAACGGCGCGTACAACCTCGGGCTGCTCTGCGCCGAGCAGGGCCGCACCGCGCACGCCGACCAGTGGTACCGCCGTGCCGCGTACGCCGGACACCGCGAGGCGGCCAACGCGCTCGCCGTGCTGCTGCTCCAGGGCGGCGACGCGGCCGGGGCCGAGCCGTGGTTCTCCAAGGCCGCGGAGGCGGGCAGCGTCGACGCCGCGTTCAACCTCGGGATCCTGTACGCCAGCCGGGACGACGAGGACGCCGCCCTGCGCTGGTACGAGCGCGCGGCCGCCGCCGGGCACACCGACGCCGCGCTCCAGGTCGGCACCGCGCGGCTGCGCGAGGGCGACGACCAGGAGGCCGAGCGGCACCTGCGGTGCGCGGCGGGAGGCGGCAGTGCCGAGGCGGCATACCGGCTCGGGATGCTGCTTGACGCGCGTCGACCCCCGGCGGGTCCGCCGGCGCTCGGCGAGCCCGCCGCGGAGAAGACCGAGTGCGAGGAGTGGTACGAGCGGGCCGCCCAGCAGGGCCACCGCCGTGCCCAGGTCCGGGTCGGCATGCTCGCCTCGGGCCGGGGCGACGTCGTCGAGGCCGCCAAGTGGTACCGCAAGGCGGCGGAGGCCGGCAGCCGGAACGGCGCGTTCAACCTCGGGCTGCTCCTGGCCCGCGAGGGCAGCGAGCCGGAGGCCGCCCTGTGGTGGACACGGGCCGCCGACGCGGGCCACGGCCGCGCGGCGCTCCGCCTCGCCCTGCTCTACGCCCGCCGCGGGCAGCTGGCGCAGGGCCAGCGGTGGGCCTCGCGGGCGGTGGACCTCGGCCCCGCGGAGGTCGCCGAGCGCGCTGGGCGGCTGCGTGAGGCGCTGCGGCAGGAGCTCACCGCGTAGGTCGCCCCGGGGGCCTCGCGGGGGCTGTGAATGGGCGGGCTGCCCCCGCCCGCGTCAGGGGTCGGCAGAACAGATTTGCGCTGGTCGTAGCGTTGACGTACTGTTGTGTTTACCGACGCGGGGTGGAGCAGCTCGGTAGCTCGCTGGGCTCATAACCCAGAGGTCGCAGGTTCAAATCCTGTCCCCGCTACTGAAACCGAAGGCCCGGAACCAGATCATGGTTCCGGGCCTTCGGCGTGTTCCGCTATCGGTGCCCCACCGCCTCCTCGTACAGCTCGCGGTTCACCGCCTTCCCCTCCGGCACCTTCTCGCCCTCCGAGACGCCCGCCGCGCGGTACGCGTCCTGGAGCCGGTCCGTCGTGCCCGCACGGATCTCCCAGTCCATGCGGAGGGGCGGCGTGGAGAGCAGGACCTCCTCGTCCGTCTCGAGGAGCTCGGCGAGCTTCGACGCGAACGCCTTGTCGGTCTTGTAGTCACCCGCGAAGTACGTGTTCACCGTCCGGATGTACGCGCGCAGCAGGGCGACGCCCGCGTCCGGGTCCTTCTTGAGGAGGTTCGGGCCGAAGAGGAGGCCGCCCAGCGGTTCGCCCCGGGGCTGGCCGCCCAGGAACGCGTACCGCTCGTCGCCGTCGACCTTGCGCCAGACCGGGTCGAGCAGCCAGGCCGAGTCGGTGCCGCCGTTCTGGAGGGCGGTGAGGACGTCCGCCGAGCCCAGCTGCTGGAACCGGATCTTGTCGAGGCCGCCGCCGTGCTTCTTCAGGGCCTTGTTCATGGGATACGCGATGACGGACCCCTTGCCGATCATCGTGCCGAGCTTGCGGCCGGCCATGGGAACCCGGTCCGCGGACTCGTTCTCCTTCAGCCGTACCCACAGGCCACTCTTCGAACGGGCGTCGGGGGAGAAGTTGCCGGCCGTCCACTTGATGTCGAAACCGCTGGTGATGCCGTTCATCACGGCCGCTTCCGGAGCCGCCCACTGGGCGTCGATGTCGCCCTTGGCGAGGAGGGGGAGCGCGTCGGGGGTGGGCAGCACCTTCAGGCCGACGTTCAGGCCCTCCTTCTTGAACTCGCCCTTCTCAATCGCCATTTGGAGGGGCGCGACGTATTCGGCGCTCAGGGTTCCGGTCGCGATCGTCAGCCTGCGCTCCTCAGGGAGTGGTTTCGGCGCAGGGGTGTTCGGGGCGCACCGGGCCGGCTTGCGGTCCGGGGACAGGTCGGCGGGGTCGGTCCAGCTGCCCTTGCCGCAGCCGGATACCGGGCGCACCTCGCGCGGCCCGGTGGGCGCGGCGGTCTCCTCGCCGTCGTCGTTCTTCGCGCAGCCCGACGCGGCGGCCAGCGAGCCTGCCACGAGCAGCGCGAGCGCGGTGGTGCGCAGGCGCGTCACGACTGGCTCCGGCCGCGGTCGCGCGGTGCCCAAGGGGTGAGCAGCCGCCCCGCGATGCGCACCAGTTCGGAGAAGACGACGCCGAGTACGGCGACGCAGACGATGCCGACGAACATCACGTCGTTCTGGAAGAGCGCGCGCGAGTCGAAGATGAGGTGGCCGAGGCCGTCCGCCGCGGCGATCTGCTCCGAGGCGACGATCACCAGGACGGCGACGCCCGCGGCGATCCGCGCGCCGACCAGGACGGCGGGCAGGGACGCGGGCAGCAGTATGTGGCGGAACATCTGCCAGGGCGAGGCGCCGAAGACCTGGCCCGCGTCGCGGTGTCCGGACGGCACGGCGAGGACCGCCGCCATCGTCGAGATCCAGACGAAGAAGAAGACCGTGGTGGCGACGAGCGCGATCTGCGGGCCCTCGCCCAGCCCGAACATGTTGAGGAAGACGGGGAGGAGCGCCAGCTTCGGCACGACGTACAGGGCGTCGAGCGTGGGCTCCAGTGCGGCTCGTACGACGGAGAGCGAGCCCATCAGGAGCCCCAGCGCGTACCCGGCGACCGTGCCGATCGCGTACCCGGCGAGCACGCGCTTCAGTGTGGCCCACACGTCCGGCCACAGCTCCCCGTCGGCGGCGCGCCGCCAGCCGTCCTCCAGGATGGTCTGCGGCGCCGGGTAGACGCGGTCGTCGATCCAGCCCGAGACGGCGGCCAGCTGCCACAGCAGGAGCAGGGCGAGGGGCACCCCCGCGGCGAGCGAGAGTTCCAGGGCGCGGCGGCGGCGATGGGTGCGGACGGGGTGCAGCTCCTGCGGGCCCGGCCTCCTGACCAGGGTGTTCTCTGGAGGGGCGGGGCTCTTGTCGGTGGTGGTCGTCATGCCGCGGCCTCCGTGCCGACCTCGTCCCGCAGCAGCTCCCACAGCTCGCTCTTCAGCGCCGTGAACTCGGGTGCCGCGCGGACCTCTCCGCCGCGCGGGCGCGGGAACGGCGGACGGCGCTCGGCGATGACGCGGCCCGGTCGCGCCGACATCACGAGGACGCGGTCGCCCAGGACGATCGCCTCTTCAAGGCTGTGGGTGATGAACAGGGTGGTCGTGCGGGTGGTCTGGGTGAGGGCGAGCAGCTCATCCTGGAGGATGACGCGGAGCTGGGCGTCAAGGGCGGCGAAGGGCTCATCCATCAGGAGGATCTCGGGCTCCACAGCCAGGGCGCGGGCGATCGCCACGCGCTGGCGCATGCCGCCGGAGAGGGCCGCGGGGTAGGCGTCGGCGAAGTCGGCGAGGCCCATGCGGGTCAGCCAGTCCGTGGCGCGGGCGTCGGCCTCGCGGCGGGGGACCTTCTGGATGTCCAGGCCGAACCTGACGTTGGCCCGGACGGTCTTCCAGTCGTGGATGCCGTAGTCCTGGAAGATCATCGCGACGGGGCGCCGGGCCGCCGAGCGGATGCTCAGCTCGCCGGAGCTGGGGCGCAGGAGGCCGGCGGCGATGCGGAGGAGGGTCGACTTCCCGCAGCCGGAAGGGCCGACCACGCAGGTGAACTCGCCGGGGGCCATGTCGAGGTCCATGGGGCCAAGCGCGTGCACGGCGCCGGCGGATCGGCCGAAGGTTCTGGTCACCGCGCGGGCGCGGAGCTTGGGGTGCGGATCTTCCACGGCTTCTCCTCGCGGAGGGCGGGCGGATGTCGGGCGCCGCAGAGAATATGACGATCAGTCAGATACTGGAAGAGGTCGGCACCGACCGTGGTGCGCACGGCGAAGGCCCCCGGCGTCATGCGCTGCCGGGGGCCTTCGGAGTCGTACGGAAAAGCGCTACGCCGCCGCGCAGCTGGGGCAGACGCCCCGGTACGTGACCTCCACGTCCTCGACCGTGAAGCCGAAGCGTTCCGAGTCGGGGAGGCTGGCGAGGGGGTTGCCCGTGGGGTGGACGTCGCGGATCGCGCCGCAGCGGGCGCAGACCAGGTGCTGGTGGGGCCGGTGCGCGTTCGGGTCGTACCGCTTGGCGCGGCGGTCGGTCGAGACTTCGAGGATCTCGCCGAGGGTCACCAGCTCGCCCAGGGTGTTGTAGACGGTGGCCCGGGAGATCTCGGGCAGCTTGTCCGTGGCGCGGGCGTGCACCTCGTCCGCCGTGAGGTGGACGTGGTCCCCGTCGAGGACCTCGGCCACGACGCGCCGCTGCGCCGTCATGCGCCAACCGCGTCCGCGCAGTCGTTCCAACAGGTCACTCATACAGGCCAGCCTAACAGGCGGGGGACCTCAGTCCCGAACGGGTGTGACTTTGGATTGTCGCTTGACTTAGACAAAGTCCATCGTAGGATCGAGTACGGCAAACGCCAAGGGACAGGGCCGACGGACAGGACTGGCAGGAATGACGCAGGAGGCGCACGTGACGCAGGGACCGCTCACCACAGAGGCCGGGGCGCCGGTCGCCGACAACCAGAACAGCGAGACCGCGGGCGTCGGCGGTCCGGTTCTGGTCCAGGACCAGCTGCTCCTGGAGAAGCTCGCCCACTTCAACCGTGAGCGGATCCCGGAGCGGATCGTGCACGCCCGCGGCGCCGGCGCGTACGGCACCTTCACGCTGACCCGGGACGTCTCGCAGTGGACGCGTGCGAAGTTCCTCTCCGAGGTCGGCAAGGAGACCGAGACCTTCCTGCGGTTCTCCACCGTGGCCGGCAGCCTCGGCTCGGCCGACGCCGTGCGCGACCCGCGCGGCTGGGCGCTGAAGTTCTACACCGAAGAGGGCAACTACGACCTCGTCGGCAACAACACCCCGGTCTTCTTCATCCGGGACGCCATCAAGTTCCCCGACTTCATCCACACCCAGAAGCGGGACCCCTACACGGGCTCGCAGGAGGCGGACAACGTCTGGGACTTCTGGGGCCTCTCTCCGGAGTCCACCCACCAGGTGACCTGGCTCTTCGGAGACCGCGGCATCCCCGCCTCGTACCGTCACATGGACGGCTTCGGCTCGCACACGTTCCAGTGGAACAACGAGGCCGGTGAGGTCTTCTGGGTCAAGTACCACTTCAAGACCGACCAGGGGATCAAGAACCTCACCGCCCAGGAGGCGGAGATCCTCGCGGGCCAGGACCCCGACTCCCACCAGCGCGACCTGCGCGAGGCCATCGAGCGCGGCGACTTCCCGTCCTGGACCGTGCAGGTGCAGATCATGCCGGCGGCCGACGCGGCGAACTACCGCTTCAACCCGTTCGACCTCACGAAGGTGTGGCCGCACGCGGACTACCCGCCGATCGAGATCGGCAAGCTGGAGCTCAACCGCAACCCGGAGAACGTCTTCGCCGAGGTCGAGCAGGCCATCTTCAGCCCCGCGCACTTCGTGCCGGGCATCGGCCCGTCCCCGGACAAGATGCTCCAGGGCCGTCTCTTCGCGTACGGCGACGCCCACCGCTACCGCGTCGGCATCAACGCCGACCACCTGCCGGTGAACCGCCCGCACGCCACCGAGGCGCGCACCCACTCCCGTGACGGCTTCCTGTACGACGGCCGCCACAAGGGCGCGAAGAACTACGAGCCGAACAGCTTCGGCGGCCCGTTCCAGACGGACCGGCCGCTGTGGCAGTCCGTCCCGCTCGCGGGCGGCACCGGCAATTACGAGCCGGCCAAGCACGCAGAGGACAACGACTTCGTGCAGGCGGGGAACCTCTACCGCCTGATGTCCGAGGACGAGAAGGGCCGCCTGATCGACAACCTGGCGGGCTTCATCTCCAAGGTCTCGCGCGACGACATCGCGGAGCGCGCGATCGACAACTTCCGTCAGGCCGACGGTGACTTCGGCAAGCGGCTGGAAGCCGCGGTCCAGGCCCTGCGCGGCTGACCAGCACCACTTGTCGTAGGAGAGCGGCGGGCCGGTTCCCTCACGGGGGCCGGCCCGCCGCCGCGTTCAGCCCGCCATCGTGGCGGTGGCCGCCGCGCGCCTGTCCGGTGCCCAGCAGCGGATGATGTCGCGGACCGAGACGATCCCGGTCGGCTCGTTCCCGTCCATGACGACCAGGTGCCGGAAGCCGCCGTGCGACATGGCGTCCGCGGCGTCCTCCAGGGTCCACGAGGGGCAGGCGAAGACGATCTCCGTGGTCGTGTGCGTGCCGGCGACCTCCTGGTCCGGGTCCTGGCCGAGGCCCAGGGAGATGAGGATGTCCCGCTCGGTGAGAATGCCGAGGCCACAGGTGTCGGGGTCCAGGACGACGGCCGCGCCGACGCGGCGGGCCGCCATCAGGTGGGCGGCCTGGCGGAGTGTGTGGGCGGGGCCGATGGTGAGGACCATCGAGCTCATGGCGTCGCGGACGAGCATGGGCGTGAGCCACCTCCTTGGTGAAACCGAGGTCTCCCGGTGGGCGAAGGATTGCCTCCGCCACCGGCTTGGAGAACGGATTCACAAGTTCACAAGTGGGGGGATTCTCAGAGTCGCAGCCATGCCGGGGGCGAGCAAGGGGGCGTGCGCGGTCAGTTCGGGCCGGTCGGTCCGGCTCAGTAGCGCTGGTTCGGTCCGACTCAGTAGCGCTGGTTGAGATAGCCGAGCAGCTCGTCGTGGAGCAGGCCGTTCGACGCGGCCGCGTTGCCGCTGTGCGGGCCCGGCCTGCCGTCGAGGCCGGTGAAGGTGCCGCCCGCCTCCGTCACCACGATCGCGGTCGCCGCCATGTCCCAGAGTGAGAGCTCCGGCTCCGCGCAGAGGTCGACCGACCCCTCGGCGACCATCATGTACGGCCAGAAGTCGCCGTATCCGCGCGTGCGCCAGACCGCGCGCGTGAGGTCCATGAAGCCGTCGAGACGGCTCTGCTCCTCCCACCCGGAGAGCGAGGAGTACGCGAACGAGGCGTCCGAGAGCCGCGAGACCTTGGAGACGTGCAGGCGGGTCGCCGAGGTGAGGGAGCGGCCCGTGTACGCGCCGCCGCCCTTCGCCGCCCACCAGCGGCGGCCGAGCGCGGGCGCGGAGACGACGCCGACCACCGGCTGGTAGCCGCCCTCGCCCGCCTCCATCAGGGAGATCAGGGTGGCCCACACCGGAACACCGCGTACGTAGTTCTTCGTCCCGTCGATCGGGTCGATCACCCAGCGGCGCGGGCCCGTGCCCTCGACGCCGTACTCCTCGCCGAGGATCGCGTCGCGCGGCCTGGCCCGCTGGAGGTTGCCACGGATCAGCTCCTCGGCGGCCTTGTCGGCCTCGCTCACCGGCGTCATGTCCGGCTTGGTCTCGACCTTCAGGTCGAGAGCCTTGAACCGGGCCATGGTCTGGGCGTCGGCGGCGTCCGCGAGGACGTGGGCGAGACGCAGATCATCGTGGTAGTCGGGCATGGATGAACAGTATCGATCTCGTTCGGCACGATCCACAGCGCCGGGTCCGAGGCGCTTCACGGCGCTTGCGCCGGAGCTATTGACAGTGCTGCCGAGCGCGTCAACTCTGGCACGGGAGCCCCTATGGGCCTGTCCGGCCCTGGGCCCGGGGAGGCGACGATGCCCGCAGCACGGGAGTCCTTACTCGACGCGGCGTACACGGCGCTCGCACGGCGGCCGTGGCCCGGCGTCCGCATGGTCGACGTCGCGGCCACCGCCGGGGTGTCCCGGCAGACCCTCTACAACGAGTTCGGCAGCAAGGACGGCCTGGCCCGCGCCCTGCTGCGGCGCGAGACGGACGGCTATCTGCACGGCGTCGAGCGGGCGCTCGCCGAGGAGCGCGAACCCGCCGACCGGCTCGCCGCGGTGGCCGCGTGGACGGTCGGCGCCGCCCGCGCCAACGCGCTCGTGCGGGCCGCGCTCACCGGCTGCTGGAGCGAGCGGCTGCCCGCGCCGGGCCGGGCGGCCGGCTCCACCTCGTCGGTGCCGGCCCAGCGCCGCGCGGACGCGGGGGTGCCCAGCGCCCCGGAGCTGCTCGCGCACGTGCGGGACCGGGCCGTCCTCGCGCTCGGCGGCCGGGGCCGGGTCCGCGACCCCGAACTCGCCCGCGCCTGCGAGAGCGCCGTCCGCCTCGCCCTGTCCTACGTCGTCGCGCCGGCCGGGAACGACGACGACCCCGCGGAACTGGTCCGCGGGGCCATAGGGCGCTGGGTGAGCACCAAGTAGGGCGAGGCGTAGGCCCTAGTGGGCCGAACCGGAGAGCTGGAGGCCGATCACGCCGATGATGACGAAGGAGATCGAGACGATCTTGAGCGTGGAGACCAGGTCGTCGAGGAAGATCATGCCGTAGATGGCGGTGCCGGCGGCGCCGATGCCCGTCCAGACCGCGTACGCGGGCCCCACGTCCAGCTTCTTCAGCGCCAGGGTCAGCAGACCGAAGCTGCCGAGGGCGAAGCAGGCGAACGCGATCGTGGGCCAGAGCCTGGTGAAGCCGTGCGACAGCTTGAGACAGACCGCGAAGCCGGTCTCGAGAATCCCGGCGACGATGACCAGCAGCCACGCCATGTCCATGCCTCCCGTACTCGTCCACGATGTGCGGCCGCTTCGCCCGGCTGGAATCCGACTCCGCGCGACTATGCGCGATTATGCATTTACCTTCGCCCGCGTGGCGCAAACAACGGGGAGGTCAGTCGTCGTCCCGCCGCTCCCGTGTCGCGAGAAGCCTGCGCAGTGAGTAGAGGCGCTGCGGGTCCGCGTGCCCGGCGGCCACCCACGCGTCCAGGGCGCAGTCCTTCTCGTCGTGGCTGCAGCCGCGCGGACAGTCCGCCGTCCCCGGCTCCAGGTCGGGGAAGGCGAGGATGACGCGGGACGGGTCGACGTGGTTGAGACCGAACGACCGCACGCCCGGCGTGTCGATCACCCAGCCGCCCACGTCCGCGAGCGGCAGCGCGAGCGCGGACGTCGTGGTGTGCCTGCCGCGGCCCGTGACCGCGTTGACGTGCCCGGTCGTACGCCGCCGCTCCTCCGGGACGAGCGCGTTGACGAGCGTCGTCTTGCCCACTCCGGAGTGCCCCACGAAGGCGGTGACCTTGCCGTCGAGCAGTTCGTGGACCCGCGCGAGCTCCGCGCCGTCGGTGAACTCCTCGCGGCTGGTGACCACGTAAGGGATGTCGAGCGTGGAGTACGTCTCCAGGAGCTTGTCGGCGGAGGCCAGGTCCGACTTGGTGAGGACGAGGATGGGCTCCAGGCCGCCGTCGTACGCCGCCACGACGCACCGGTCGATCAGCCGCGGACGCGGTTCGGGGTCGGCGAGGGCGGTGACGATGGCGAGCTGGTCGGCGTTGGCGACGACCACCCGCTCGTACGGGTCGTCGTCGTCGGCGGTGCGCCGCAGGACGGAGGTGCGCTCGGCGATCCGGACGATCCGCGCGAGCGTGTCCTTCTTGCCGGACAGGTCCCCGACCACTGCGACCCGGTCGCCCACGACGGCGGCCTTGCGGCCCAGCTCGCGGGCCTTCATCGCCATCACGATCCGGTCGTCGACCAGGACGGTGAGCCGCCCCCGGTCGACGGTGAGGACCATGCCCTCGGCCGCGTCCTCGTGCTTGGGCCTGATGTGGGTGCGGGGGCGGTTGCCCTTGCGGTTGGGGCGGACGCGGATGTCGTCCTCGTCGGGGTTCTTGCCGTAGCGGCGCATGTTCTCGTTCCGCCCGTCAGTTCCCGAGCATCCCGGTCCAGAGGTCGGGGAAGTCCGGGAGGGTCTTCGCCGTCGTCGCGACGTTCTCGATCTGTACGCCGTCCACCGCGAGGCCGATGATCGCGCCCGCGGTCGCCATGCGGTGGTCGTCGTACGTGTGGAAGATGCCGCCGTGCAGCCGGCGCGGCCGGATGTGCAGGCCGTCGGCGGTCTCGGTGACGTCGCCGCCCAGTTCGTTGATCTCCTTGGTGAGCGCGGCCAGGCGGTCCGTCTCGTGCAGGCGCAGGTGGGCGACGCCGCGCAGCGTCGAGGGGGAGTCGGCGAGCGCCGCGACCGCCGCGATGCCGGGGGTGAGCTCGCCGACCTCGCTCAGGTCCACGTCGATGCCGTGGATCGAGCCGGAGCCGGTGAAGACCAGGCCCTGCTCGGTCAGCTCGCAGGAGCCGCCCATCTCCGTGAAGATCTCGCGCAGCGCGTCGCCGGGCTGCGTGGTGCGGGACGGCCAGTCCGGGACGGTGACCGTGCCACCGGTGACCAGGGCAGCGGCGAGGAACGGCTGGGCGTTCGACAGGTCGGGCTCGATGGTCAGGTCACGGCCGAGGAGGGCGCCGGGGGCGACCCGCCACACGTTCGGCTCGCCGCCCGCCTCGGGGGTGTCCACCTGCGCGCCGACGGCGCGGAGCATGTCGACGGTCATCCGGATGTGCGGCATCGACGGCAGCGCGCCGCCCACGTGCCGGACCTCCACGCCCTGGTTGAAGCGCGGGCCCGAGAGCAGCAGGGCGCTGACGAACTGCGAGGACGACGAGGCGTCGATCTCGACCCGGCCGCCCTCCAGGGCACCGCCGCCGTGCACGGTCAGCGGCAGCGCGCCCGGGCTGCCCTGCGAGGCGTCGTCGATGCGGGCGCCGAGGGCGCGCAGGGCGTCGATGACACCGTGCAGCGGACGCTCGTACGAACGGGGGTCGCCGTCGAACCGGATCGGACCGTCGGCGAGGGTGGCGACCGGGGGCAGGAAGCGCATGACCGTGCCGGCGTTGCCGACGTCGACCGTGGCCGGGCCGTGCAGACCCGAGGGGATCACGCGCCACGCCTCGCCGGAGGTCTCCTTGCCGCCCGCGACGGACGAGCTCGACGACACGGTCTCCTCGATGCCGACGCCCATGGCGCGCAGCGCGCCCGCCATCAGCAGGGTGTCGCGGGAGCGCAGCGGACGGCGCAGCCAGCCCGGCTCCGCGGCCAGCGAGGCCAGGACCAACGCGCGGTTGGTGACCGACTTCGAACCGGGGACGTGGACCGTCGCGGTGACGGCTCCGCTTGCGTGCGGGGCGGGCCAGAGGGCGGTGTTCGCCGGGGTTTCGGTCATGCCCTCACTTTAGTGGCTGCGGGTGACCGGGAATCTTGATCAAATGTGGTGAAATCCAGGCGAAACAGAGAAGTGGTAGAAGCCCGGACCGCTCACACGTCGACCAGCCAGCGCCCGCCGCCCATCAGGGAACAGAGCGAGACGGCGTGGAAGAGGAAGAGCCACAGGCCCGCGGGGACGTGCGTGAGCCGCGACAGCTGGTCCGCGTCCGAGTCGCCCGCGCCCCCGCGCCTGCGCTTGGACTGCAGCTCGAAGGCGGGGCGTACGCCTCCCAGGAGCAGGAACCACACCACCGCGTACGCGAACGCCGCCTGTACGTCGGTGTTCGCCAGCCAGGACACGAGCAGGAAGGTGCCGCCGGTGAGGATCACGGTCAGCGCTCCGTACGCGTTGCGGATCATCACCAGCATCACGACGAGCAGCGCGGTCGCGATCCACAGGAACGCCGTGATGCGCCCCGACGCGAGCAGCGCCGCGCCGCCCAGGCCGAGCAGCGGCGGCGCGGTGTAGCCCGCCGCCGCGGTGAGGATCATGCCGAGGCCGGTGGGCCTGCCGCGCGAGACGGTCAGGCCCGAGGTGTCGGAGTGCAGCCGGATGCCGTCGAGGCGGCGCCCGGTGAGCAGGGCGACGAGGCCGTGGCCGCCCTCGTGCGCGATGGTGATGGCGTTGCGGGCCAGGCGCCATATGCCGTGCGGGCCGACGACGGCCAGGGCGACGAGGCCCGTCGCGATCACCAGCCACTGCTCGGGAGCCGCCTGGGTGCCGAAGACGCGGTCCCAGAGGTCGGTCAGGCCGGCGTCGGCGGCGGTTTCGATTCCTATGGCCATTGCTGGGACCGGCTCCTCTGGTCGATCAGGCTGGTGCTGCGCGGAGCGCATCGTTGAGGGGTGGTGGTCGGGCGACGGGCGGGCCTGGCAGTCTGGCACGTATGTGCGGACGGTTTGCATCCAGTCGTAGGCCCGAGGATCTCGCGGCGACCTTTGAGATCGAGAAGTGGGAGGAGGAGCCCCAGGAGGAGTTCGTCCCCGATTTCAACGTGGCTCCTACGAAGGAGGTCTACGCCGTCCTCGACCGTCCCCTGAAAGACGCCGAGGACCCGCGTCCGGTTCGCCAGCTGCGCACCCTGAAGTGGGGCCTCGTGCCCTCCTGGTCCAAGACGCCCGAGGGCGGCGCCCGGATGATCAACGCGCGCGCGGAGACCGTCCACGAGAAGCCGTCCTATCGCCGCGCCTTCGCCTCCCGCCGCTGCGTCGTCCCCGCCGACGGCTATTACGAGTGGGTGACCGCGCCCGAGGAGCGGCAGCTGGAGGTCGAGGGCAAGAAGAAGCGGCCGCGCAAGCAGCCCTACTTCGTGACGCCCGCCGACGGCTCGGTCTTCGCCATGGCGGGGCTCTACGAGTTCTGGCGGGACAAGACCCTGCCCGACGAGCATCCCCTGGCCTGGTGGGTGACGTGCACGGTGATCACCACGGAGGCGGAGACCGCGCCCCTCGCCGTCGCCCCCGAGGAGGGCCCGCGCTCGCTCGCGGACATCCACCCGCGCATGCCGCTGATGCTCACGCCGGACCGCTGGGACGCCTGGCTGGACCCGTCCCGCACGGACGTCGACGAGCTCCGCACCCTCCTGGAGCCGCCGCCGCACGGCCTGATGCGGGCCTACCCGGTCTCCACGGCGGTCAGCAACGTACGCAACAACGGACCGGAGCTGCTGAAGGAGCTCGAAGGACCCGAAGAGGGCACACTCTTCTGACGTGACCCAGAGCGAGATCATCCAGACCGATGCCGGTGAGGCACGCATCACGTGGCGTCCGGCGACGAAGAAGGCCCGGTTCGTACTGGCCGTCAGCCACGGCGCCGGCGGCGGCATCGAGGCCCGCGACCTCCAGGCCCTCGCCGCCGTCCTGCCCGCGCACGGCGTGACCGTCGCCCTCGTGGAGCAGCCCTGGCGCGTCGCGGGCAAGAAGCTGGCGCCCGCGCCGAAGACGCTGGACGTGGGGTGGCGCGGCATCTGGCCCACGCTGGAGAAGAAGGGGCTGCCGGTGATCTCGGGAGGCCGCAGCGCGGGCGCGCGCGTGGCCTGCCGCACCGCCACGGAGCTGGGCGCCGCCGCCGTGCTCGCCCTCAGCTTCCCCCTGCATCCCCCGGGCAAGCCTGAGAAGTCCCGCGCCGACGAGCTCCTCGGCGCCGGCGTGCCCACCCTCGTCGTGCAGGGCGGCAACGACCCCTTCGGGAAGCCCGCGGAGTTCCCCGAAGGGCCGTACGAGCTGGTGGAAGTCCCCTACGGAGACCACGGGTTCGCCGTGCCCAAGCGGGCGGACATCGGGCAGGACGAGGCAGTGAAGCGCATCACGGACGGCGTCACCCGCTGGGCGGGAATGCTGGGCGGGTGACCTCTGTTGTTGCGGACAGACGGTGAACGCCGTCGGTAGCTGTTCGTACGAGAGGGAGTCCGCCGCATGGGTTCGACCATCTGCCCGAACCGCTCCAGCGCCTCTGACCTGGAGTGGACGGTGCTGAGCGCACCCAAAACCGCATCTATTCGGGCGGCGCGGGGACCGGGTCGTCGTCTATCCTCCGATTCGAGTGGGGCTGCTTTCGGCCTCGTCACGTCGTTGGAGGAGGTGGGTCCGGTCACTGGGACCGACGCAGGGACCGAGAACGGTCAGGCGGAGCAGCCCCGAGAGAATTCGGAGAGGTCCGAGACGGCCGCGGAGCGCACGGCCCGCTTCGAGCGGGACGCCCTGACGTTCCTCGACCAGATGTACTCGGCGGCGCTGCGCATGACGCGCAACCCGGCGGACGCGGAGGACCTGGTGCAGGAGACCTACGCCAAGGCGTACGCGTCGTTCCACCAGTTCCGCGAGGGCACCAACCTCAAGGCGTGGCTGTACCGCATCCTCACCAACACCTTCATCAACTCGTACCGCAAGAAGCAGCGCGAGCCCCAGCGCAGCGCCGCCGAGGAGATCGAGGACTGGCAGCTCGCGCGCGCCGAGTCGCACATGTCCACCGGTCTGCGCTCCGCCGAGTCGCAGGCCCTCGACCATCTGCCGGACTCGGACGTGAAGTCCGCGCTGCAGGCGATCCCCGAGGAATTCCGCATCGCCGTCTATCTGGCCGACGTAGAGGGCTTTGCGTACAAGGAGATCGCGGACATTATGGGGACACCCATCGGTACGGTGATGTCCCGACTGCACCGGGGCCGCCGCCAACTGCGCGGCATGCTGGAGGACTACGCCCGTGAGCGCGGGCTCGTCCCGGCAGGTGCCGGGGAGTCGAACGGAACGAAAGGCTCAGGCTCATGAGCTGCGGAGAGCCGCACGAGACTGACTGCAGTGAAGTCCTGGACCATCTCTATGAGTTCCTCGACCACGAGATGCCGGACAGCGACTGCACCAAGTTCGAGACGCACTTCGAAGAGTGCTCTCCGTGCCTGGAGAAGTACGGCCTCGAGCAGGCCGTGAAGAAGCTGGTGAAGCGCTGCTGCGGCCAGGACGACGTCCCCGTCGACCTGCGGGCCAAGGTCATGGGGCGCATCGACCTCATCCGCTCCGGGCAGGCCGTCCCCGAGCAGGACATCACTCAGGACGCGGCCCCTTCGGAGGCCTGACAGCGGCCTGAACGGCAGGCCTGCACAGCGGCCTGAACACGCGGGGTCCGGTCTCGGGCCCCGCTCTCCTCTCCCGTCACTCGAACGTGCTAATTACCGGCAGCCGGGCGCTGGCCGGGTGAGCGCCGTTCTAGTCTCCGGACCGGAAACGGGGAGGAGACCTCCATGCGGTCGGTGCCGGTGCGGGCCCGCGTCTACATCCTGTGCGTCGCCCTGGCAGGCGTGGCCTGCGCCGTACCCGCCGTGGGTCAGCGCCCCTCGTGGCCGGCCGTCGCGCTCCTCGCGTTCCTCTACGCCGGGTGCGAGCAACTCACCCGATGCCGCTTCGTCGGCCGCCGCGCCCCCCGCGGCCTCGGCACCTTCTTCCCCGTACTGCTCGCCGGAGTCTTCCTGCTGCCGCCGTCGGCCGCCGCGCTCGTCGCGGTCCCCGGCGCGCTGCTCGCCCGCGTCGACCGGCACCCCCGCGGGGTGCGCCGCCTCTGGCGCGCCGCGCAACTCGCGCTGGCCGCCTGGGTGTCGGCGGGGGTGTACGGGGCGCTGGACGGCCCCGCCGCCACTGCCGCGCCCGACTTCCCGTACGTGCTCGGGCCCGCCGGAGCCGCCGTGCTCGCGTTCTCCGCGGTGCTCACGGTGCTCGACGGCGGCGTCCTCGTCACCGCCGAGCGCGTTCCCGCGCGCACCGCCTGGCGCGGGCTCTTCCCGCGCTCCCTCGCGCCCGTCACCGTGCACGGCCTGGCCGGGCTGATGATGGCGGTGCTCTGGACCAGCCCGTACGGGCCGCCCGCCGCGCTGCTCGTGCTGCTCCCGATGGGCGTCTCCTGCTGGGTCTTCGCGCAGTACCACCGCGAGCGCGCCGCCCACCAGGCCACCATCCGCGCGCTCGTCCAGGCCGTCGACATCAAGGACAAGTACACCCGCGGCCACAGCGAGCGGGTCGGCCGCGCCTCCGTGATGATCGCCCGCGAGCTGGGCATGGACGACGAACGCGTCGAGGTCCTGCGGTTCGCCGGAATCCTGCACGACGTCGGCAAACTCGGGGTGCCCACCCGGCTGTTGCGGAAGGACGGGCCGCTGACGCCGGAGGAGCGGCGCGTCATCGAACTGCACCCCGAGTACGGGCACGAGATGGTGCGCGGCATCGGCTTCCTCGGGGAGGCGCGGGCGGCGATCCTGCACCACCACGAACGGATCGACGGCAGCGGATACCCGTACGGGCTCGCCGGGCCGCAGATCCCCGAGTGCGCGCGGGTGGTGGCGGTGGCCGACGCCTTCGACGCCATGACGTCCACCCGGTCCTACCGCCGGGCCCGGCCCGTCGAGGCGGCCGTCGCCGAGCTCACCCGGTGCGCCGGGGCCCAGTTCGACCCCGAGATGGTCGGGGCGCTGGCGAGGGCCCTGGACCGGCACGGCTGGCACCCCGAGGTCACCGCGGACGTGCCCGACCAAGGCGCCGGCGTGCCACCGGGGCCCGGACTGCCCGCGCCCGCCGTGTCCCGTCCGGTGGCACGGTGAGCGCCGCGTCCCGGCTGCCCCCGACCGTCACCTGTCTGGCCGGGCTGCTCGCCGCGGTCTCCCTCGCCTGGACCCTCTGGTACGGCATCGCCGAAGGCCGGGCCGCCCTCGCCTTCGGGGTGCTGATCGCCCTCGGGGAGCTGGCCCGGTGGGGGAGCGGGGAGGACCGGGAGCCCGCGCCGCTGGGCGCCGCGGGGGCGCTCGCGTACGCCCTGCTCGGCGAGAGCGCCGGGCAGCCCACGCACCACGGGGTGCTCCAGGTGATCACCGTGGTCGTCGCGGCGGCCCTCGTCGGAGCGGTGCCGAACGTGGCGCTCGGCCGCGGGCCCACGCTGGACCATCTGGCGCGGCGGGTGCTGACCGTCGGGTTCGCCGCCGCCTGCTTCCAACCTCTCTACAACTCCGGCAAGTTGGCGGAGTGGGTGGGGCACGGCCCGTACTTCGCGCTCGTCATCGTCGCCCTGCTCGCCCTCACCGCGCTCTGCGACGCCGTCCTCGCCGCCGTGACGGCGCACGCCCGCACCCGCTGGCCGTTCGGGCCGCTCCTTCGGGAGGAGCTGCGGGCGATGCCCGGCATCGGCTCCGCCGTCTGCGCGACCGGTGCCGTCATGGCGCTCGCGGTGGCCGTGGCCGGCCTGTGGGCGCTGCCCGTCTTCAGCCTGCCGCTGCTGCTCACCCAGCTCTCCTTCCGGCGGTACGCGGCGGTGCGGGCGACCTACCGGCAGACCATGGCCTCCCTGGCCAGGGCCACCGAGATCGCCGGATACACCCCGCAGGGCCACGCCCACCGGGTGGCGGGCCTGAGCCGGGCCGTGGGGCGGGACCTCGGCCTCTCCGAGTCCGATCTCACCGTCCTGGAGCACGCGGCGCTCATGCACGACATCGGCCAGTTGTCCCTCGTCGACCCCGTCCCGGCGGGCGCCACCGCCACGCTCTCCGAGGCGGAACAGCGCCGAATAGCCCTGCTCGGCGGCGCCGTCGTCCGGCAGACGGGGGTGGACGCCGCCGTCGCCGTCGTCGTGGAGCGGCAGGCGGATCCGTACCGCGAGCAGCCCCTCACGGCACGTATTGTGCGGACCGCGAACGCGTACGACGAGATGGCGCGGGGAGAAGGACCATCGGGGGCGCTGGGCGGCCCGCTGCACGCCCTGGAGAGGCTGCGCCTGGCCACGGGCCACGACTACCAGCCGGAGGTCGTGGAGTCGCTGGCCCGGGTCCTTTCCAGGGACGGTCTTACCTCGCGTGCGGCTGGGTAACCCATGGGTAATGAGCGGCTGTCCGACCGTACGTGGTTGGATGCGAAGAAGAGGGTGCACGGGGGCGACGACCCCGGCACTGCGCCCCGACGAGATGTGACCTACCAATTACGTGGCAGGCGGGAATCAGGCGGGAATCGTGAGGATCTTCGGCAAGGGACGGCACCGGCCCTCCGCCTCATGGCGGCAGGCGACCGACCGCGCGTTCACGCTGATCGGCGACGGCCGGTACGAGGACGCGGGGGCACTGCTCACGCGCGCGGCGGATCTCGAACCCTGGCTGTCCGAGTCCTGGTTCAACCTGGCGCTGCTGCACAAGTTCCGGCACGACTGGGAGCAGGCACGGGCGGCCGGGCTGCGCGCCGTCGCGCTGTTGGACCGCTCCGCGGGCGCGCCCGACTGGTGGAACGTCGGCATCGCGGCGACCGCGCTCCAGGACTGGCCGCTGGCCCGCCGCGCCTGGCAGGCGTACGGCCTGCGGGTGCCGGGCGGAGTCGCCGCGTCGGGCGAGCCCACGGGCATGGAGCTCGGCAGCGCGGCCGTGCGGCTCTCCCCGGAGGGCGAGGCCGAGGTCGTGTGGGGGCGGCGGCTCGACCCCGCCCGCATGGAGGTGCTGTCCATTCCGCTGCCCTCCTCCGGGCGCCGCTGGGGCGAGGTCGTGCTGCACGACGGCGTGCCGCACGGCGAGCGGACGACGGCGGCCGGGCACTCGTACCCCGTGTTCGACGAGATCGAGCTGTGGGCGCCCTCGCCCGTGCCGACCTGGGTGGTCCTCCTGGAGGCCGCCACCGAGGACGACAGGGACGCCCTGGAGCGGCTCGCGGCCGACGCGGGCTTCGCCGCCGAGGACTGGTCGTCCTCCGTGCGGCTGCTCTGCAGGATGTGTTCGGAGTCGCGGATGCCGAGCGACGAGGGCGACGGCGAGCACCTGGACCCGCACGACCACAGTGAGCCGGGCCACCCGGGTCCGCTCGGCCACCGCAGTCCGGGCGCCCTGTGGGTGCCGGAGCGGGAGTGCGGCCTCGCGGCGCCCGCGGGGCTCGTGCGCGGACTGCTCGACGGCTGGGTGGCGGACAGCCCGGATTCCCGTGACTGGCGGGATCTCGAAGAGGTCTGCTGACACTTCGCCGTAGGCTGTACCGGCACAAACTCTTGAGGGTTTCAAGGAAGGCGTACGGCGGACATGGCGCAGGACACTGAGCAGCAGGCTTCCGGCGGGGTGCTCCCCGTCGACGACGAGGGCTTCGTCATCGACACGGAGGACTGCGAGGAGCGGGAGACGGCCTACCGCGAGCGCGGTACGTCCCGGCCGATCACCGTCGTCGGCAACCCGGTGCTGCACAAGGAGTGCAAGGACGTCACGTCCTTCGACGACGATCTCGCGAAGCTGATCGACGACATGTTCGCGACCCAGCGCGTCGCGCAGGGCGTGGGCGTGGCCGCCAACCAGGTCGGCGTCGACCTGAAGGTCTTCGTCTACGACTGCATGGACGACGACGGCGTGCGCCACGTCGGCGTGGTCTGCAACCCGGTGCTCCAGGACCTGCCCGCCGACCGGCGCAGCCTCGACGACTCGGGCGAGGGCTGCCTCTCCGTCCCCACCGCCTACGCGCCGCTGGCCCGCCCGGACTACGCCGAGGTGACCGGGCAGGACGAGAAGGGCAACCCGATCAAGGTGCGCGGCACGGGCTACTTCGCGCGCTGCCTGCAGCACGAGACGGACCACCTGTACGGGTACCTGTACATCGACCGCCTCTCCAAGCGGGAGCGCAAGGACGCACTGCGCCAGATGGAAGAGGGCACCCCGCGCTACCCCGTGGTGGCGAATGACTGACGCACGCGCCGCCTGAGAGGTGCGGGAACCGCGTGACACGAGCGGCCCCTGGTCCGGGAAGTACCCCGTGACCAGGGGCCGTTGGCATGCACGGGCATGAGCCGCTCGCTTGTGCGAGCAGAACAGGCTGCCAGTGATCCATATTCAGTCACGTACGTGGATGTTCTCGGCACTGGGGGGTAGTGAATGGCGCAAATCTGTTCCCTGAACGGTCAGTTGTGGTGCTGAATGGAAAGCGCGGGGATACGCAACGGCGCGCGCCCGGCACGGCGGGAGGGGCGTGTGTCCTCAGGGCGGCTGAAAGGGGTTAGTTCGTGCCTGCATATTCCGGAAGCACTTCACAGACACACCCACACACACGGCCACACTCATCGGCGGTATCGGTGCCGCCGGCACTGGCTCTTCCGGTGATCGAAGCGACGTTCCCTCGCCGTCTGCATCCGTATTGGCCAAAGCTTCAGGAGAAGTCCAGGACCTGGCTGCGCGAAATGCGGCTCATGCCCCCGGACAAGGTCGAGCGGTACGCGGACAGCCTCTGCTACACGGATCTCGTCGCCGGCTACTACATTGGCGCCCCCGACGAGTTGCTCACCGCGATAGCGGACCTCAGCAGCTGGTTCTTCGCCTGGGACGACCGGCACGACCGGGACTCGGTGCACGGCAGGACGGCCCGGTGGCGGCGGCTCTGCCGCGGCCTGCACGGCACCCTCGACGACCCCCGGCAGTACCTGCACCACAAGGACCCCTTGGTCGCGGGGTTCGCGGACTGCGTCCTCCGCCTGTACTCCTTCCTGGGGCCCAGCTGGAACGCCCGGTTCGCCCGGCACTTCCACCCGGTGATCGACGCGTACGACCAGGAGTTCCGCAACCGCC
Organism: Streptomyces sp. NPDC029674; assembly: GCF_044903205.1. Taxonomy (NCBI): domain Bacteria; kingdom Bacillati; phylum Actinomycetota; class Actinomycetes; order Kitasatosporales; family Streptomycetaceae; genus Streptomyces; species Streptomyces sp. NPDC029674. The sequence goes on from NZ_JBJDPY010000009.1 coordinate 135,718, forward strand.
GCTTCGGCACCGTGCCGACGGTGGAGGCGTACATCGAGCTGCGCCGCCTCACATTCGCGCACTGGGCGTGGATCGACCTCCTGGAACCCACCGCCCGGTACGAGCTGCCGAGCACCGTGCGCAGACACCCCGCATACCGGCGGGCGGCGCTGGCGACCCAGGACTTCTCGGCCTGGTACAACGACCTGTGCTCACTCCCGAAAGAGCTCGCCGGAGACGAACTGCACAATCTCGGGATCAGCCTCATCCAGCACGAGGGAATGCGGCTCGAAGAGGCGGTGCGCGAAGTTCACAGGCGCGTCGGTCAATGCGTCACAGATTTCATCGAAGCCGAACGGGAAGTTCTCCTGTTCGCGGAAGAATTGGCGGACGACGGCGAGAACGGCGGGGAACTCGCGGACGCGGTGAAATCCTGCGTCTTCAACATGCGGAACTGGTTCTCTTCCGTGTACTGGTTCCATCACGAATCCGGCCGCTATCGGGTGGACAGCTGGGACGACAGGTCCATGCCCCCGTATGTGACGGAAGAAGCCCTGGCGGAAAACGAACTGGTAGGTGAGGAATGAGCGTCGAATCCGCAATACCCGCCCCCTCCGCGTCCGGACCGGGGACGCTGCGCACCCCGCCCCTCGTCCGCGGCGGAGCCCCGGTGCTCGGCCACGCCTGGAACCTGGTGCGCGACCCGCTCGGCTTCCTCTCGGCACTGCGCGATCACGGCGACCTCGTACGGATCAGGCTGGGACCCCGGACGGCGTACGTGGTGTGCGATCCGCAACTGGTCGGCGCCATGCTCAAGAACCCCGAGTACGTCGTCGGCGGACCGCTCTGGGACACCCTGGAGGTGCTCCTCGGCAAGGGCGTGGCGACCAGCAACGGCAAGCTGCACCGGCGCCAGCGGCGCATGATGCAGCCCGCGTTCCGGCCCGAGCGGATCGCGGACTACGCCAAGGTGATGGAGGAGGAGGCGCGCGCCACGGCGGCCCGCTGGCAGCCCGGCGCCACGGTCGACGTGGGCGCGGAGATGTTCCGCACCGCCGTGCGCATCGTCTCGCGCTCCCTCCTGGAGGTCGACTCGATCGCGGAGAAGGCGGACCGCATCGCCGACTCGCTGCACACCGTCTTCGAGGGCCTCTACCGCCGGATGGTGCTCTCGGTCGGGCCGCTCCACCGCGTGCCGACCCCCGCCAACCGGCGCTTCGAGAGGGCGCTCGCCGATCTGCACGCGCTCGTCGACGAGATCGTCGCGGAGCGCCGCGCGGCCGGCCCCGGCGGACCCGACGACCTGCTCGCGCAATTGCTGCGGGCCACGGACGAAACCGGGGCGCCCATAGCCGACCAGGAGATCCACGACAACGTGGTATCCCTCGTGGTGGCGGGCGCCGAGAATGTCGCGTCGACGCTGGCGTGGACGTTCCAGCTGCTCACCGAACACCCCGAGCAGGAAAGGCGGTTGGTTGAAGAGGTAAATTCCGTGGCCCCGGATCGCGCGATCACATTCGCCGATCTCAAGGACCTGCCGTACACCCGCAATGTCGTCACCGAGGCGATGCGGATACGGCCGGCCGCCTGGATATTCACGCGCCGGTCCGTGGCCGAAACCGAACTGGGCGGCTATTCGATTCCGGCCGACGCGGACATCGTCTACAGCGTGTACGCGATGCAGCGCGACCCGCGTTCCTTCGAGCGGCACCTCGACTTCGACCCCGACCGCTGGATACCGGAACGCGCCGGTGCCGTGCCGGAGTTCGCGATGATGCCGTTCAGCGTCGGCAACCGGAAGTGCCCCGGCGACCACTTCAGCCTGGCCGAACTCGCCCTGATCCTGGGGACCGTGGCGCCGAAATGGCACCTGGCGCCGGTCGAGGAGACGGACGCCCGCACCCGGGTCGGCATCACCCTGCACCCGAAGCGGCTCGTCCTGCGGGCCATGCCGCGCTGAACACACGGGTGCCCGCCCCGCCCGGCGAAGGGCGGGGCGGGCACACCGCAGGCGCCGCGCGCCAGGGCTAGAACTCGTCGTCGAAGGAGACCGACCCCTCGACCGCGACCTGGTACGCCGAAGGCCGCCGCTCGAAGAAATTGGTCAGCTCCTGCACGCCCTGCAGCTCCATGAAGGAGAAGGGGTTCTCAGAGCCGTAGACCGGCGCGAAGCCGAGGCGCTGCAGCCGCTGGTCTGCGACGCACTCCAGGTACTCGCGCATCGAGTCGGTGTTCATGCCCGGCAGACCGTCGCCGCACAGATCGCGGGCGAACTGCAGCTCGGCCTCGACGGCCTCCTTCAGCATGTCCGTGACCTGCGTCTGGAGCGCGTCATCGAAGAGCTCGGGCTCCTCCTTGCGGACGGTGTCGACCACGTCGAAGGCGAAGCTCATGTGCATCGTCTCGTCACGGAACACCCAGTTGGTGCCGGTCGCCAGACCGTGCAGCAGACCGCGGCTGCGGAACCAGTAGACGTACGCGAAGGCACCGTAGAAGAAGAGGCCCTCGATGCATGCCGCGAAGCAGATGAGGTTGAGCAGGAAGCGGCGGCGGTCGGACTGCGTCTCCAGCCGGTCCAGCTTCTCGACCGAGTCCATCCACTTGAAGCAGAACTGCGCCTTCTCGCGGATGGAGGGGATCTCCTCCACCGCGTCGAACGCGGCGGCCCGGTCCTCCGGGTCGGGCAGGTAGGTGTCGAGCAGCGTCAGATAGAACTGGACGTGCACGGCCTCCTCGAAGAGCTGTCGGCTCAGGTAAAGGCGCGCCTCGGGGGAGTTGATGTGCTTGTAGAGCGTCAGGACCAGGTTGTTCGAGACGATCGAGTCGCCGGTCGCGAAGAACGCGACGAGCCGGCCGATCAGGTGCTGCTCCTCGGGCGTCATCTTCGCCAGGTCGGCGACGTCCGAGTGGAGGTCGACCTCCTCGACGGTCCAGGTGTTCTTGATCGCGTCCCGGTAGCGCTCGTAGAAGTCCGGGTAGCGCATGGGGCGCAGGGTCAGCTCGAAGCCCGGGTCGAGGAGGTTCTTCTCGCTGTTCGTGGTGGAGCTCATTACTGGCAGGCCTCGCAGGACTCGGGGTTTTCCAGGGAGCAGGCGACGGCGTCTTCGGCCGTGACCTGCGCGGGGACGGGGGCGGTGGCCGCGGCGCCGGAGCCGCCGGCCGCGCGGGCGATGCGCGTCGCGGGGCGCGAGCGCAGGTAGTACGTGGTCTTCAGGCCCCGCTGCCAGGCGTACGCGTACATCGAGGAGAGCTTGCCGATGGTCGGCGTCTCCAGGAAGAGGTTGAGCGACTGCGCCTGGTCGAGGAACGGGGTGCGGGCGGCGGCCATGTCGATCAGGCCGCGCTGCGGGATCTCCCACGCCGTGCGGTACAGCGCGCGGACGTCCTCGGGGATCCAGTCGAAGCCCTGCACCGAGCCGTTGGCCTCGCGCAGCGCCTCCCGGGTCTTCGCGTCCCAGACGCCCAGCCGCTTCAGCTCCTCCACGAGATAGGCGTTGACCTGGAGGAACTCACCGGACAGCGTCTCGCGCTTGAAGAGGTTGGAGACCTGCGGCTCGATGCACTCGTAGACACCGGCGATGGAGGCGATGGTCGCGGTCGGCGCGATGGCGAGCAGCAGCGAGTTGCGCATGCCGGTGGCGGCGATACGTGCGCGCAGCGCCGCCCACCGCTCCGGCCAGGTCAGCTCGACGCCGTAGTGGTCGGGGTGCAGGACGCCGCGCGCGGTGCGGGTCTTCTCCCAGGCCGGGAGCGGACCGTTCCGTTCGGCCAGGTCCGCGGACGCCTCGTACGCGGCGAGCATGATCCGCTCGGCGATCCGGGTGGAGAGCGCGCGCGCCTCGGGGGAGTCGAAGTCCAGCTTCAGCTGGAAGAAGACGTCCTGGAGGCCCATCGCGCCGAGGCCCACCGGACGCCACTTGGCGTTGGAGCGGCCGGCCTGCTCGGTCGGGTAGAAGTTGATGTCGACGACGCGGTCGAGGAAGGTGACGGCGGTGCGGACGGTGTCGTCGAGCCGCTCCCAGTCGATGTCCCCGTCGCGTACGAAGGCGCCGAGGTTCACGGACCCCAGGTTGCAGACGGCGGTCTCCCCGTCGTCCGTCACCTCCAGGATCTCCGTGCAGAGGTTCGAGGAGTGCACGGTGTGGCCGGGCTCGGCGGTCTGGTTGGCGGTGCGGTTGGCGGCGTCCTTGAACGTCATCCAGCCGTTGCCGGTCTGCGCGAGGGTGCGCATCATGCGGCCGTACAGGTCGCGGGCCGACATCGTCTTCTTCGCGAGCCCGGCGGCCTCCGCCTTCCGGTACGCGGCGTCGAACTCCTCGCCCCACAGGTCGACGAGCTCGGGCACGTCGGACGGCGAGAACAGCGACCACGGCTGGTCGGCGGCGACCCGGCGCATGAACTCGTCGGGGATCCAGTGCGCGAGGTTGAGGTTGTGCGTGCGCCGCTGGTCCTCACCCGTGTTGTCGCGCAGCTCCAGGAACTCCTCGATGTCGGAGTGCCACGTCTCCAGGTAGACCGCGGCCGCGCCCTTGCGCCGCCCGCCCTGGTTCACGGCGGCGACCGAGGCGTCCAGCGTCTTCAGGAACGGCACGATGCCGTTGGAGTGCCCGTTCGTGCCGCGGATCAGCGAACCCCGGGAGCGGATCCGGGAGTACGAGAGGCCGATGCCGCCCGCGTGCTTCGAGAGCCGCGCGACCTGGTGGTAGCGGTCGTAGATCGAGTCGAGCTCGTCCAGCGGGGAGTCGAGGAGGTAGCAGGACGACATCTGCGGGTGGCGGGTGCCGGAGTTGAAGAGCGTCGGCGAGGACGGCAGGTAGTCCAGGCGGCTCATCAGGCCGTAGAGCGCGGCGACTTCGTCGACGGCGCGGGCGCTCCCATCCTCGGCGAGGCCGCTCGCGACGCGCAGCATGAAGTGCTGCGGCGTCTCGATGACCTGCCGGGTGATGGGGTGGCGCAGCAGATAGCGGCTGTGCAGGGTGCGCAGGCCGAAGTAGCCGAAGCGGAAGTCGGCGCCGTCGGCGAGCGCGGCGTCCACGAGCGCGTCGAGCCGGGCCGCGTGCTCCGTCACGAAGGACGCCGTGCGGTCGGCGATCAGGCCCTCGCGGTGGCCGACGGCGATCGACTCGGTGAAGGAGCGCACGCCCTGCGACGCGGCCTCGGTGGCGATGGAGAGGCTGAGCAGCCGCGCGGCGAGCCGGGAGTACGCCGGGTCCTCGGAGATGAGCCCCGCGGCCGCCTCGGTCGCCAGCTCCCGCAGCTCCGCCTCGTCGGCCCGGGCCGACCGGCCCCGCAGCGCCGCGGCGGCGACCCGGCCGGGGTCGGTGTCGGGGAGGTCGGCGGTGAGGTCGGTCAGGGTGCGCAGCAGTACGGCACCCGGTCCGTCGGTGCCTTCGGCACCCTCGGTGCTGTCGGTGGGCTGCGGTGCCCGCGCTGACGCAGGTTCGGCAGGCGCGATGGTCACGTGGAGCTCTCCCTCGCTCGGCTCTGGGCCTGGGGGAGGGGATGGCACACACGGGCGCACCCGGGCAGGGCGGCGTACCGCGTCCACCGGCCCATTCCACGAGGCCCGGACGGTCGGCACCCGGGCCGGACGGCTCGGGTGCACTGCCGGCAGGTCTTCGGACTCCGCGTACGACAAATGCGTACACGTCTACCGTTGCGGGACAGTTCCGGACTTGCACCGGATTCCCCTGCGGCGACAGCGAGCACGAGCATACATCTTGTGCCGCGCTCCTGAAGCGGGCCCACATCTTGTGTCGGCCCAGGGGGCTTGCGGCTAGAGCTTCAGCGCGTACGCCAGCAGCGGCACCGTCTCGATCGGCCTCCAGTCGCGCTCGGGCGTCCGCACGAAACCGAGGCGCTCGTACAGCCGGTGGGCGGCGTGCATGGACGTCTGCGTGGACAGGACGAGCGCGCCGCGACCCGCCTCCGCGGCGCGCCGCACGCACTCCCGTACGAGCGTCTCGCCCACGCCCCGGCCGCGCGTCCCGGGGGAGACGGCCAGCATGCGGATCTCCGCCTCGCCGTCCCGCGCGATGTCGGCCATCGGGCCGCCGGCCGGCACATAGGTGACGCAGCCGAGTATCTTCCCGTCCGCCGCGGCCACCAGGACCTCGGCCGCCGCCGCCCGCGACGGCACGTCGCGCAGCACCGCGAGATAGGGGTCGTCCGCCCCGAAGTCCAGGTGTCCGCCGTCGAGATAGGCCTGCGCGGTGAGGTCGCCGAGCGCCTCGTACTCCTCGGGGTGCGCCCCTCTGATGGTGATCGTGAAGTCCATGGGGCGAAGTGTGCAACAGGAGTACGACGATGGGCCGCCGGTTTTCCGGCGGCCCATGTCACGTGCGGGGGAGCGGTGTTCAGTGTCCGGCGCCCGCCGTCGCCTTCGGGAGTTCCTGTACGACGCCGGGGTCGCCCGCGTCCGCCGTGTAGTCCTCCGGCGACGTCTCGTCGATGCCCTCGGGGGCCTTCAGCGCCTTCAGGACGAAGGTGAGGACCACGGTCACGACGACGTTCAGGACGAACGCGGTGAGACCGATGTAGCCGATCTCGCCGATGCCCGGGATCGTGTCGGAGGAGCCACCGAAGTGCTTCTGCGTGGGCGAGGCGACGCCGTACGCGGCGAGCGTGCCGTAGACCATGCCGACCGCCCAGCCCGCGAGCAGCGCCCAGCGGTGGAACCACCGGGTGAACAGGCCGCCGACCAGCGCGGGCATCGTCTGCAGGATCCAGATGCCGCCGAGCAGCTGGAAGTTGATCGCCACGGTCTTGTCCATGCCGAGGACGAAGACGAGGGCGCCCACCTTCACCATGAGCGAGACCAGCTTGGAGACCTTGGTCTCCTGCTCGGGCGTCGCGTCGGGCTTGAGGAAGTCCTTGTAGATGTTCCGGGTGAAGAGGTTCGCGGCCGCGATGGACATGATGGCGGCCGGCACGAGCGCGCCGATGCCGATCGCCGCGAAGGCGACGCCCGTGAACCAGTCGGGGAACATGTCCTCGAAGAGCTGCGGGATCGCGAGCTGGCCGTTGTCGACCTTGACCCCGGCCGCGATCGCCATGAAGCCGAGCAGCGCGAGCAGGCCCAGCATCAGGGAGTACAGGGGCAGGATCGTGGTGTTGCGGCGGATCACGTTGCGGCTCTTGGAGGAGAGCGTCGCCGTGATCGAGTGCGGGTACATGAAGAGCGCGAGGGCCGAGCCGAGCGCCAGCGTCGCGTACGTCCACTGACCGGCCTCCGGCGGCGCGAGCGCGCCGCGCGGCTTGTCGGTCGCCGGGTTGGTCTGCGAGAAGGCGTCGCCCGCCTTGGCGAAGACGTCGTCGAAGCCGCCGAGCTTGATCGGGATGTAGATGATCGCGACGACGATGACGAGGTAGATCAGGCCGTCCTTCACGAACGCGATCAGCGCGGGCGCGCGCAACCCCGACGAGTAGGTGTACGCGGCGAGCACCGCGAACGCGATCAGCAGCGGCAGGTCCTTGATGAACCAGTTGGTGTCGGGCCCGCCGCCGATGCCCATGACGTCGAGAACGGCCTGGATGCCGACCAGTTGGAGCGCGATGTACGGCATCGTGGCGAGGATGCCGGTGACCGCGACCGCCAGCGAGAGCCCCTTGGAGCCGAAGCGTCCGCGCACGAAGTCGGAGGTGGTCACATAGCCGTGCTTGTGCGAGACGGACCACAGGCGCGGCAGGAAGGTGAAGATCAGCGGGTAGACGAGGATCGTGTACGGCACGGCGAAGAAGCCGGCCGCGCCCGCCGCGTAGATCGCCGCGGGGACGGCCACGAAGGTGTACGCGGTGTAGAGGTCGCCGCCGAGCAGGAACCAGGTGACCCAGGTGCCGAACGAGCGGCCGCCGAGGCCCCATTCGTCCAGGCTCTGGTCGTTCTCGGCCTTGCGCCAGCGGGCGGCCAGGAAGCCCATGACCGTGACCGCGAGGAAGAAGAAGATGAAGACGGCGAGTGCGACGCCGTTGACTCCGTCGTTCATGACCGCGCCTCTTCCTTGCGGGCGCGCTGGTCACGCTGCCACAGCTTGTACGCGATCATCGTGAGCACCGTGGAGATGAGCACCCACAGCATCTGGTACCAGTAGAAGAACGGGATGCCGATGAAGGTCGGCTCGATCTTGGCGTAGGAGCTCACCCACAGCATCGCCACGAAGGGCGCGACAAGGCAGACGGCGATGACCACGCGGACCGGCGTGACGACCGGTCTGTTCACTTCCGGCGCATCTGACATAGCGCGGCTCCGTTCCCTCACTTATCCCGTGCTTAACGTGCGGGAAATCTAAGCGAGAGTCTTGATCTATGGAACCCCTGTCCGGATAACGGACGAGTCACCGGACCGTCGATGTGCCTGCTCAGCAGCAGCGGAAGCCCTGTCGCGGGTCCGACTCCTGTTGGTCTGTCCGCATGCGCTCAAATGCGCGGCGGCTGGGGACGGCTGCGGCCGGATGGTCCCTTCGCAAATGAGCCACATAGCGGTCGTACGCCGACTCGTCCGTCAACTCCCGTGCGTACCAGCGAATCCACCGCAGCCCTCGCAACACCCACGTCATGGGGTGAGCTCCCGCTTCTCCTCCGCGGTCGCGAAGAGCCCGGCCGGCGCGGCCAACTTCGACTCCACGTACGGCGCTTCGCTCAGCCGCGAGGCTGCGGGGTTGCGGACGTGCCGGACGCACACGCGGGCCGCGTCCACGATCACGATGACGATGAGCAGGGCGAGGGTCGCCGAAAGGACGCCGTCCACCGTGGAGTTGGTGACGACGGTGTGCATGTCGTCCATGGTCTTGGCGGGCGGCAGGATCTTGCCCTCGTCGATGGCGTCCTGGTAGTTCGCGCGCTGCTGGAAGAAGCCGACGCGCGGGTCGCTGGAGAACACCTTCTGCCAGCTCGCGGTGAGCGTCACCGTCGCGTCCCAGGCGAGCGGAACGCCGGTGATCCAGGCCCACTTGAGGCGCCCGGACTTGACGAGCAGCGTGGTGCAGACGGCGAGGGCGACGGCCGCGAGGAGCTGGTTGGCGATGCCGAAGATCGGGAAGAGCTGGTTGATCCCGCCGAGCGGCTCGTGCACGCCCACCCAGAGGAAGTATCCCCACAGACCGGTGACGAGGGCGCTCGTGATGATGAGTCCAGGTTTCCAACTCACCCTCTTGAAGGGCTTGTAGACGTTCCCGAGCATGTCCTGCAGCATGAAGCGGCCCACGCGCGTGCCCGCGTCCAGCGCGGTCAGGATGAAGAGCGCCTCAAACATGATCGCGAAGTGGTACCAGAAGGCGCGCATCGAGCCGCCGGTGACCTTCGAGAAGATCTCCGAGACGCCGACCGCGAGCGTGGGCGCGCCGCCGGTGCGGGAGAGCAGCGAGGACTCCTCGACGTTCTTGGCGGCCTGCGCCAGTTCGGCCGGCGAGATGGAGTACCCGAAGCCCGCGACGGCCTTCGACGCCTCCTGGACGGTGTCGCCGACGACGCCCGCCGGCGCGTTCATCGCGAAGTACAGGCCCGGGTCGATGATCGAGGCCGCGACGAGCGCCATGACCGCGACGGACGACTCCATCAGCATGGAGCCGTAGCCGATCATCCGGACCTGCGTCTCCTTCTGGATCATCTTCGGCGTCGTGCCCGAGGAGATCAGCGCGTGGAAGCCGGAGAGCGCCCCGCAGGCGATGGTGATGAAGACGAAGGGGAAGAGCGAGCCCGCGAATACGGGCCCGTCGCCGCGCGAGGCGAAGTCGGTCACCGGGTCCATCTTCAGCGTGGGCAGCGTGACCACGACGCCGAGCGCGAGCAGGACGATGGTGCCGATCTTCATGAAGGTGGAGAGATAGTCGCGCGGCGCGAGCAGCATCCACACCGGCAGGATCGAGGCGACGAATCCGTACGCCACCAGCCAGATGACCAGCGTCGAGGGTGCCAGCGTGAAGGTGTCCGCGAGGGACGACTCGGCGACCCAGCGCCCGCCGACGAGTGCGAGCAGCAGCAGCGCGATGCCGATCAGCGAGACCTCGCTGACCCGGCCGGGGCGCAGTACTCGCAGGTAGAAGCCCATCAGCAGGGCGATCGGAATGGTCATCGCGATGGAGAAGGTGCCCCACGGCGACTCGGCGAGCGCGTTGACGATGACCAGCGCGAGCACCCCGAGCAGGATGATCATGATGGCGAAGGTGGCGAGCAGCGCGGCGGCGCCCCCGAACGGGCCGATCTCCTCGCGCGCCATCTGCCCGAGCGACTTGCCGTCGCGCCGCGTCGAGAAGAACAGCACGACCATGTCCTGCACGGCGCCCGCGAAGATCACGCCGACGATGATCCAGATGGTGCCCGGCAGATACCCCATCTGGGCGGCGAGGACCGGGCCCACCAGCGGCCCCGCGCCCGCGATCGCCGCGAAGTGGTGGCCGAGCAGCACGCGCCGGTCGGTCGGATGGAAGTCGATGCCGTTGTCGAGCCGCTCGGCCGGGGTGGCGCGGGTCCTGTCGACCTTGAGGACTTTGTACGCGATGAACTTCGAGTAGAAGCGGTACGCGATGGCGTACGTGCCGAGGGCCGCCGCCACCATCCAGGCGGCCGACACCTCCTCGTCGCGGGCGAGTGCCAGGACGGTCCAGCCCGTGGCGCCGACCAGCGCGACGAGGGACCAGATGACGATGGATCGAGGGTTCGCTCTGCGCACCGGGTCGTCCTCCCGCTCATCTTGCGATGACGTTCATCGTGCGATGACGGGAGGAACCTAGGGCAGGGAGGTGATCCGCGCCAGACCCCCGGGTGTGCGGTCAGTCCGTGGGTCTCTTGAGGCGGGCGACGAACTTGTACCGGTCGCCGCGGTAGACGGAGCGCACCCACTCCACCGGCCGGCCGTTTCCGTCCTGCGAGTGACGGGAGAGGAGCAGCATCGGCAGGCCGACGTCGGTGCCGAGCAGGCCGGCCTCGCGCGGGGTGGCGAGGGAGGTCTCGATGGTCTCCTCGGCCTCCGCGAGGTGCACGTCGTACACCTCGGCGAGCGCCGTGTAGAGGGAGGTGTACTTGACCAGGGAGCGGCGCAGGGCGGGGAAGCGCTTCGCCGACAGGTGGGTGGTCTCGATGGCCATCGCCTCGCCGTTGGCGAGCCGCAGCCGCTCGATGCGCAGGACGCGGCCGCCGGCGCTTATGTCGAGCAGGCCCGCGAGGGTGTCGTCGGCGGTGATGTAGCCGATGTCGAGGAGCTGCGAGGTCGGCTCCAGGCCCTGGGCCCGCATGTCCTCCGTGTACGAGGTGAGTTGCAGGGCCTGCGACACCTTCGGCTTGGCGACGAACGTGCCCTTGCCCTGGATCCGCTCGAGCCGGCCCTCGACGACCAGCTCCTGGAGGGCCTGGCGGACCGTCGTACGGGAGGTGTCGAACTCGGCGGCGAGCGTGCGCTCCGGGGGGACGGGGGTGCCGGGCGGCAGCGTCTCCGTCATGTCCAGCAAGTGCCGCTTCAGGCGGTAGTACTTGGGCACGCGCGCGGTGCGGCCGACGCTCGGGCTCTCCGGGGGCGCGCCCACATCGGTCCCGGTACTGCCCGCTTCGGTGCCCATGCTCCGCCTTCCCGGCTCCTGTGCTGCTGCCGTCACCGGCTCCTCCGTCTGTCGCGGCTCACATCGTGGCACGGTACGGGCCGACCCGACTCTGCCTGCTCAGGTGTCGGTCCGATAACGGACGCGACAGCCCTTCTTATACACCCTTGACACCCCTAAAGGTCTAGGCCAAGCTCCCCCGTACTGGTCTACACCATTAAAGACCAGGTTCCAGTCCCACGGGCAGATCTCGGTCCATTCGGTCGCTGCGGGTGGGGGGTTGACTGGCATCCCTTGAGGAGGGTGAACGTGAAGCGCAAGCTCATAGCGGCCATCGGTGTCGCGGGCATGTTGGTCTCGGTCGCGGCCTGCGGCAGTGACGACGGCGACAAGAAGTCCGGCGGGGCCGACGGCTTCAAGGGGGAGACCCTGACGCTCTGGGCGATGGACGGTTCCACGCCGGACAAGTGGCAGAAGGACGTCACGGCGGCCTTCGAGAAGAAGACCGGCGCGAAGCTGAAGTTCGAAGTCCAGCAGTGGAACGGCATCCAGCAGAAGCTGACCACCGCCCTCTCCGAGGAGAACCCGCCGGACGTCTTCGAGATCGGCAACACCCAGACCGCCGCGTACGCCAAGACGGGCGGCCTCGCCGAACTCGGCGACCTCAAGGAGTCCATCGGCGCCGACTGGACCGAGTCGATGAACAAGGCCTCGGTCGTCGACGGCAAGCAGTACGCCGCCCCGTGGTTCGTCCTCAACCGCGTCGTGATCTACAACAAGAAGATCTGGGCCGACGCCGGCATCAAGAAGACCCCCAAGACGCGCGCCGAGTTCCTCAAGAACCTCAAGCAGATCGGCGAGAAGACCGACGCCGAGCCGATCTACATGCCCGGCCAGTTCTGGTACCACTTCGTCGGCCTGACCATCGGTGAGGGCGCCGAGCTGGTCAAGAAGGACGGCGACAAGTACGTCTCCAACCTGGACGACCCGAAGGTCGTCAAGGCCATGAAGACGTACCAGGAGTTCCAGAAGCTCTCCAAGGCCCCCAAGAACAAGGACGAGGCCACCCCGCAGCAGGGCGAGGTCTTCGGCAAGGGCAAGACCGCCACGATGATCGCCATGCCGTGGGAGGCCGCCCTGGCCATCAAGGCCGACAAGAAGATCGAGAAGGACATCGGCTACTTCACGATCCCGGGTGCCACCGCGGACAAGCCCGAGGGTGTCTTCCTCGGCGGCTCCAACCTCGCCATCGCCGCGACCAGCAAGAAGCAGGAGCTCGCCAAGGAGTTCCTGAAGATCGCGCTGAGCGACAAGTTCGAGGGCCAGTTCGCCAAGGAAGGCGGCGTCATCCCGAACAAGAAGTCGCTGGAGTCCTTCCTCGCGGGCAACCCGGCCGCCAAGGCCATGTCCCCCGCCACCCCCGGCGGCGGCATCACGCCGCTGATCCCGGAGTGGGGCGCGGTCGAGAACCCGCCGAACCCGATCAAGAACTACATGACCGCGGTGCTCAACGGTAAGTCGCCCGAAGCCGCCGCCAAGCAGGTCGAGGGCGAGCTCAACAAGCGCCTGTCGCAGAAGCAGTAAGACCACCCCCTCTCGCCGGGGGCGGCGGGTGACACGCCCTCGCCGCCCCCGGCACACCTCTGCGTACCGCTATGCCCACGAAAGAGATGGCGAGCATGACCGTGCAGAAGACCGAACGGCCGCCCTCCGGCCCGACGGAGGTGCAGACACCGGGTGGCGGGCCACGGCCAGAAGGCCCCCGCAAGTCCCGGGGACGTCTCGCCGGCCTCACGCCCTATCTGCTTCTTGCCCCCGCGATCATCGGCACCCTGCTGCTGCTCGGCTGGCCACTGGTCAACAACGGGATCCTGTCGTTCCAGAACCTCAACATGCGGCAGTTCATTCTGCACTTGACCGAGTGGAACGGATTCGACAACTACAAGGACGTCCTCACCGGCGAGGACTTCTGGCGGGTCGTGGGACGCTCGGTCGTCTTCACCGCCGTCAACGTCGTCCTGATCATGATCCTCGGCATGCTGGTCGGACTGCTGCTCGCGCGGCTCGGCCGGAAGATGCGGACGTTCCTCATGATCGGGCTGGTGCTGGCCTGGGCCATGCCCGTCGTCGCGTCGACCACGGTCTACCAGTGGCTGTTCGCGCAGCGCTTCGGCGTCGTCAACTGGGTGCTCGCCAAGATCGGCTTCGAGTCGATGGCCGACCACGACTGGCTGGCCACGCAGTACTCGACCTTCTTCGTGGTGCTTCTCCTGATCGTCTGGCAGTCGATCCCCTTCGTGGCGATCAACCTGTACGCCGCCACGACGACCATCCCCAAAGAGCTGTACGAGGCCGCTTCCCTGGACGGTGCCGGTGCCTGGAAGCAGTTCACCCAGGTGACGCTGCCGTATCTGCGGCCCTTCCTCTACGCCACGACGTTCCTGGAGATCATCTGGGTCTTCAAGGCGTTCGTGCAGGTCTTCACGCTCAACGAGGGCGGGCCCGACCGGCTCACCGAGATCCTCCCCGTCTACGCCTACATCGAGGGCATGGGCAACCAGCACTTCGGCATGGGTGCCGCGATCGCGATGCTCACCATCGTCATCCTGCTGGCCATCACCTCGTACTACCTGCGGATCGTGCTCAAGCAAGAGGAGGACGAGCTGTGAAGCGCTCGCTGATGGGCCGGCTCTGGCCCAACCTGACCGCCGTCGTTCTCTTCGTCCTCTCCGTCTTCCCCGTCTACTGGATGTTCGCGACGGCCTTCAAGCCGACCGGCGACATCATCGCCGAGGACCCGGTCTGGTTCCCGACCGACGCCACCCTCGAGCACTTCAAGACGGCGATGGACGTCGACCACTTCTGGACCATGGTCGGCAACTCCCTCACCGTGACGATCCTCGCCGTCGTCTTCTCCCTCATCATCGGCGTGACCGCGGCGTTCGCCCTCGCCCGGATGCGCTTCAAGGGGCGGCGCGGGTTCATCATCGGCTTCATGCTGGCGCAGATGGCGCCCTGGGAAGTCATGGTCATCGCGATCTACATCATCGTGCGCGACGCGGACATGCTGAACAGCCTGATCCCGCTGACCCTGTTCTACATGGTGATGATCCTGCCCTTCACCCTCCTCACGCTCCGCGGCTTCGTCGCCGCGGTGCCGAAGGAGCTGGAGGAGTCCGCCATGGTCGACGGCTGCACGCGCATGCAGGCCTTCCGCCGCGTCATCCTGCCGCTGCTCGCGCCGGGCCTCATGTCGACCTCGCTCTTCGGCTTCATCACCGCCTGGAACGAGTTCCCGCTGGCCCTCGTGCTCAACAAGGAAGCGGACGCCAGGACGCTGCCGATCTGGCTGTCCAGCTTCCAGACCGCCTTCGGCGACGACTGGGGCGCCACGATGGCGGCGGCCTCCCTCTTCGCCATCCCGATCCTGATCCTCTTCGTCTTCCTGCAGCGCAGGGCCGTCAGCGGCCTCACCGACGGCGCAGTGAAGGGATAACGCCTGATGACGACTCTCACGACGCACGCCGGTGACACGCTCACCCGCAACGCCCTCGCAGTCCTGCAGCCCGGCTTCGACGGCACCGCCACCGTGCCGGACTGGGTGCGCCACCGGATCGGCGAAGGCCTCGCCTCCGTCAGCCTCTTCGGCCGCAACGTGCGCACCGCCGAGCAGGTCGCCGCGCTCACCGCGCAGCTGCGTGCCGAGCGCGACGACCTCCTGATCGCCATCGACGAGGAGAGCGGCGACGTCACCCGCCTGGAGGTGCGCACCGGCTCCTCCTACCCGGGCAACCACGCACTCGGCGCCGTCGACGACACGACGCTGACTCGCGAGGTCGCCGCCGACCTCGGCCGCCGCCTCGCCGCCTGCGGCATCAACTTCAACTGGGCGCCGTCGGCAGACGTCAACGCCAACCCCGACAACCCCGTCATCGGCGTACGCTCCTTCGGCTCGGACCCCGACCTGGTGGCCCGGCACACGGCCGCCTACGTCGAGGGCATGCAGTCGTCCGGCGTCGCCACCTCCGCCAAGCACTTCCCGGGCCACGGCGACACGGCGATCGACTCGCACCACTCCGTGCCGGTCATCGACGTCGACCGGGACGTGCTGAACTCCCGCGACCTGGCACCGTTCCGCGCCGCCATCGCCGCCGGCACCCGGGCCGTGATGAGCGCCCACGTGCTGGCCCCGGCCCTGGACCCGGACAACCCCGGCACCCTCTCCCGCCGCATCCTGACCGGCCTGCTCCGCGAGGAGTTCGGCTACGACGGCCTCATCGTCACCGACGGCATGGACATGCAGGCCATCGCCGGTACGTACGGCTTCGAGCGCGGCTGCGTCCTCGCCATCGCCGCCGGCGCCGACGCGATCTGCACGGGTGGCGGGCCCTCGGACGAGGGCACCGTGCTGCGGCTGCGGGACGCCTTCGTCGCGGCGGTGCGCTCGGGCGAACTGTCCGAGGAACGGCTCGCCGACGCGGCCGACCGCGTGCGGGCACTCGCGGGCTGGGCCGCGTCGTCGAAGGCGCCGGGCGCGGACGGGCGTCCGGGCAGCGCCCCCGACTCCGGCATCGGCCTGGTCGCGGCCCGCCGCGCACTGACGGTCACCCGCGGCGAGACCTACGCGGCCCCGGTCACCGAGGCGCCCTACGTCGCCACCTTCTCCCCCCTCCCCAACATCGCGGTCGGCGACGAGACCCCCTGGGGCGTCACCGCCGAACTGACGCGCCGCTTCCCCGGCACGGCATCCGGCACCTTCTCCGGCGACGGCGCCGGCGAGCAGGCCCTCGCGGCAGCGGGGCAGCGCCGCATCGTCGCCGTGGTCCGCGACGCACACCGCCACGTGTGGATGGCGGACGCCCTGAAAACCCTCGTCTCGTCCCGCCCGGACACGGTCGTCGTGGAGATGGGCGTCCCCCAGTCCACCCCGACCGGCGCCCTCCACGTCGCCACACGCGGCGCGGCCCGGGTCTGCGGCGAGGCGGCGGCGGAGGCCGTCACCACGGGCTGATCCATCCGCAAGGCACGTAGAAGGGGCGCCCCGGATGGGGGCGCCCCTTCTACGTGCTTTGCGGGTGCTTGCCTGTGGGTGCTTGTACGGCCCCTTGCGGGTGCTGCTACAGCCCCTGCCAGTCCGGCTTGTTCGCGTACGTGTGCCGGAAGTACTCCGCCAGCTTCAGCTTCGATGCCGCGGCCTCGTCCACCACGACCGTGGCGTGCGGGTGCAGCTGCAGCGCCGAGGCGGGCACGACCGAGGCGACCGGCCCCTCCACCGTCGCGGCCACCGCGTCCGCCTTGCCCTCACCCGTGGCGAGCAGCACCAGGTGCCTCGCCTCCAGGATGGTCCCGATGCCCTGGGTGATGACGTGGTGCGGAACCTGCTCGATGTCCCCGTCGAAGAAGCGCGCGTTGTCCACCCGCGTCTGCTCCGTCAGCGTCTTGATCCGCGTCCGGGACGCGAGCGACGAACACGGCTCGTTGAACCCGATGTGCCCGTCCGTGCCGATCCCGAGCAGTTGCAGATCCACCCCTCCGGCCTCGGCGAGCGCCTTGTCGTACGCCACACATGCCGCCTGCACGTCCTCGGCGCTGCCGTCCGGCCCCATGAAGGAGGCCTCGCTCAGCCCGAGCGGCTCGACGACCTCGCGCAGCACCACGGACCGGTACGACTCGGGGTGCCCCGGCGGCAGCCCCACGTACTCGTCGAGCTGGCAGATGCGCGCCCGCGAGGCATCCACGGACCCGGCCGCGACCTTGGCGGCCAGCGCTTCGTAGATGGGCAGCGGGGTGGATCCGGTGGCGACACCGAGCAGGGCGTCAGGCTTACGGCGCACCAGGGCGGCCATGGCCTCCGCTATGAGCTCGCCGCCTGCCTTGGCGTCCGGGACGATGACAACTTCCACGCTGGGCCTGCCGATCTGGAGTGGTGATACCGACTGGTGGTATAGACCAATCTAGCAGAGCTGCCTGGAACCGCACCGCCGGAACAGCCGATTCCTGCGGTTCCTGCGGTCCGGTTCCGGGCCCCGGTCCCCGGGCTCCGGTCCCCGGCCGCCGGTCTCGGGTCTCCGGTCCATGCTCGGCTCTCCGTCCCGCGTCCGCCCGTCGAGCGGTCGGCGTTACGGCAGCCCATCGCGGACCAACCCCCGTCACACCCCCAGCACCGACCCTCCCGTCGCGTCGATGTACTGGCCGGTGATCCAGCGCGCGTCGTCCGACGCCACGAAGGAGACGATGTCCGCCACGTCGGCGGGCTGGCCTATGCGGTCGAAGGCCGAGTACCCGGCCATCTCCGACCGCTGCGCCTCGGGGATGCCGTCCATCATTTCCGTCTGGATGATGCCGGGCGCGACCGCGTTGACCGTGATCCCCCGCGGGCCGAGCTCCTGGGCCAGGGTGTGGGTCAGCACGTTCACCGCGCCCTTCGTCATCGAGTACGCCACGGTGATCGGGAAGGCGATGCGCGTGACGCCCGACGAGATGTTGATGATCCGTCCGCCGTCGCGCAGCCGGTCGAGCCCCTTCTGGACGACGAAGAACAGCGCCTTGGTGTTGACGGCGAACACGCGGTCGTAATCCGCTTCCTGGACCTCTGCCACGTGGCTGTACAGGCCGATGCCCGCGTTGTTCACCAGGATGTCCAGGCCGTCCGCGTGCCGGTCGAACTCCGACCAGAGCGCCTCGGCGTCACCGGGCACCCCCAGCTCCGCGCCGAAAGCGAAGGCCGAGCCGCCCGCGGCCTCGATCGCCGCCACGGTCTCCTTCGCCGCCACCTCGTTGCTGCCATAGTGCACGGCGACCCGCGCCCCGTCCCGGCCGAGGCGCTCGGCGATGCCCCGCCCGATGCCGCGGCTGCCGCCGGTGACCAGCGCCGTCTTCCCCGCGAGCCTGCCCCGCTGATTCCCCTGCTCGGTCCCCTGCTCGTCCCGCTGCTCGGTTCCCTCGAACGCACCCATGTCAGGCGCCCCCTCTTTCTCTAGTGGTCGCTACAGAAAGAACGCTACCCCACGCCCCATCCCTTTTTCTAGTGCCCGCTATACAATTCACTCCATGGCGACGAAACAGCGTGGACGCCCCCGCTCCTTCGACCGCGAGACGGCCCTGGAGCAGGCGGTCCGTACTTTCTGGGAGAACGGATACGAGGCGACGTCCGTCTCGGACCTCACACGCGTCATGGGTATCGGGGCGCCCAGCCTCTACGCCGCGTTCGGCGACAAGCGCAAGCTCTTCGACGAGGTCGTGGTGAGGTACGGGGCGACGCACGGATCCTTCGGCGGCCGCGCCTTCGACGAGGAGCCGACCGCGCGCGCCGCCGTCTCCCGGCTGCTGCACGAGGCCGCGGCCGAGTTCACCGACCCGGACCACCCTCGCGGCTGCCTCGTCATCACGGCCGCCACCAACTGCACGACGCCGGAGGTCGAGCAGGACCTGCGCGAGCGGCGCAACGCCAACGTGGCGGTCATCGAGTCCCGTATCCGCGCGGCCGTCGCGGCGGGGGAGCTGCCGGGCCATACCGACCCCGCCGCCCTCGCCCGTTACACGGCAGCGGTCTTCCAGGGGATGTCGCACCAGGCCAGGGACGGCGCCACCAGGGCCGATCTGGAGGCGGTGGCGGATCTCGCCATGCGGGCGTGGCCGGCCCACCAACAAACATCCGTCGACGCATAGACACAGGAGAATGGTCTAGTCCACAATGCGTGGGTAAAGCCTCCGCTCTTCCCGCACAGGAGAGCGGATCGAGGAACCGGCGCTCTCTGCCCTGACCGCGTCGGAACCTCCTGATCGGCTGTTCAGTACCGCACATTCTGGCGGCCGATGCACCTGAAGGGCTGCGGTGCCGTGGGTGGGTTGAGGGTCCCACCCTGGCGCCGCGGCTCGTCGGGCACGCCCGGAGCTCGGTCACCGTCCGGAGCTTCGACGGCGCGGGCCCGCCGGACGTGAAAGGTACGCTCGCACACGTGCCCTCCATGAACGACCTCGTACGCCAGCACACCGCCCTCGGTGACTCCGACCTCGAGTGGCTGCATCTGCTGGTCTCGGAGTGGCAGCTGCTCTCCGACCTCTCCTTCGCAGACCTGGTGCTCTGGGTCCCCACGCGCGACGGAACCCGCTATGTCTCCGTGGCGCAGATGCGGCCCAACACCGGCCCCACCTCCTACCAGGACGACATGGTCGGCCACCTCGTCCCGCGCGGCCGCCGTCCCCTCCTCGACGCCGCCCTGGACGAGGGCCGCATCGTGCGCGAGGGCGACCCGGAGTGGCGCGAAGAGGTGCCGGTGCGCGTCGAGTCCATTCCCGTACGCAGGGAGGGGCGCGTCCTGGGTGTCATCGCCCGCAACACCAACCTGCTCACCGTGCGCACCCCTTCACGTCTGGAGCTGACCTACCTCCAGTCGGCGTCCGACCTCGCGCAGATGATCGCCGCGGGATCGTTCCCCTTCCAGGGGCAGCAGGTCGACATGGACGCCTCCCCGCGCGTGGGTGACGGTCTGCTGCGGCTCGACGCCGAAGGTGTCGTGCAGTACGCGTCGCCGAACGCGCTCTCCGCGTACCACCGCCTCGGTCTCGCGTCGGACCTGGTGGGCCACCACTTGGGTACGGCGACGGCCGAACTCGCGCCGTCCCGGGGCCCGGTGGACGAGGCCTTGGCCAAGCTCGCGAGCGGCTGGGCGCCGCGCGAGTTCGAGATCGAGGGCGGCGACGGCGTGATCCAGCTGCGCGCGATCCCGCTCAAGCCCAAGGGGCCGCGCATCGGTTCCCTCGTACTCGTGCGCGACGTGACGGAACTGCGCCGCCGCGAGCGGGAGTTGATCACCAAGGACGCGACCATCCGGGAGATCCACCACCGGGTGAAGAACAACCTCCAGACGGTGGCCGCCCTGTTGCGGCTGCAGGCCCGCCGCATCGACTCCGCCAAGGGCCGCGAGGCCCTGGAGGAGGCCGTGCGCCGCGTGGGTTCCATCGCGATCGTCCACGAGACGCTCTCCCAGAACCTCGACGAGCGCGTGGAGTTCGACGAGATCGCCGACCGGGTGCTCGCGATGGTCGCCGAGATCTCGCCCGGCAAGGTCACGGGCCGGCGCACCGGCCGCTTCGGAATCCTGGACGCGGAGGTCGCGACACCGCTGTCGATGGTGCTCACGGAAATTCTGCAGAACGCTCTGGAGCACGGCTTCCGCGAGGGGGACACCGGCACGGTCGAGGTGTCCGCCGTGCGGGGCGGCACCACCAAGGAAGCGCGGCTGCTGATCACCGTCCAGGACGACGGCATCGGTCTGCCCGCGGACTTCGACCCGCACCGCTCGGGCAATCTCGGCCTGCAGATCGTCCGCACCCTGGTCGAGGGCGAGCTGGGCGGCACCTTCGACATGGTCCGCGCCCCGGAGCGCGGCACACGGGTGGTCCTGGACATTCCGGTGCGCGGCGACAAGTAACGGCGGCAAACGGTCGGCGCGAGTGCCCACATGGAAAGAAAGCAGTGAGCCCCGGACCTGAGTGGTCCGGGGCTCACTGCTCACGTTGCGATGCGCATCGGGGGTACTGCGCGGCTGCGGCTCGGGGGCGGGAGTTGCGTACTCGCCGTACGCGCCGCCAAGCTCAGGCTCGTGGGGGGCGTGAGCGTCAGGCGCTGGCCTGGCGAGCACGGTTGCGAGCGGCGCGGCGCTTCATTGCACGGCGCTCGTCCTCGCTGAGGCCACCCCAGACGCCGGAGTCCTGGCCGGACTCGAGCGCCCACTGCAGGCACTGCTCCATGACGGGGCAGCGGCGGCAGACGGCCTTGGCTTCCTCGATCTGCAGCAGCGCAGGACCGGTGTTGCCGATGGGGAAGAAGAGCTCGGGGTCTTCCTCGCGGCAAACGGCGTTGTGACGCCAGTCCATGGCTGCTACCTCTCCTTGGTATTACATGCGGGTTGCTTGTGAATGTGAACGCTTTCACGAATCCCCCCGCACGGGAAGGGCCGACGCCCAGTTGCCTGGTGTGGACCTGTGGTGGAGGAGGGGTTCTGGCGATCTGTGGGGCCGATGTTGCGGGCCGTCCCGATCGCCATGTAGAGATTCGCAAACCTCGGCTGCGGATACAACCCCTTCAGGAAAGTTTTTTTTGATTCCTCAGTGTCGACTGGGTCACAGCCGTACTTCCATGGGGTGGACCCTGGCCTAAACGTTCGAGTGAAAGGACTTTAGCCCCTTCCACTCACACAATCACACGCAGTGCACGGCGTACGCCTGTGAACGTCACGCTCGTCCGCAGCCCCAAGTGGTCACCGTCCATCTGGAGGGGCAGGGGCACCTTCGAATGCAAGGTGAAGTCCGTGAGGTCGTGGAGCGTAACCGCGTGCTTACCGTGCGGTCCGCGCTCCGGCGTCGACGTCAGAAGTTGAGTGCCGTACCGGGCCACCGCGGCCGTCGAGAGCTTCTTCAGGCCGAGGACGTCCAGGCCCGTGTCGAAGGAGGCCTGCGGGGACGCGTACAGCGGGCGATTGCCCAGGTAGGAGTACGGAGAGGTGTTGCACACTATCGACATGACCAGGTCGGTCACCGGGTCCTCGCCGGGCCGC
Source organism: Streptomyces sp. NPDC029674 (assembly GCF_044903205.1). Classification (NCBI taxonomy): domain Bacteria; kingdom Bacillati; phylum Actinomycetota; class Actinomycetes; order Kitasatosporales; family Streptomycetaceae; genus Streptomyces; species Streptomyces sp. NPDC029674. The sequence goes on from NZ_JBJDPY010000009.1 coordinate 157,784, forward strand.
TCCAGGGTGATCATTCCGTGCCTGCGGTGGGGCTCGTCGATGAACTGCCGGAGCACCTGGCGCACATAGAGGGCGTGCGTCGAGCGCCGGCCGAGCTCACGCTGCTGTTCGACTCTGCCGACCACTCCGCCGTCGAAGCCGAGGCCCGCACAGAACGTGAACCAGCGCGAGGGCACGGCCTCGTCCTCGGTTCCCGGCGTGCCGCCCGCGATACCGAGGCCCACCGTGCGCTCGCTGCCCTCGCGCAGGGCGTCCAGGAGGGCGCCGGTGGCCTCCACGGCGTCGTTGGGCAGTCCCAGGGCGCGGGCGAAGACGTTGGTGGAGCCGCCGGGGACGACGGCCAGGCGGGGGAGGCGGTCGGGATCGGGGCCGTGGTGCAGCAGACCGTTGACGACTTCGTTGACGGTGCCGTCGCCGCCGAGGGCGACGACCAGCTCGATGTCCTTGCTCTCCGCGGCCTGCCGGCCGAGGTCCCTGGCGTGGCCGCGGTACTCCGTGGTGACCGCGTCGAGCTTCATCTCGCTCGCCAGTGCGTGCACCAGCACATCACGCGTACGCGCACTGGTGGTGGTAGCCGCCGGATTGACCACGAGGAGTGCACGCATGCGAAGCAGACTACCTAGCGCTCTCGGGGCGGCCTAGACCGAGGTGCCGGGGCGGAGGGCCCCGGAGCTACCCTGCTCGGGTGAGTACTGAGCGGAAATCCACCCCCGAAGCCCCGGAGCCGGCCGAGCCGGGCCCGCGTCCCGCGCGGGTGACCGCCGCCGCGGCCCTGGTCGCGCTGGAGGGCGTCGCCCTCCTTGCCGGGGGCGTGTACATGCTCGTGATGAGCCTCGCCGGATCGTCCGACGACCCGAAGTCGGCCGGGACCGGCGGCATCACGCTGATCGTCCTCGCGCTGCTTCCGCTGCTCGCCGCGCGCGGACTGCTGAAGCTGCGCCGATGGAGCCGCGGACCCGCGATCATCACCCAGATCCTGGCGCTTCCGGTCTCCTGGCAGATGCTGCAGGCCGACAGCGTGGCGATCCCGGCCGGCATCGTCCTCGCGCTCACGGCGGTCGCGTCGCTCGTCTTCCTGGTCAACCCGGCGACCACCGAGGCCCTCGGCATCCAGGGCCCCGGCAACGTACAGGATCAGAAGTAGGACACGTGGGGTATCAGGAGCGAGCCGCTCGGGTTACGGAGCGCATCGCTACGGAGAGTGACTACTCCTCGACGAGAAGCTTCTCCCGCAGCTGTGCGAGCGTGCGCGCCAGCAGGCGGGAGACGTGCATCTGGGAGATGCCGACCTCCTGCGCGATCTGCGACTGGGTCATGTTGCCGAAGAAGCGCAGCAGCAGGATGCGCTTCTCGCGCGGGGGCAGGTCCTCCAGGAGCGGCTTGAGCGACTCGCGATACTCGACGCCCTCCAGGGCCTCGTCCTCGGCGCCCAGGGTGTCCGCGACCGCCGGAGACTCGTCGTCCGTGTCGGGGACGTCCAGGGACAGCGTGGAGTAGGCGTTGGCCGACTCCAGGCCCTCCAGGACCTCCTCCTCGGAGATGGCCAGCTTCTCGGCCAGCTCGTGCACGGTCGGGGAGCGGCCGTGCAGCTGGGAGAGCTCGGCCGTCGCCGTCGTCAGCGCGAGACGCAGCTCCTGGAGGCGGCGCGGGACGCGGACCGCCCACCCCTTGTCGCGGAAGTGCCGCTTGATCTCGCCGACGACCGTCGGTGTCGCGTACGTGGAGAACTCCACGCCGCGCTCCGGGTCGAAGCGGTCCACGGACTTGATCAGGCCGATCGTGGCGACCTGGGTGAGGTCGTCGAGGGGCTCGCCGCGGTTGCGGAAGCGGCGGGCCAGGTGCTCGACGAGCGGCAGGTGCATGCGGACCAGCTGGTTGCGCAGCTCCGCGTACTCCCGACTGCCGCCGTCCAGGGTGCGCAGCTCGATGAACATCGCGCGTGCGCCGCTGCGGTCCTGCGGATCGTGCCGGCCGTGCTGGTGCTCGCTCATGTTTCCCGCCCGTCGCCCGCCGCCCCGGCCGGAGAGCTGCTTGAGCTCGTCCTTGGCGGTCGGCTCTGCCTGCTCCGACACATCGGCCACCCTCAGCGGACCCGGCTGCTCCGGCTCCTCCGGGTGCGGTTTGGCCTGCTGCTCGGGGATTCCGGTGGTCATACGGCGCAATCCCTCCCTGCCGGCGGCGGGCAGACCCTGTGTGCCGCGCTCTTCGTCCCGCACCGGCCCGTCCCCGTCCCTCACGCCGGCCCGGGTCCCGCGCCGCGCTTCTTGTAGAGGCTGATCGAGACGGTGTTGTCGTCGGCGACGGTCGAGTCCACCTGGCCCGCGAGGGCCGACAGCACAGTCCAGGCGAAGGTGTCCCGCTCCGGGGCCCGGCCGTCGGTCGTGGGCGCCGAGACCGTCACCTCCAACGAGTCGTCGACGAGCCGGAAGACGCAGCTGAGCACCGAGCCGGGCACGGCCTGCTGGAGCAGGATCGCGCAGGCCTCGTCGACCGCGATGCGGAGGTCCTCGATCTCGTCGAGAGTGAAGTCCAAACGCGCCGCGAGGCCGGCAGTCGCCGTCCGCAGCACCGACAGGTAGGCACCCGCAGCAGGAAGACGGACCTCCACGAAGTCCTGATTCCCGGGCTCGCCTGCGATCTGGGACACCCTCACCTCCAAGGTGGTACAAGCACTTTCGGGGTTCCGGGACCGCCGCCCAGCGGTGGTCCGGACTGCGTCACACGGGTAACGCACCACGTCGTTCTGCGGTGACGCTACCGCGCTCCCCAGCTCCGTGTCCCGGGGACCCCGCCTTGATGCTGTCACTCATAGTAAGCCTATGAGTACGGACAGTGGCTAGGGGTCGCGCAGGCCCAATTGGAAAGAACAGGCGCCGGGTTGACGTACCCAGGCGTCAGACGATCGAACCGTCCACAAAGCACCAGCGCCAGCTCTCGCCCGGCTCGAAGGTCCTCATCACAGGGTGTGAGGTCTCCTTGAAATGCGCCGTCGCGTGCTGGAAGGGCGACGAGTCGCAACAGCCCACATGACCGCACTCCAGGCACAGCCGCAACTGGACAGGGTGACTGCCGGCCGCCCGGCACTCGAGACACGTCTCGCTCAGCGGGGACACCTCGGGGTGCGGCAGCGCTGCCACGTGCGGGCACTCGTTCATGATTGCCAGGTTACGACGGGATCGCGGAGGGCGGAGGGGTCTGCCGATGGATGTACTGCCCCTGGTGGGACTGATCGCGGCGAGCGCCGTGGTGGCCGGCGCGGCGCGCAGGACCCCGGTGCCCGCGCCGCTGCTCCTGGTCGGTGGGGGGCTCGCCGCCTCGTACCTGCCCGGCGTGCCCGACTACCACCTCGATCCGCACATCGTGCTGCCCCTGATCCTGCCCCCGCTGCTGCACACCGCCGCCCTGGAGAGCTCCTATCTGGACCTGCGCGCCAACATCAGACCTGTCGCGCTGCTCTCCGTCGGGTACGTCCTGTTCGCCACGGTCGCCGTCGGCTGGCTCGCGTATCTGCTCGTCCCCGACCTGCCGCTGACCGCCGCGCTCGTCCTCGGCGCGGTGATCGCGCCCCCGGACGCGGTCGCCGCGACCGCCATCGCGCGCAAGGTGGGGCTGCCCTCGCGGATCACCACGATCTTGCAGGGCGAGTCCCTGGTGAACGACGCGACCGCGATCACCGCCTACAAAGTGGCCCTGGCGGCGGCCGTCGGCGAAGGGGCCAGCTGGTCGGGCGGTGTCCGGGAGTTCCTGGTGGCCGCGGTCGGCGGGGTCGGCGTCGGGCTGCTCCTCATGGTGCCGATCCACTGGCTGCGCACCCACCTGAAGGAGGCGATTCTGCAGAACACGCTGTCCCTGCTCATCCCCTTCGTCGCGTACGCCGCCGCCGAACAGGTCGGTGCCTCCGGAGTGCTCGCCGTGGTCGTCGTCGCCCTCTACCTGGGGCACCGCTCCTGGCAGGTCGACTTCGAGACGCGGCTGCAGGAGGCGGCGGTGTGGAAGGTCGTCGGGTTCATCCTGGAGTCGGCGGTCTTCGCGCTCATCGGCCTGCAGCTGCCCGTGGTGCTCAGGGGGCTCGGCGAGTACAGCGTGGCGCAGGCGGTCTGGTACGCCGTCGGGGTCTTCGTCTTCGTCGTGGTGGCGCGCTTCGTGTGGTCGTACCCGGCGACGTACCTCCCGCGCGGGGTGTCGGCGCGGATCAGGGAGCGCGAGGGCGACATGGACTGGCGGCGGCCGCTGATCGTCAGCTGGGCCGGGATGCGCGGTGTGGTCTCGCTCGCCATCGCCTTCTCGATCCCGCTCGTCATGGACGACGGAGAACCCTTCCCGGCGCGCAACCTTGTCTTGTTTCTTACGTTCACCACGGTCATCGGAACGCTCGTCGTGCAGGGCCTCTCGCTGCCGTGGCTGATCCGTGTCCTGAAACTGCCCGGCCGTGACGCGCAGGCCGAGACGCTCGCCGAGGCGCAGGCGCAGAACGCCGCCTCGGAGGCCGCGGAGGCCCGGCTGGAGGAACTCATGCGGGATGAGCGCAATCGCCTGCCACAGCCCCTTCAGGACCGTCTGCGCACCGTCCTGGAGCGGCGGCGGAACTCCGTGTGGGAGCGGCTGGGGCAGGCCAACCCGGTGACGGGGGAGTCCGCGGACGGCACGTACCGCCGGCTGGCGCGCGAGGCGATCGCCGCGGAGCGCGAGGTCTTCGTGAAGATGCGGGACGAGCGGCGCATCGACGACGAGATGATGCGGACGCTGCTGCGCAAGCTGGACCTGGAGGAAGCGGCCGCCCACCGGGAGATCGAGGACTGAGGCGCCTGGCACGGCGCCTCGCGGCGTTGTCGCATCACCCACGGACACCCGGTCCGCGGGCGATGCTCCGCCTTGCGATCCACCGCACCAGACGCCGCGGGCTGTCCGGACCGATCCAAAAGACACGCCCTAGTCGCCGGCCGACGCGGCGGCAGGCTCCTCACGGGTGCCGGTGATCACCGCGGTGAGGCGGGTGCCGGGCCGGAAGGCGCCCTCTTCGGAGAGGACGGTCAGGGCGTGGAGGAGCTTCGCGACGTAGAGGTGCTCTACGGAGAGGCCGATTTCGCGGCCGTGGCGGGCTTCGAAGTCCTCGGCGAAGGCGACGAGCTCCGGCGGGGTGCGGGCGTAACCGCCCCAGTGGAAGCGGTCGTCCAGGCGCCAGTTGGCGGTCGGCTCGCCGAACGTTTCCCGCTGCAGCGCCGCTATGTCGTCGCCCAGGAAACCGCCCTTCAGCACCGGTATGCCGAGGGCCTGCCGGTCCGGGCCGAGCCCGGCGGCCAGGCCCGCGAGGGTGCCGCCGGTGCCGCACGCGACGGCCGCCACGTCGGTGTGCTCGCGCAGCTCCTCACCGAGAGCCGTACAGCCCCGCACGGCGAGGGCGTTGCTGCCGCCCTCGGGTATCACGTACGCGGCCGGGGCGTCCGTCGCGCGCAGGAGCGCCGTCAGGGTCTCCGGCTCCGCCTTCCGCCGGTAGGTGGCCCGGTCGACGAAGTGCAGGCGCATGCCGTCGGCAGCGCAGCGCGTCAGGGACGGGTTGAGGGGGCGCCCGGCGAGTTCGTCGCCACGGACGACGCCGATCGTGGCGAGGCCGAGGAGGCGGCCCGCCGCGGCGGTGGCGCGCAGATGGTTGGAGTAGGCGCCACCGAAGGTGAGGAGGGTGTCGTGGCCCGCGTCGGCGGCGGCCCGCAGGTTCAGGACGAGCTTGCGGTACTTGTTGCCGGGCAGATCCCGGTGGATCAGGTCGTCCCGCTTGAGGAGCAGTTCCACTCCGCGGCGGGCGAAGCGGTCGTCCGCCACGCGTTGCAGCGGGGACGGCAGCCGGGGGTTCAGACCGGCGGGCGGGGTGGGGCACACCCCGCCATTGTCTCCCGTGGCGCGCGGTCCGGCAGGGGAGCCCTTCACCGGGGGCTCCCCGGGTGTTCCGCCGCGCCCGCGGGGTCTATTTGAGGCGCTCCTCGATGCGGGCCCGCATCGAGTCCATCGTGAAGCCGCGCGGGTCGACCTTGCCCGGCTGCCACTCCAGGTGGCCGATCACCGAGCGTTCCGTCCAGCCGTGCACACGGCAGACCGCCGCCGAGACCTTCTCGATGGCGTCCAGCTGTTCCTCGGGCCACGGGTCCTCACCGTCGCCGAGGTTCTCGCACTCGAAGCCGTAGAAGTGGCGGTTGCCGTCGGTGTTCGCCTCGTTGTCCGGAGGCAGGCGCTTCTCGGCGATGACCGCGCGGAGCACGTCGTCGTCGCCCAGGCCCGCGTGGTTGGCGCGGCCGTAGCCGACGAGGTGGACGCGGCCGTCCTTGGTGATGACGCCGTGGCAGAGCGGCCCGGGGAGCGAGGCGAAGCCGTCGCGGCAGATCTCCACCGTGCGCTCGCTTCCCGAGGTCACGGTGTGGTGGATCACCACGCCGTGCACGGGGCCCCAGGGGCCTTTGTGGTTGCGGTTGTGGTGCTCCCAGTCGCCGACCTCGACGACGGTCACGCCTTCGTCCCGCAGGGCCTGGAGAAAACTGCCCGCGGACATGGGTGGGGCCATGACCCCTCCTTTGCAAGGCGGGACGGCCGCCGGTCGCAGGCCGTCTCGTATGCCCTGCTTGTACCGGAACTACGGTGCCCGGACCAGCTGTTCGGAAGCGATCCGAGGCCTGTTCGGACACCGTGCGAGCCGATCCGGTCAGTTCCCGTGCAGGAAGCCGTCCCCGTGCGTCGCGACGTGGGACTCCACGGCCTGCAGTGCCTGCTGGGTGTCCTGTGAGGAACCGGTGCCGCGACGCTCCGCGTAGTACGCGGCGCCGAGCTTCTTCAGGAGGGCGTCGCCGGCCCGCTTCTCCTGCACCTCGTCGATCTTCTGCTTGCCCTGGGTGAGGCCCCGCTGAGCCTGCTCTTTGGCGCGATCCAGGAAGCCTGCCATTGCTGTCTCCTGCCGATTGGTACGAAGGGGGCGAAGCCGTGCGAAGGGGTTCGCCGCGGGCGGCGCGAGGGGCGCGTCGTCCCGTGCGGGTTGAACGGTGACGCGGATCTTGGAGTTCCCCGCGCTCCCGAGCCCATCAGGCTGCCCGGCGCGGCACCTCCCGAGTTGCGCCGAACGGGTGGAAACGCCCCTCCTGCCCCGCCGGGGCGTGATCCATTCCCGCTCGTTTGTGTAATGGCGCGGCCACGTTCCGTCCTGGAAGGGTTGGGCGGGCAGATCACCGCAGGCGTCAGACCACCGCACGCACCAGATCACCGCAGGTATTTTCGGGAGGGCATAGCCAATGTCGGTAGGCGAAGAGATCCGGACCGAGTCGGAGAAGCCGCAGCAGAGTCTCGGCACATCCGCCGCGCGGAATCTGGCCACCACCACCAAATCCGCGCCGCAGATGCAGGAGATCAGCTCCCGCTGGCTGCTGCGGATGCTGCCCTGGGTCGAGGTGCAGGGCGGCACGTACCGGGTGAACCGAAGGCTGAGTTACTCGGTCGGTGACGGCCGGGTGACGTTCGTCAAGACGGGCGACCGGGTGCAGGTCATCCCGGCTGAGCTCGGCGAGCTGCCGTTGCTGCGGGACTTCGAGGACGAGGACGTGCTGGGGGAGCTGGCGCAGCGCTGCCAGCAGCGGGAGTTCGCCGCGGGCGACGTCCTGACGTCCTTCGGCAGCCCGGCGGACGAGGTGTTCCTGCTCGCGCACGGCCGCGTGGAGAAGGTCGGCACGGGCCCCTACGGGGACGACACGGTGCTGGAGACGCTCGCCGACGGCGCCTACTTCGGCGAACAGGCGCTCATCGACTCCGAGGCCATCTGGGAGTACACCGCTCGTGCGGTGACCGCGTGCACCGTCCTCGCACTGCCCCGCCAGGACCTGGAGCAGATCGCGGAGCGCAGCGAGTCGCTCCGCGGCCACATCCAGCGGCTGCGGTCCATCCCGCCGCAGCGCACCAACCAGTTCGGCGAGGCGCCCATCGACCTGTCCGCCGGCCATGTCGGCGAGGCCGTGCTGCCGGGCACCTTCGTGGACTACGAATCGGCGCCGCGTGAGTACGAGCTGAGCGTCGCCCAGACCGTGCTGCGCATCCACACGCGCGTGGCCGACCTGTACAACCAGCCGATGAACCAGACCGAGCACCAGTTGCGGCTGACGGTCGAGGCGCTGAAGGAGCGCCAGGAGCACGAGCTCATCAACAACCGCGAGTTCGGCCTCCTCAACAACTGCGAGTACGAGCAGCGGATCCAGCCGTACGCCGGTGCGCCCAGCCCGGACGACCTGGACGAACTGCTCAGCCGCAGGCGCGGATCCAAGCTGTTCCTCGCCCACCCGCGGGCCATCGCCGCGTTCGGCCGCGAGCTCAACAAGCGGGGACTCGTCCCCGAGACCATCGACATGGGAGGCAACAGGATCCCGACCTGGCGCGGCGTGCCGATCTTCCCGTGCAACAAGATCCCGGTCACCGAGGCCCGCACGACCTCCATCATCTGCATGCGTACGGGAGAGGAGGAGCAGGGTGTCGTCGGCCTCCGGCAGACCGGCATCCCGGACGAGATCGAACCGAGCCTGTCCGTACGGTTCATGGGCATCAGCGAGCAGGCGATCATCTCGTACCTGGTGTCGACCTACTACTCGGCAGCGGTCCTCGTACCGGACGCGCTCGGTGTCCTGGAGAACGTCGAGATCGGCCGCTGGACATGACCCCGCGGCCGTGTCCACGGGCGTGGCACGGGGTACACCCCCTCCGTACGCGCCCACAGGCCGAGGAACCGCCACCATCCGCATTCTTCGCGGAGTAGGTCCATGACGGACACGACGACGGACATGGCAGGCAAGACGGCAGAGGGGTGCGAGGCCGCGGAGATCCTGGCGTCGGCGCGAGCGTACGTCGATCCGGAGCTGCGCAGGGCGATCGACACGCTGCCCGGGTCGCTGCGCCGGGTCGCGCTCTATCACTTCGGGTGGGAGAGGGCGGACGGCACGCCGGCCTCCGGGCACGCGGGCAAGGCGATCAGGCCCGCGCTCGTGCTCACGGCGGTGCGGGCGCTGGGTGGGGAGCCCGCCCTGGCCGTGCGGGCGGCGGCCGCCGTGGAGTTGGTCCACAACTTCACGCTCCTGCACGACGACGTGATGGACCGCGACACCACGCGCAGGCACCGGCCCACCGCCTGGACCGTGTTCGGCGCCGCCGACGCGATCCTCGCCGGTGACGCCATGCAGGCGCTGGCGCAGCGGCTGCTCGCCGAGGACCCCCACCCGGGGGCCTCGGTGGCGGCCGCCCGCCTCGCCGCCTGCGTCATGGAGCTCTGCGCGGGGCAGCACACGGACTGCGCGCTGGAGCACCGCGGTCCGGACGAGGTCACGCTGGACGAGTGCCTCGCCATGGCCGAGGCCAAGACGGGGGCGCTGCTCGGCTGTGCCTGTGCGCTCGGGGCGGTGTACGCGGGGGTGGGGCGGGAGGAGATCGACGCGCTGGACGGGTTCGGCCGGGAGGCGGGGCTCGCGTTCCAGCTCATCGACGACGTCATCGGGATCTGGGGCGATCCCGAGCACACCGGCAAACCCGCGGGCGCCGACCTCGCGGTCCGCAAGAAGTCCCTGCCGGTCGTCGCGGCTCTGGCCTCGGGCACGCCGGCCGCGGCGGAACTGGCCGAGCTGTACGGGAGGCCGCCCGGTGGGACGGAGGGGGGCGCGGAGAACGCGGCGCGCGCGGCGCGGGCCGTCGAGAGCGCGGGCGGCCGCGACTGGGCGCAGACGCACGCGGCCGATCGGATGTCCCGCGCGATGGGCCAGCTCGCCAGGGCGGTGCCGGACCCGGAGGCGGCGGGGGGACTGCTGGCGCTCGCCGAGTTCGTGACGCGGCGTACGCATTGAGGGGGGGGCGTACGCATTGATTGAAAGGGGGTGTGGGGCCCTTCCGTGGGGACGGGCGTGATCACTTACGCTGCAACCGGCGGCCGACGGCTCGGAGTTGGTGAGTGGGTGGGCGCGCCGTCGGAAGCGGGCGAGCGGTGAGGGGCGGGCTATGGGTGTGGCGATCCGGAGGGCCGGAGAAGGTGACCGGGAGGACGTGGTCCGGCTGCTCGACGCGGCGTTCATGCGGGATCCGGTGAGCAGTTGGATCTTCCCGGACGAGGAGCACCGGCTGCGCACCCACGGTGCGTTGATGAGTGCGTTCTTCGATCTGGCGCTCAGCGAGGGGTACGTCGACGTCACCGAGGATGGCGCGGCCGCGGCCCTGTGGTGGTCCGTTCCGGCGGGCGAGCACCGCGCGGGTGAGGAGAGCCGAGGCGGTGTGAGTGGTGACCGTGTTGGGGGTGGGGTGAGTGAGGAGGACGGTCCGGCTCTGCTGCGGGAGGCCGTTGATCCGGACAATGAGCGCGTCGAGGTCATCGGCCGGCTGACCGACGCGATCCATCCGGCCGACCGCGCGCACGAATACCTGCACCTCATAGCCGTGCACCCGGACCGGCAGGGCGAGGGGCTCGGCACGGCACTCGTCACCGCCGTGCTCGACCGGTGCGATCGCGAGGGCCTGCACGCCTACTTGGAGGCGAGCAACGAGCGCAGCCGTGACCTGTACGCGCGCCTGGGATTCGCCTTCATGGGGACGACGCTCGATCTGCCCGACGGCCCCCGGATGTGGCCCATGTGGCGTGAGCCGCGGACGGCGGGAGAGTCCACCGACTAGCGGGCGGTCGCAGGGCTGCCCCGGTGGGCCGTACCGGAATACTCTGGGCGGTATGGGCAGCGAAGGGCCACGGACCGGCCCCGCCCCGCAGGACGAGCCGGTGTGCGAGGCCTGCGGAGGGCCGGTGGGTACGGCGATCCGGCGGCGCAAGGTGCTCGGGGTGTTCGTCCCCGTGTGGGGCCCCGGGCCGTGCCGCAACGCGCAGTGCGAGGCATGCGTCGACGCGGTGGACGCGGAGTCGGGCCGGCCGGGCGGTAGGGCGGGCGGCCGCGCGAGCGGTCGCGCTGGTGCGAGGCGTTCCCGGTCGCGGCACGGCAGGAGGCCCGGCGCGCCCGGCGACAGCGAGGGCAAGTGACGCACCCTGCCCCGGAGCCGGTCGTCGATCGATCGTGGCGGCGGTGGCGGTAGGGTCCCCGGCGGATCAGTGGTGATGCCGGTGGGGGAGGGGTGCGGTGAAGGCGCGGTGGGGCGTACTCGCTGTGGTGGGCGTGGTGTTGGCGGGGCTGGAGGGGTGCGGCTCCGGGGCCGGTACGGGAGCGGATGACGATTCGCTGCCCGGATACGCGCGGGCACCCGGGGTGCCGCGCGTGAAGAGTGAGGGGGATATGCCGGCACTCCCCTTGGAGAAGTATGAGTTGAGCAGCGAGGACCACAAGCGCCTGGGGAAGGCGCGTCATCGGTTGCAGTGGCAGTGCATGCGGTCCCTGGGATTCGATGACTTCCCGCTCGGCCCCGACCCCGAGTCCAGCTTCGGCTTCGACCTTCTGGACGGGCAGCGTATGGCGTCCGCCTTTTACTCGACGATGGTCTCCGTGTCCCCGTACGGGATGCTCGACCTCGACCATGTCCGCCGGTGGGGTTATGGCCTCGACCCCGACCAGGCCAAGAAGCTGGAGGCCAGAGCTCGGTCGGCAGGCAGAGACCTTACGGACCGGGAGCGCGAAGCGCTGTACGGATCCGAGACGGAGAAGGGCGGCCGTTCGGTGGTGAACGGCCGTGAGGTTCCGGAGGGCGGCTGTGCCGAGGAGGCGACGCGGCGGACCACGAGGGGTGTGGCCGATGCGGACCGGCTGTGGAGTTATGTGCCCGAGCGCACCGTGGAGATCGACAAGGTCGTCGCCAAGGACGAGCGCGTGCGCAGAGCGTTCCGTGACTGGTCGCGCTGTGTCGAGGACAAGGGCTTCAAGCGGTACGAGAACCCCACGGAGGCCTTTCTCGACAAGGCGTGGTGGAAAGGGCGCGAGGACGGTGGCAGTGCGCGGTCGGAACGGGAGTTGGGCACGGCGGTCGCCGACGTCGAGTGCAACCTGAAGCTGAACACGGCCGGCGTGTGGTGGAGCGTCAGCAAGGAGAAGCAGCGCGAGGAGCTGCGCCGCAACAAGTCGCGGTACGAGGCCGTGCGCAGGGATGCGGACCGGGTGCGGGCGGAGATACGCGAAGCGCTGGGCGAGAAGTGACGGGTGAGAAGTGACGGGCGTGACGCCCGCGTGTCCCGGTGCGGGGTGCACGGGCGGTCCGGTGCCGGGCCCGCGGGCCGTCCGGGGGCGCGTGATAGACACATGGGATGACGAGAAGCGGCTGGGCGTTCGACGCCGTACTGACTGATCTCGACGGCGTGATCCGCTTCTACGAAATGGCGGAGCTGGAGCAGTTGGAGCGCTCGGCCGGGCTGCCGGAGGGCAGTACCGCAGAGATCGCCTTCCAGCCCGAGACCGACATGCCGCTGATGCGCGGGGAGATCACCAAGGAGCGGTGGATCGAGTCGATCGCCGACGGGCTCGCCGACCGGGTGCCGTGGGCGCGCGGGTATGAACTCGGGACGACGCTCGCCGAGACCAAGTTCCGGGCCGACGACGCCGTGGTGGGGCTGCTGCGGCAGGTGCGCGCGGCCGGGCTGCCCGTCCTGCTCGTCACGAACGCGACGCCGTGGCTCGCCGACGATCTCGCCCTGCTCGGTCTCACCGGGCCGGACGGCTGCCTCGACGACGTCATCAGCAGCGCCGACCTCGGCATCGCCAAGCCGGACCGGCGCATCTACGAGACGGCCGCTGAGCGCGCCGGCGTCGCCCCGGACCGCTGCCTCTTCGTGGACGACCGGCAGGAGAACGTGGACGCCGCCGTCGCGTTCGGCATGACCGGCGTGCTCTACCGCGAACCGGCCGACCTGCGCGGGGCGTTGGCCCCGGTGGTCTGACCAGAGGCCAACTCACTCCCGGACGAAAAGACGTCGGCCGCGCTGCGGCGCCGGCCCGGCGGGGGTTCGGCGCGCGCAGTACGCGCGGCACGCAAGGCAACTATTGACACTGAGTGCCACGTGGGGCAGCTTGTGTCGTATGAGTAATCAGCGTGGCTGGACCGCCGAGCAGATCCCTGACCAGAGCAACCGAATCGTCGTCGTCACCGGGGCCAACAGCGGCCTGGGGCTCGCGACCACCCGGGCGTTGGCGCGCAAGGGCGCGCTCGTGATCCTCGCCGTGCGCGACGAGGCGAAGGGCCGGGCCGCGGTCGAGCAGCTCACCGCCGAGGTGCCGGGCGCCGCCCTGGAGGTGCGACGCGTCGACCTGGCGGACCTGGACTCCGTCCGCGCCTTCTCCGACAAGCTGCACGCGGAACACGCGCGCGTGGATGTGCTCATCAACAACGCCGGCCTCATGGCGCCGCCGAACCGGCTGCTCAGCCCCCAGGGCCACGAGGTGCAGTTCGCAGCCAATCACCTCGGCCACTTCGCGCTCACCGGGCTGCTGCTCGACCTCCTGGAAGCCGGTCACGACCCCCGCGTCGTGACCGTGAGCTCGCCCAACCACCGCCAGGCCGACCTCTTCTTCGACGACATCAACGGCGAGCGCAAGTATGCGCCGATGGGCTACTACAACCAGTCGAAGCTGGCGAACGCCGTCTTCGGCTGGCAGCTCCACCAGAAGCTGACCGCGGCGGGCAGCCGGGTGCGCAGCCTGCTCGCCCACCCCGGCTACACCGCGACCAACCTGCAGACGAGTTCACCCGCGGGCATGGTGAAGTTCCTGTTCGGGCGGTTGCTGCTGCCGCTCGCCCAGACCCCCGCCCAGGGCGCGCTGCCCACGCTGTTCGCGGCGACCGACCCGAGCGTGACGGGTGGCCAGTTCATCGGCCCCGACGGCATGGCCGAACTGCGCGGCGCGCCGAAGACGGTGGAGCTGGCGCCCCGGGCCGCTGACGAGGCGAGCGGTCGCAGGCTGTGGGACCTCTCGGAGGAACTCACCTCCGTGCGCTACGAGTTCCGCGCCGCCGCCTGATCGGGGTCCCGGGAGCCCAGGGCGGCCGCCCGCGTCGGGGAACCCTCCTGTTCAATTGGCGGATGGACGAGAACGGATCGGCTCAAGTCGCCCTCGCCGCGCGGTTCGAGGAGCACAGGCCCCGCCTGAACGCGGTGGCGTACCGCATGCTCGGCTCGCTGAGCGAGTCCGAGGACGCGGTGCAGGAAGCCTGGTTCCGGCTGAGCCGCGCCGAAGCGGGGCCGGAGGCCGGGGAGGTGCGGAACCTGGGCGGCTGGCTGACCACCGTCGTCGGCCGCATCTGCCTCGACCTGCTGCGCGCCCGCAAGTCCCGGCGCGAGGACTCCCTCGACGCGTCCGTCCAGGCCTACGGCGAGGCCCACGTCCCGGACCCGATCGTGACCCGCGCCGACGTCACCGACCCCGAACAGCAGGTGCTGCTCGCCGACTCGGTGGGCCTCGCGCTCCTCGTCGTACTGGAGACGCTGGCGCCCGCCGAGCGTCTCGCGTTCGTGCTGCACGACATGTTCGCCGTGCCCTTCGACGACATCGCGCCCATCGTGGAGCGTTCGGCGGCCACGACCCGGCAGCTGGCGAGCCGGGCCCGCCGCCGCGTGCAGGGCTCCACGCCCGCGGCGGAGACCGACGTCGTCAAGCAGCGCGAGGTCGTCGAGGCGTGGATGGCCGCCACCCGCGCCGGTGACTTCGACGCGCTCCTCGAACTCCTCGACCCGGACGTCGTGTTGCGCGCGGACACCGGCGAGCTGGCGTCCGGCCTCTCCAAGGTGGTGCGCGGCGCCGCCGCGGTGGCCGGGCAGGCCGCGATGTTCGCGCGGGCCGCCGCGGAGCCGCGCGTGGTGTTGATCAACGGCATGCCGGGCCTGATCGCCCTCCCCGGCGGCGAGCCGGCCTCGCTCGGCTCCCTGACCGTCGTGAACGGCCGGATCGTGGAGATCAACATCATCGCGGACCGCGAGCGGCTCGAGGTCCTCACGCGCTCGCTGAGGGACGGCTGAGACCTCCGGGTCACCGAGCGGTGGTGGTCGTAGTGGTGGCGGTGGCGGCGCCCTCCCGTCCGCCGCCACCGGTCCGGCGCACCACGCGCAGCAGGTACTCCTTGCGGTGGAGCGGATCGTGGTCGGTCCGCTCGCGCGTCGGAACTGTGTCGCCGCGCACGGGCCGGTAGTGGTCGAAGGCCGACTCCAACTCGCCCTCGCCGCGCGTGAGTCCGGGCAGCAGCTGCTCCAGTGTGTGCACCTGCCGCGCGGGGATGTCCCCTTCAAGCCGGTACGACGTGCCGCTCGTCGTCGGCGTGTGCGGGACGGCACGCAGCCGGGAGAGGGCGGGCAGGACCGCGCCGACCGTGTCGGCCGGCACGTCGAGCCGGAAGCGGTGCATCGGTTCGTGCACCGCCGTGCCCGCCGCCCGCAGCGCGTCCATCAGGACCAGGGGCGTCAGGTGCCGGAAGTCCCCGGCGGTGCTCGACATGCTCTTGTCGAACGTGCCGTGGGCGTGGCTCTGCCGCGGCCAGTAGCCGGAGTGCGTCATCGTGACCGTGCAGTCGGGGACGCGCCAGCCGTGGATCCCCTGCTGGAGCGTCTCCCTGACCGTCTCCTCGACGGCACGGAAGAACGCGTACGGCATCGAGCCGAGCTCGACCTCGAGACGGAACTCCACCCCCGCCCCGACCGGCGCGGGCTCCACCCGTAGCCCGACCGTCGCCAGGAACGGGTTGGGGTCCGTGTCGATGATCTCGTACGCCGAGCCGGTGCCGACGACCCGCTCCACACAGATCGTCGTGGTCTCCCGGAACGACACGTCGAGCCCGTACTCCTCGGCGAGCGTCGCCTGGATGACCTCCTTCTGCACCTCTCCGTAGAGCGAGACGGAGACCTCCCGACGGATGTCGTCCTGTCGCAGGTCGATCAGCGGGTCCTGCTCGGCGAGCTGGGTGAGCGCGAGGTGCAGGGCGCCGCGGTCGGCGGGGCGCACGGGGCTGACGACGGTCTCCAGGGTGGGCGGCGCGAAATGCCGCGCGTCGGCTCGCACGCCCTCTCGCGGTACGCCGATCACGTCCCCGATCCGTACGTCCCCGAGCCCCCACACCTTGCCGATCTGCCCCGCGCGGACCTCCGCCCGCCGCACGTCGGCGCCCTGCTCGAAGACGCTGACACCGGTGACCTTCCCTTCGCGGGCGGCCTCTTTCCCCTCGCTGCCCCCGCCGCCGTGGATGTCGAGGCGGTCGCGCGAGCGGATGGTGCCCGAGAACACGCGTACGTAGGCGATCTTCTCTCCGGCGGCGCCGCGCTCGACCTTGAACACACTGCCGGAGACGGGAGCGTCGGCGTCCCCGCGGCGAGCGGGCAGCAAGTCCCTGATCCCACGCATGAGTTCGGGGACCCCCACACCGGTGGCCGCCGACCCGAAGAACACCGGGTGCACGAGGGCGCGCCGGGCCTGCCGGGCGAGCTCGGTACGGAGCCGGTCGTACGAGAGGGACGCCGGGTCGTCGACGTACGCGGTGAGGAGCGCGTCGTCGTGCCCGGCGAGCAGCTCGGTGAGCCGGGCGGTGAAGACTTCGTCCCCGTCGGTGAACGGGACGAAGCCCGCGCCGCGCGTGCCGATGCCGGGGACGGATCCCATCGCGACGATCTCGGGGGTCAGCCGGTCGGCGATGTGCCGCAGCACGCCCTCGTACCGGGCGCCGCCGCGGTCGGTCTTGTTCACGAAGACCAGCGTGGGGATGCGGAGCCGCCGCAGCGTCCGGAACAGGACGCGGGTCTGCGCCTGGACGCCCTCCACGGCGGAGACCACGAGCACGGCGCCGTCGAGCACGCTCAGCACGCGCTCCACCTCGGCGATGAAGTCCGGGTGGCCGGGGGTGTCGATCAGGTTGACGGCCGTGCCGTCCACGGCGAAGGAGACGACGGCGGACTTGATGGTGATGCCGCGCTGCCGCTCCAGGGCGAGCGAATCGGTCCGGGTGTTGCCGTCGTCGACGCGGCCGACCTCGTCGATGACGCCGGCGGCATGCAGGAGCCGCTCGGTCAGGCTGGTCTTACCGGCGTCGATGTGGGCCAGAATGCCCAGGTTCAGGGTGTGCGGAAGGGGTGATTGCACGTACCGTCATGTCCTTTGGAAGAGGGGAAATTCCATTCGCGTGGGACATGCACGAACGCCGCATTTCCTTCTCCTCCGCAGACGACGCCGACCTTCCGCCGACACCCTCAGTCCAGCAACAGACGCCCCCATTCGGCAACCGATTAACCCCGCCCCACGCGGGGGCGGAGCACGGCACGGGCGCGGAGGCCGGGGTGACCGTGGCGATCCGGTGGCGGCTTGCCAGGCGCAGTACCAGCGCCGCGTACCCGCAGAGCATCAGCACGTCGACGCCCACCGCCAGCCGGTCCATGTCCGCCGCCGTCTCCTCGGAGGCGAGCGCACCGGCGATCGCCGCCGAGACGCCCATCGCCAGCAGGTTGTTGACCACGTGCAGGCCGATCGCGGCCTCCAGACCGCCCGTACGGACCGTCAGCACACCCGCGACAAGCCCGAACACCACCAGGTCCGCGAATCCCCACGGCGTGCCCCAGCCGTGCGCCGCCGCGAACAGCAGCGCCTGCGGCACCAGCGCCACCCACGGCGAACGGCACCACGCCCCGACCGCCTGGACGAGCCAGCCCCGGAACGCGTACTCCTCGGCCGACGCCTGGAACGGCACGAGCACGCACACCATCGCGAGGCCCAGCAGGAAGTCCGGCCACCCGGCCCACTCCACACCGCCACCGGTGCCCTCCATGCCGCCGCCCACCGGCTCGGGCAGCAGCAGCATGATCCCCAACGACGCGACGACCAGCGGCAGCGCGACCGCGAGACACCGCCCCAGCCAGCGCCACCTGAGCCTGCCCGCCACTGAGGAGAGGGTGCCCGCAGGACGTCGCTGCGCCCAGCGCGCGGCTAGGAACACCACCGGCGTCAGCAGGGCGAGCGAGAGCAGCGCGCTGCCCGTCTCCCCGATGCCGCCCCAGACGTGGAAGCCGTCCTTGTCGACGGGCCGGTCCAGGACGGCTCCCGCGATCTCGCTGACCAGCAGCACCGCCATCATCGCGACGAAGGTGCCGGCCAGCACCAGGCCGGTCCCGGCCAGGGGGCGCCACCAGCGGTGCAGGCCGGTGGCGTGGGCCAGGCGGTGGTAGGGGAGCGGTGTCGTGGTCATGGCCACCAGCATTCCCGCGGCGCCAGGCCCACGCGTCCGCCGCCCGCACGATCACGCTCTCCAACCAGAGATAGAGAGCGGCCCCTCCACGGCCCCTCCTCCGTATCATCGAGTCCGATATGGAGCGAATACGTGACTGGCTGCTGCCCGTCCTGCTGACGGCCCTGCAACTGGCCTACTGGCCGGGCCGCGCCCTGCGCGAGGACGATGCCGCGGCCGGGGCGGTCCAGCTGGTGGCGGTGGTCGCCGCCGCGGCCGTACTCACCGCGGCGCTCGCCGTACGCCGCCGTCGCCCCGTCGCCGCGGCGCTCACCGTCGAGGCCGTCCTGCTCGCCTGCGTGCCGCTTCCCGAGGACGCGACACTCGTGCATGCGTTGGGCGTGCTGATCGCCCTGTACTCGGTCGCGGTGCGCAGCCCCGGGCGGACGGCGGCCGTCGTCGGAGCCGTCCTCGGGATCTGCGAAACGGGCCGGTCGGCGGTGGTGCTCGACTCGGCGGCCGACGTGGTGGGCGAGACAGTGGTCAACTGCGTGCTCTTCCTGACCGTCGCGGGCCTCGGCCGCAGCCGCCGCCGCTGGCTCGCCGCCCGCCGGGCCGCGGCGCGCGACCTGGCGCGGGCCGAGTCCGAACGCGCGCGGGCCGCCCTCACCGAACGCGAACGCCTCGCCCGCGAACTGCACGACGTGAGCGCCCACCACCTCACCTCGGTCGTGGTCACCGCGGACGCCGCGCTGCGGCTCGGCGACCGCAGACCCGAACTGTCGGCCCAAGCCCTTGAGTTCGCCGCGGACACCGGCCGCGAGACGGCGGCGGCGCTGCACCGCCTGGTGGCGCTGATGCGGACCTCGGCGGCGGACGAGGAGAGCCCGCTCGGCGACCGCGTCACCGAACTCTCCGCCGGCTTCGCCCGCCTGGGCCTGCGCCCCGCCGTGCACGTGGCACCGGAGGCGGCGCCCCTGACGGGCCCGACGGCGGAAGCGGCCTTCGCCATCATCCGCGAAGCCCTCACGAACGCCCTGCGCTACGCCCCCGGTTCGACGGTGCGCATCCACATCCTGTCCGAGACCGCCGACGGCACGGTCGACGTCGCGGTGGAGGACGACGGGGCGGCGGACGTCGGTCCCGCGGCGAAGCAGCGGCTCGGGGGCGGGCGGGGGACCGCCGGGATGCGGGAGCGGGGCCCCCCGCGCGGGGGGCCGCGCACCGCCCGGGCGCGGCCGGGCGGCGCCGGGGGGGGGGGCCGCGCCCCCCAGCCCGGCGCGCCCCGCACCCCCCCCCCACCCG
>NZ_JBJDPY010000009.1:177208-396792 GCF_044903205.1 Streptomyces sp. NPDC029674
CGGGGGGGGGGGGGGGGCCGCGGGGGGGGGGGGGGGGGGGCCCGGGGGCCCGCGGGGGGGGGGGGGGGGGGGGGGCCCGGCGGGGGGGGGGGGGGCCCCCCCGGGGGGGGGGCCCCCCCCCACGGCCGGGCCGCGTCCGGACGGCGCCGGGTGGGCGGTCCGCGCCCACCTGCCGGGCGCGACCGGCACCCCGCACCAACAGGCCGCACGCCACCGTGCCCTGCGCGGCCTCGACCTGACCGACGGGGCCGTCGCCCTCGCCGTCGCCACGCTCCCCGTCTTCGTGGTCGTCGTCGAGGAACCCACCGCCGTCGCCCTGGCCTGCGCTCCGGCCGTCGCGCACGCGCTCCCGCTGCTGTGGCGGCGCCGCGCGCCCTGGGCGGTGCTCTGCGCGGTCCTCGGCACGGCCTGGATCGGGCCGCTCGGCCTCGCGTTCGGGCTGCTCTCGCCCGATGTGGCGCTGTGCCTGGTGACGGCGGGCGGCATGGCGGAGTGCGTCGCCGTGTACGCCGTGGGGGCGTTCGCGGGCCCGGCGCGGGTCACGTGGCCCGTGATGGCCGCGGCGGCCGCGGGCCTGTGTCTGTCCTGCCTCGCCCTCGCGGCGGCCGACGGCATGGCGGAGCTCGAGAAGGACGGCGGCGTCGGGCTCCTGCTGTTCCTGGGCGCCATCGTCGGCTTGGCGTTCCTGCCGCCGATGGCCGCGCTCTGGGGCCTCGGCGCCGTCGTACGGTCCCGGCGGGAACGCGTCAGGGCCTGGGAGGACCACGCGCTCACGGCCACGGTGTGGTCGGCGGTCATCGAGGCGCACGAGGAGCGCCGCCGCATCGCCGTGGAACTGCGCGGCCGAGTCCTGCGGCACGCCGACGCGGTGGTCGCGCGGGCCGAGGCGGGCGACCTGAGCGGCGTCGCGGCGGAGGCGCGGGCGGGCCTCTCCGCGATGCGTGAGCTGCTCGCCGCGCTGAGAGAGGTGACGGCTCCCGACGGCGTACCCGAGCAGCGGCCGCACTCACAGCCGGTGTTTGTGTCGTCCTGACCCCCGCCCGATCCACCCGCTGCCCGAGGAGGCACCCCATCACAGCCGAACACCCGACGGCCGCCGCCCCCATCCGGGTGGTGGTCGTCGACGACCAGGCCGTCGTCCGCGCCGGATTCGCCGCGATCGTCGACGCGGAACCGGACCTTCAGGTGGTGGCCGAGGCGGCGGACGGGGCCGGCGCCGTGCAGCTGGCGTCCGAGCTCGCCCCGGACGTCGTCCTCATGGACATCCGCATGCCCGGCATGGACGGTCTGACGGCGACCCGGCTGCTCACGGCCGCCGCCGGGCCGGGAACCCCGCGCGTACTCGTCCTGACCACCTTCGACCAGGACGCCTACGTCCACGACGCCCTGCGCGCCGGCGCCTCCGGGTTCCTCCTCAAGGACGCGCTGCCCGAGGAACTCCTCGCGGGCATCCGCGTCGTGGCCTCGGGCGAGGCGATGCTCGCCCCCACGGTCACGCGCCGCCTCATCGACGCCTTCGCCGGCACGGCCCAGGACCCCGCCCCGGACCCGGAACTCCTGGAGTCCCTCACGCCCCGCGAACGCGAGGTCCTGACCCTGGTGGCCGCGGGCCACACGAACGCGGAGATCGCCGGCACCCTGGGCGTCACCACCGGCACGGTGAAGTCCCACGTCAACGCGGTGCTGGGCAAACTGGGCCTGCGCGACCGCGTACAGGCCACGATCCTCGCGTACGACCTGGGCCTGGCCAGACCAAGGACCGCGCACCGGCCCTGAACGGCCGACAGCACCCGGCTCCGCGCGGATGCCGGGTGCTGTCGGATGAAGCGGTGAAGCTCGAAGGAAGGTGACGCGGTGCGTCAGGCCTTCTTCGTCTCCCAGAAGATCTTGTCGATCTGGGCGATGTAGTCCAGCGCCTTCTGGCCCGTGGCCGGGTCCGTCGAACCCTTGGCGGCCGAGAGGGCCTTGAGGGTGTCGTTGACCAGCTGGTGCAGCTCCGGGTACTTCTCGAAGTGCGGGGGCTTGAAGTAGTCGCTCCACAGCACGGAGACGTGGTGCTTCGCGAGCTCGGCGCGCTGCTCCTTGATGACCACGGCGCGCGCCTGGAAGTGCGCGTCGTCGTTGGCGGCCATCTTCTCCTGCACGGCCTTGACCGACTCCGCCTCGATACGGGCCTGGGCCGGGTCGTACACGCCGCAGGGCAGGTCGCAGTGGGCGCTGACCTTCACCTTGGGGGCAAACAGGCGGGAAAGCATGTTGCTGTCCTCCTCGTGATCGTCTTCTCAGGTGGGACATTACTCCGTGAGAGACGTGATTTCGCGAGTGCCCCCTAGGGCTTAGGACAAAAGTCCAGGGTCAGACTGGGACTGGTGGAGGATAGGACCGGGGAGGTGCCGGTGATGCCGGAGCTGTCGCAGGAGACCGAGCGCGGGAGGGCCGTCGTGCCGTGGGGAGCCGCGGAGGTGACGGGTCCTTCGATGGTGCCGACGCTGCACCACGGGGACCGGCTGCTCGTGCGGTGGGGCGCGCGGGTGCGTCCGGGTGACGTGGTGATCCTGTGCCATCCCTTCCAGCAGGACCTGTTGGTGGTCAAGCGCGCCAAGGAGCGGCGCCCGGGCGGCTGGTGGGTGCTCGGCGACAACCCGTTCGCGGGCGGCGACAGCACGGACTACGGCGTCGTCCCCGAGGAGCTCGTCCTCGGCAAGGTCCGCTTCCGCTACCGGCCGCCCGCGCCCGGCCGCCGCTCGCCGTTGGCGCTGGTGCGCTGGGCGCTGGGCGCGGTGCGTCCTGTGCCGGCGGACCGCTCCGTCTCCAGGCGCTTCCGGGCCCGGTAGGCGGCGACGTTGGCACGGGTCGCGCAGCGGTCCGAGCAGTAGCGCCGGGAGCGGTTCGTCGACGTGTCGAGGTAGGCGTTGCGGCACGGCGCCGCCTCGCAGAGACCGAGGCGGTCCACCCCGTGCTCGGTGAGGTGGAAGGCGAGACCCATCGCGGCGATCGCGGCGTACCCCGCCGTCGCGTTCGACGGATGGTCGGCCAGGTGCATGTGCCACAGCGGGCGGCCGTCGTCGTCCCGGTGGTCGTGGCCCGAGATCTGCGGGCTGACGGGGAACTCCAGGAGCAGCGAGTTCAGCAGGTCGACCGCGAGCGTCTCGTCGCCGCCGTCCGCCGCCTCGAAGACCGCCCGGAGCCTGGCCCGCACGGACCGGAAGCGCGTGACGTCGGAGTCCGTCGCACGGCGCGCCATCTGCGTGCTCGGCCCGAACAGCTCCCTGATCGCCTCGACGGACGTCAGCGTGTCCTTGTTGCGGCCCGGCTCCTCGCTGTTGACCAGGCGTACGGCGTAGTCCGAGTAATAGGCCAGTTCCACTTGTAGTCCTTACGAGGGCGGGCTAGGGTCATTCCCGTCGGCCGGTAATGGCCGACTGTGGTACCAGGGTATTACGTGTCGGGTATTACGTGTCTTACGCAGTGGAGGGGTTCTGATGACGGATACGGGGACCGGAACCGAGTCCGGAGCCGCGCTCGGCACCGACTGGCGCGCCTGGCAGGACAGCTGGGACCGGCAGCAGCAGTGGTACCTGCCCGACCGCGAGGAGCGGTTCCGGATCATGCTCGACATGGTCGAGGCCGTGGTCGGCACCGCGCCGCGCGTCCTCGATCTGGCGTGCGGTACGGGAAGTATTACGGACCGGCTGCTCAAGAGGTTCCCGGACGCGACGAGCGTCGGCGTCGATCTCGACCCCGCGCTGCTCACCATCGCCGAGGGCACCTTCGCCGGTGACGACCGGGTCACCTTCGTCACCGCCGACCTGAAGGACCCCGGCTGGACCGCCGCGCTGCCGCACGACTCGTACGACGCCGTGCTCACCGCCACCGCCCTGCACTGGCTGTTCAGCGAGCCGCTCGCCGCGCTCTACGGCCAGGTGGCCGGGCTCGTCCGCGATGGCGGCGTCTTCATGAACGCGGATCACATGCCGGATCCCGCCACGCCGCGCATCAACGCCGCGGAGAGCGCGCTGCGGCATCGGCGCATGGAGCGTGAGAAGGCGGAGGGAGTTCTGGACTGGAAGGAGTGGTGGCAGCTGGCCGCGCAGGATCCGGTCCTGGCCGGCCCCACCGCCAAGCGGTTCGAGATCTACGGGGAGCATGCGGACGGTGACATGCCCTCTGCGGAGTGGCATGCCCGCACCCTTCGTGAGGCCGGGTTCGCCGAGGCGCGGGCCGTCTGGGCTTCGCCCTCTGATGCGGTGGTCCTTGGTCTGAAGTAGGACGCCGGCTGCGGGTGCGTCGTGGCTGGTCGCGCGGTTCCCCGCGCCCCTTACGGGGCGCGCCGAAGGGGCCGGTACGGAATCCGTACCGGCCCCTTCGGCAATCAGCTCACCCAGCGAAGCGCTAGAGCACCTTCGACAGGAACGACTGCGTGCGCTCCTGCTGCGGGTTCGTCAGGACGTCGCGCGGGTTGCCGGACTCGACGACCACGCCGCCGTCCATGAAGACGAGGCTGTCGCCGACCTCGCGGGCGAAGCCCATCTCGTGGGTGACGACGACCATCGTCATGCCGGTCTCGGCGAGGTCGCGCATCACGTCGAGGACGTCGCCGACCAGCTCGGGGTCGAGCGCCGACGTCGGCTCGTCGAACAGCATCAGCTTCGGGTCCATCGCCAGCGCGCGGGCGATCGCCACACGCTGCTGCTGGCCGCCGGAGAGCTGCGAGGGGTAGTTGCCCGCCTTGTCGGCGAGGCCCACCCGCTCCAGGAGCTGGCCGGCGCGCTCCCGCGCCTCGGCCTTCGGGACGCCCTTGACCTGGACCGGCGCCTCCATGACGTTCTCCAGCGCCGTCATGTGCGGGAACAGGTTGAAGCGCTGGAAGACCATGCCGATGTCGCGGCGCTTGAGGGCGACCTCGCTGTCCTTCAGCTCGTACAGCTTGTCGCCCTTCTGGCGGTAGCCGACCAGCTCGCCGTCGACGTACAGCCGCCCGGCGTTGATCTTCTCCAGGTGGTTGATGCAGCGCAGGAACGTCGACTTGCCGGAGCCGGACGGGCCGATGAGGCAGAAGACCTCACCCGACTTGACCTCCAGGTCGATGCCCTTGAGGACCTCTACGTTGCCGAAGGACTTGTGGACGCCTTCGGACTTCACCATGGCGGTCATGCGGTGCCTCCCCGCGGGCTGTTGAGGGACAGCATGTTGGCCTTGATCTTCTGCCACGGCGTGTCCGGCAGTGAGCGCGACGAACCGCGCGCGTAGTAACGCTCCAGGTAGAACTGTCCGACGCTGAGGATCGACGTCATGATCAGGTACCAGCAGGCGGCGAGCAGCAGCGTCTCCACCGTCGCGCCGGACGACGTGCCGATGTCCTGGGCGTACTTGAGGAGCTCGTAGTACTGGACGGCGGCGACCAGCGACGTCGTCTTCAGCATGTTGATGAACTCGTTGCCGGTCGGCGGCACGACGACGCGCATCGCCTGCGGAAGGACCACGCGGCGCAGCGTCTTGTTGTGGCTCATGCCGAGGGCGTGTGACGCCTCCGTCTGGCCCTCGTCGACCGAGAGCAGACCGGCGCGGCAGATCTCCGCCATGTACGCGGCTTCGTTGAGGCCGAGGCCGAGCAGCGCCGTCAGGAACGGCGTCATGAAGTCCGACCACTCGTCCTTGTAGACCGGGCCGAGGTTGATGTAGTCGAAGACGAAGCCGAGGTTGAACCAGACGAAGAGCTGGACCAGGACCGGCGTACCGCGGAAGAACCAGATGTAGAACCAGGCGATCGACGAGGTCACCGGGTTCTTCGACAGGCGCATGACCGAGAGGATCACACCGCCGACGACGCCGATGAGCATCGAGAGGAAGGTGAGGATCAGCGTCTCGCGGACACCCTTGAGGATGCGCTCGTCGAAGAAGTTGTCGGGGATCGCGCCCCAGTTGATGTCGCCCTGCGAGAAGGCGTAGACGATCGAGGCGAGGACGCCGATCGCCAGGACCGCGGCGATGTAACGGCCGAAGTGCCGGACCGGGATGGCCTTGATGGCCTCCGCCGGGCGGGCCGTGGGGACGTCGTCCGCCGGGCCCTTCTTGGAGATGTCTGGGGTCACGTGCGTGGCCTTTCAGCGACTGGGAGGGAGAGGGCGGGGGTCACTTGCCGCCGTTGATCTTGGCTTCCTCGACCGCGCCGTCCTCGACGCCCCACTTCTTGATGATCTTTTCGTAGTCGCCGTTCTTGATGATCGCGTCGAGGGCGGCCTGGATCGCGTCACGCAGCTCGGGGTTCTTCTTGGAGACGGCGATGCCGTACGGAGCCGCCTCGACCTGCTCGCCGACCAGCTGGAAGTCCTTGCCGCCGCCCGACGTCTTCACCGCGTACGCGGCCACCGGGAAGTCGGACGAGCCCGCGTCGGCGCCGCCGGAGCGCAGCCGGGTCTGGGCCTGCTGGTCGTTGTCGAACTGCTCGATCGAGATCTTCTTGCCGCCCTTGCACTTCTTCGACTCGGCCTTCGCCAGGTCGTGCGAGACGGTGCCGCGCTGGACGACGATCTTCTTGCCGCAGAGGTCCGCCCAGGTCTTGATCCCCTGGTCGTCGCCCTTCTTGGTGTAGATCGAGACGCCCGCCGTGAAGTAGTCGACGAAGTCGACGCCGTCGCCGACCTTCTTGCCGGTCTCCTCGTCGACGCCTTCCTGGCGGTTCTTGGTGTCGGTCATGGCCGACATCGCGATCTGGTAGCGCTTGGAGCGCAGACCGCCGAGGAGGGTGTCGAAGGTGCCGTTCTCGAACTCGAACTTCACGCCGAGCTGTTTGCCCAGCGCCTCGCCCAGGTCCGGGTCGATGCCGACGGTGTTGCCGGACTTGTCCTTGAACTCGACCGGCGGGTAAGCGATGTCGGACCCGACCTTGATGACGCCCTTGTCGCGGATGTCCTTGGGGAGCTTGTCGGCGAGCGGGGCGTTGCTGACCGTGTTGCTCTCCGTGTCGTCGGTCTGGTCGCCGCAGCCGGAAAGCAGCAGCGAACCGACGACCGCGATCGTGCCGACCACCGCAATCCGGGACTTCGCGGACTTCGCTGCGGTCTTACGACAAATGGAGCGTGCGGTCATGGTGGGTCCTCCGGCGGATGAGGGAGTTGCCGATGGGTCGGGCACACACCTTCGGGTGTCGCGACCTCGTGTGATGACGGCATCTTGCCATTCGGACCGTCCGATTCTGGGTGCCGGAGATGTCAAAATCGGATAACGGGCGAGCCTCGAAAGCCAACATCCCGGTACGGCAAGGGCGTAACGGGGTGGAGCGAATCGTCGCCAACCGATGAATATCCGGTGAATCTCGGAATGTGGACTCTCCGGCTCCTTGAGTGCGCTATGGAGCGCACTATTCGGAGAATTCGGACATCAGGCTGTTTGTGGACGCCGAAAGATCCCTATTTCCCAGTGCCGCTCGTCCCTGCCTCGAGGGACGTCTGCGGAGCATGCTGCAACCAATGTCACTCGCCCGTGCCCGCCGCCTTCGGGTACAAAGGTTGGCTACACCCCTCATCCGGGGCTCAGGGCGCGTGTGCGGCGCGCCCGCGTGTCCGTACCTCCCCCCGCCGACAGGCGGGGAACGGACGCGGTGCCCGCCCACTTCTCAACCGGGAGTGGACACCCTCAACTGATGAATAAGACTTAAGGGGTCAGACAAGTGGCAGCGGAGATCGTCAATCCTCGCAGCGACAGCAGTACGGATCATGAGGGCCCCGCGGGTGCGGCCGAGCCCTTCGATCCGGCGTTTGCGCTGCACCGCGGCGGCAAGATGGCCGTGCAGGCCACCGTGCCGGTCCGCGACAAGGACGACCTGTCCCTGGCTTACACGCCCGGCGTCGCGAAAGTGTGCAGCGCGATCGCCGAGCGGCCGGAGCTCGTCCACGATTACACGTGGAAATCGAATGTCGTCGCCGTGGTGACCGACGGGACCGCGGTGCTCGGTCTCGGGGACATCGGCCCGGAGGCCTCCCTTCCCGTGATGGAGGGCAAGGCCATCCTGTTCAAGCAGTTCGGCGGCGTGGACGCGGTGCCGATCGCGCTCGCGACCACGGACGCCGACGAAATCGTCGAGACGGTGGTGCGGCTCGCCCCCTCCTTCGGTGGCGTCAACCTGGAGGACATCTCGGCGCCGCGGTGCTTCGAGATCGAGCGCAAGCTCCAGGAGCGGCTCGACATTCCCGTCTTCCACGACGACCAGCACGGCACGGCCGTCGTGACGCTCGCCGCGCTGCGGAACGCGGCGAAGCTGACCGGGCGCACGCTCGGTGACCTGCGCGCCGTCATCTCCGGCGCCGGCGCGGCCGGTGTCGCCATCGCCAAGTTCCTGCTCGAAGCGGGGCTCGGCGACGTGGCGGTCGCGGACCGCAAGGGCATCGTGAGCCGCGACCGGGACGACCTCACCCCGGTCAAGCGGGAGCTCGCCGAGCTGACCAACAAGGCCGGGATCAGCGGCTCGCTGGAGACCGCCCTCGACGGTGCCGACGTGTTCATCGGCGTCTCGGGCGGCACCGTTCCCGAGCCGGCCGTCGCCTCCATGGCGCCCGACTCCTTCGTGTTCGCCATGGCCAACCCGAACCCCGAGGTGCACCCGGACGTCGCGCACAAGTACGCGGCCGTGGTGGCGACCGGACGCTCGGACTACCCGAACCAGATCAACAACGTGCTGGCCTTCCCCGGCATCTTCGCGGGCGCGCTCCAGGTGCGGGCCTCCCGCATCACCGAGGGCATGAAGATCGCCGCCGCCGACGCCCTCGCGGACGTCGTGGGCGACGAGCTCTCCGCGGACTACGTGATCCCGTCGCCGTTCGACGAGCGGGTCGCCCCGGCCGTGACGGCCGCGGTGGCCGCCGCGGCACGGGCGGAGGGTGTGGCCCGCAGCTGACGCGTGCCTCGCAGCGGATCTCCGCCGGGTTCTCCCGCGCCCCCTGTCGTGCACATCGCGCGGCAGGGGGCGCGGCGCGTGTCACAGGCGTACGTGGTTCCGTCCGGGCCGCGGTCGCGCCTAGGGTCGCCTCATGTTCGCTGCCTACGCTGCTCGTATCGACCGTGACCAGCCGCTCACCGGCCTCGAGTTGGGGGAGCGGCCCGCCCCCGAGGCGCGCCCCGGCTGGTCGACCGTGAACGTCAGGGCCGCCTCCCTCAACCACCACGACCTCTGGTCGCTGCGCGGGGTCGGACTGCCCGAGGAGAAGCTGCCGATGATCCTCGGCTGCGACGCCGCGGGGATCGACGAGGACGGCAACGAGGTCGTCCTCCACTCCGTCGTCGGACAGACCGGGCACGGCGTCGGGCCCCGCGAGGGCCGCTCCATCCTCACCGAGAAGTACCAGGGCACCTTCGCCGAACGCGTCGCCGTCCCCACCTGGAACGTGCTGCCCAAGCCGAAGGAACTGTCCTTCGCCGAGGCGGCCTGCCTCCCGACCGCATGGCTCACCGCGTACCGCATGCTGTTCACCAACGCCGGGGTACGTCCCGGTGATTCGGTCCTCGTGCAGGGCGCGGGCGGCGGTGTCGCCACGGCCGCGATCGTGCTCGGCAAGGCGGCCGGCCTGCGGGTCTTCGCGACGAGCCGGGACGAGGCCAAGCGCAAGCGTGCCCTTGAGCTGGGCGCCGTGGAGGCGGTCGAGTCGGGCGCGCGGCTCCCGGAGCGGGTGGACGCCGTCATCGAGACGGTGGGCGCGGCGACCTGGTCCCACTCGGTCAAGTCGCTGAAGCCGGGCGGCACGCTGGTGATCTCGGGGGCGACGAGCGGCGACCGGCCCTCGCACGCCGAGCTCACCCGCATCTTCTTCCTGGAGCTGAAGGTCGTCGGCTCGACCATGGGCACGAAGGACGAGCTGGAGGACCTGCTCGCCTTCTGCGCGGCCACGGGCGTGCGGCCGGTCATCGACGAGGTGCTGCCGCTGGACCGGGCCCGCGAGGGCTTCGAACGGCTGGAGTCCGGCGACCTGTTCGGAAAGATCGTGCTGGAGCCCTGAGATCTGAGCTGCCGGTCGGCCTTACGTCAACTTCGGTTGACGCCTGCCTGATGTCAACGTAAGTTGACACGTATGACCGAAGCAACGGATCTCGCCGAGCGCGCGGGTGATCACGACCCACGGGTCGGGCTGCGAGCCGTCACCGCGCTGCGGAAGCTGGTGGAGCAGCTGGAGGCCGTGCAGGTGCGCAGCGCGCGCCTGCAGGGCTGGTCGTGGCAGGAGATCGCCGCGGAGCTCGGAGTGAGCAGGCAGGCCGTGCACAAGAAGTACGGGAGGCAGTGATGTTCGAGCGATTCACCGAGGACGCCCGCGCCGTGGTCCTGGGCGCGGTCGAGCAGGCGGAGCGGGCGGGGGCTTCGTCGGTCGACGACGGGCACATGCTCCTCGCCCTGCTCGCACTGCTCGACGACGGGACGAGCGCCGCTACCCGCGCCTCCTTCGCGCTGACCGCCCTGGGGGCGGCGGACCGGCGCGAGTCGATCGAACGGGCCCTCGCCGAGGCGCGGCGCCGCGGTGGCCTCTCGCAGGCCGACACCGAAGCGCTCGCCGGCCTCGGCATCGACGTCGAGGAGATCGTCGCCCGCGTCGAGGAGGCGCACGGGGCCGGGGTGCTGGCCGGCTCCGGCTCCCACGCGGGCGGGCGGAACCGGGACCGGGACTCGGGCCGTGGCCGGGGCCGGAAGGCCTGGTTCGGCCGGCTGTCCTTCACGCGGGACGCCAAGGACATCCTCACCAAGTCCCTCCGGATCGCGACCGCGCGTCGCGACCGGGTCATCGGAGGACACCACATGCTCCTGGCGCTCACGGTCCGGCCCGGAGTCGTCTCCGAGGTCCTCGCGGACCACGGGGTGACGTACACGGAACTGGAACGGGTCCTCTTCGCCGGAGCCGCCTGACGCCCCCACCCCGAGGCCGACCTTCCTGGGCGGCTCCCCGCACACCCTGGCGGCACAACGGGTCGGGTACGCCGCACGCCGCCCTCCTGACCGTGATGTCACCTCGGCCAGGAAGGCGGCCCGCCGTCACGGGTGAGGCAGGGGGGTCAGGACGGGTCGCCGTACTGGAGGCCGCGGCCGTTGGTGCCGATGTAGACGCGGCCGTAGGTGTCGGGGTCGCCGGTGACGACGCCCTGGCTGCCGATGGCCCCCCACTGGTGGGTGTTGTCGTTGACGCGGGTCCAGGTGGCGCCCTTGTCGGTGGACCGGAAGACGCCGGTGACGTCCTTGACCGTGCCGATCAGGTACAGCGTCTGATACGAGGCGCGCGGCGCGGCCTTGCCGAAGCCGACCGCCGAGGCGGACGTCACCGAGGTGAGCCGCGTGAATGTGCCGCCACCGTCCGTGGAGTGGAACAGGCCCTTGCCGCCGCCCGCGATCCACAGGTCTCCGGCCTGGCCCGGGAGGGCCTTGAGACGGCCGTCGGCGGGCAGGCCGGTCGCGCGGGCGGTGAAGGTCGCGCCGCCGTCGGTGCTGGCGTAGAGGGTGCCGCCGGTCAGGGAGTAGAAGGTGCGGGCCAAGGAGCGGTCGGCGACGACCTCTGCCCCCGTGCCGAGCCCCCGCGCCTTCGACCAGGTCGCTCCCTTGTCCGTCGAGCGGTACGGGGGCTGCCCGGCCTGGGTCCACACCAGCGTGGAGCCGTCTGCCGCGAGGGCGATACGGCCGCTGTGGGCGCTAGTCACCGGTTCGGCGGCGAAGCCCCGCCAGGTGACGCCGCCGTCGGTGGAGTAGGCGCCGTCCTGCGCACCCCCCGTACCGACCCGCGCCATCACCGACGGCTTCGACGCGGCGTAGTCGATGTCGGTGCTGTTGCTCATCAGCGGGTTCTTCATCCGCCCGGACGGCACTTGCGTCAGGTCGGTGTGGCGGAATCCGCCCTGGTCACCCATGGCGGTCAGGACGGTCGCGCCGCCGGGCGGCGCGATGGCGTCGAGGATCGCCGTCTCCTCAAGCCCCTTGGCCCCTACGGTCCAATGGCTCGTCCCGGCGTCGGCGTCCTCGCTCCGCCAGATTCCATTGCCGGTGCCGTACAGCACATGCCCGGAGTCGAACGGGTCGATCGCGAGGGCCGTCATCCAGTGACCGGTGTGGGTGCCGACGTACGGCGCGCCGGAGGCGTCCCGCACGGACTTGCCGGAAAGGGCCGTCCAGGTCGAACCGCCGTCCGTGGTGCGGTAGATCTCGTCCTCGGGGTACCAGCGGTCCAGCGTCGTGACCATCACCGTGGACGGCTTGCGCGGGTCGACCGCGAGTCCGGAGAAGCCGTACGAGCCCTGCGAGGGGGACACGTCCTTCCAGCCCCCGCCGCTCGGCGTGTACTTCCGGACCGAGCCGCCGGTGACGCCGTTGGGCCCCAGGTTGTCGGTGTACGTCACATACAGCGTGCCGTCGCCCGTGACGACACCGTGCTGTGGCAGCTGGCCGGTCGGCTGCCCGGCGACCGCCCGCCAGGTGGCACCGCCGTCGGTCGACCGGTAGAGGGACGTGGACTTGTCGGCGACACCGGCGTACACGGTGTCGCTGCCCTTCGGACCGTACGTCACGAACGAGATGCCGGCACCGCTGCCCGCCCCGTCCTTGACCGGGAAGGACTCGACCTGCCGCCAGGTCGCACCGAAGTCGGTGGACCGCCACAGCCCGTTCTTACGGGAGCCGAGGAGCAGGTTCGAGTGGTCCGACGGGTCGACGACGAGGCGTTCGCCGGCGCCGCGGCCGTCCTCGTTGCCGCCGAGCTTGAAGGGCAGCTCGGTGCGCTGGAAAGTGCGGCCGCGGTCGGTGGAGCGGAGGATCGCGCCGTTGCCCGCCCAGTCATTGGTGTACGTGCCCGCGCCGAGGTAGAGCCGGTCGGGGTCGACGGGGTCGGTGGCGAGGGAGTCGATGCCGAGCAGGTTCCAGTCCTTCTCGCCGAGCCAGTCGGTGAGCGGGGTCCACTTCTCGGCACGGGCGTCCCAGCGGTACGCGCCGCCCATGTCGGTGCGGGCGTACAGCAGACCCCGCTCACGCTGGTTGAAGACGAGGCCGGAGACGTAACCGCCGCCGACGGCCTGCGCGTTCTTCCACTTGTACGGTGCTGTCGCGGTCGTCCGGGCCTTCGCGGCCCGGGAGTCGTCCTGCGTGAGGAGCAGGTACGGCACGGCCGCGGCGGGCACCGCGAGCAGCAGGGCGACGGCGCCCCGGCGGCGACGGTGCAGACCGCGCCGCCGGGAGTTCGTGCGGGTGGGGGGTGAGGTGTTCATGGAGGGGACTTGTGCTCCTTGTACGTGATGGGCTGTCCGCGGAATTGCTCAGCGCTTCAGGGTCAGAACGCCCGGCCGGTACGGCAGCGCGTCGTAGGGGGCATCCGACTTCGGGTCCTTGCCCTGATAGAGCAGCTGGAGGTTGCACGGGTCGACGGTCATGGTCTGGTCCGGGTTGCTGCGGATCAGGTCACCGTGGCTGATGTCGTGGGTCCAGGTCGCACCGCTGTTGGCCTTGCCCGCGAAGGGGTTGGACTCGGTGGCGGCCTGCGGGGTCCACGTACCGTTCAGGCTGGTCGCCGTGAAGGAGCGGAAGTAGCGGCTCTCGTTGGCACCCCGCGCCTCGACGATCATCAGGTACTGGTTCCGGCCCTGGACCTTGTAGACCTGCGGTGCCTCGAAGAGGTTCTTGACCGTGTCGCTCATGACCGTGGTGTACGACGAGCCGAAGTTGCCGGGGAAGTTCCCGATCGGCATGGACGCCCGGTAGATCTTGCCGTTGTCACCGGCGAAGAAGAGGTACATGTTCTGGTCGTCGCCGATCAGCGTCTGGTCGATCGGACCGGTCCGGGAGTCGGGCAGGCTGCCGGTGAACAGCGGCTGCGGCGCGGACCAGCCGTTGGGGTCGGTCGGGTCGGCGGAGGTGCGGTAGCTGAAGGGCGAGGCCCCCCACTGGTACGTCAGCACCCAGATCTTCTTCGGCGCGAAGTAGAAGAGGGTGGGCGCGACCGCGTTCTGGTTCATCTTCGTCTGCGTGGCCGCCCCCATGCCGGACCAGTCGGTGAACGGGGCGAACGCCATCGAGCCGTACGAGGTGCCCGTCGACATCGATCCGTAGACGAGGTGCTTGCCGTTGTACGGGACGTGGGTGAAGTCCTTCAGCGAGGCCCAGCCGTTGGCGGGCTTCGCGAGGACGCCGGTCGAGCTCCACTTGTACGTGGACGGCAGCGCGCACGTGCCACCGGCCGACCCGGAGGGGGCGGTCCACTTCTGGTTGCCGACGTCGGCGCAGGTGTACAGCTGGATCTTGGTGCCGTTGGACGTGCCCGCGCCGACCGCGTCCACGCACTTGCCGGACTGGACGCCGGAGATAGAGCCGTTGGCGTTGATGTTCCACTGCTGGTTCGTGCCGCCGTTGCAGTCCCAGATGACCACCTCGGTGCCGTTCGCCGTACCCTTCGCCTTCGCGTCCAGGCACTTGTCGCCGAACACCTTCAGCTGCTTGGCGGCGGTGTGCGTCCAGCTCTGGTTCGACTGCTCGTTGCAGTCCCTCAGCTGTACTTGGGTGCCGTTGGCGGTCGAGGAGTCGGGGACGTCCATACAGCGACCGGAGGGCACGCCCTTGATCGCGCCGGTGCCGTCGCCCGGGCCCGCCGGGGCCCTGCCCGGCCCGGTGCGGAACGCTTCCTTGACGGCGTCGTACGCGGGCTTCGGCTTGCCGGCCGCGTCGAAGAGCAGTGGTTTCTCGTCCGCGCGCCACGAGTCGCTGTCGCGGACGCCCCACACCGTGATGCCGGTGCAACGCTGCACGCCGAGGCAGGCGTTGACCGCACTCGCGTAGTGCCTGGGGGACGCCTGGGCGATGTCCAGTTCGGTGATCTGCACGTCGACGCCGAGAGCGGCGAAGCTGTCGAGGGTCTTCTTGAAACTGGCCGGCGGGCCGCCCGCCCCGAAGTGGCTCTGGAAGCCGACGCAGTCGATGGGCACACCGCGCGCCTTGAAGTCCTTGACCAGGCGGTACACACCCTGCGTCTTGGCGGCCGACCAGTCCTCGATGTTGTAGTCGTTGTAGCAGAGCTTCGCGGCCGGGTCGGCCGCGCGGGCGGTGCGGAACGCCTCCTCGATGAAGCCGCTGCCGAGCACCTTCTTGAACACCGACTCGCGCAGCGCACCGCTGGCGCCGTCCTGGAAGGCCTCGTTGACGACGTCCCAGGCGTAGATCTTGCCCTTGTAGCGGCCCATCGTGGTCTTGATGTGGTTGTTCGTGACGCCGCGCAGCGTGCTCGGGTCGTTGATCGCTTTCACCCAGTCCGGCAATTGCGAGTGCCACACCGTGGTGTGGCCGCGCAGCCGCTGGCCGCGCTCCAGGGCCCGGTTGACGATCTTGTCGGCGGCCGCGAACCGGAAGGTGCCGCGGGACGGCTCGATCGCGTCCCACTTCATCTCGTTCTCCGGGGTGATCATGTTGAACTCCCGGTCGGCGATCGACGTGTACGTCGAGTCGCTCAGCCGCCCTGCGGCTATCGCCGTGCCGAAGTACCGGCCCGACGAGGATGCCTCGGCCTCCAGGCTCGCGGCCCCGGCGGAGTTGGGGAGCAACGTCACTACACCGGCCACGAGGGCCGAGGCGGTCAGGCCGATCGTCAACGTCCGGCGGGGCCGGCGGAGGCGGTGCAGGCCTTTGCGGGGTTCGTCGGTGTGTCTGGTCATGGGGGGTGGCCTTCTTCAGGGGACAGATCAGCGGGGGACGCCTGTGAAGGGGCGCCCCTGAAGAGGAGGCCGGGAAAAGCGGGTCGGCGTAACGAAAAATGTGCGCGCCCGCGCAGTGAGGGATCTCGCAGCAGAAAAGCGTAATGCGGGGCGCCGTCGTGAAGTCGGCGGATCCCCGCGCTCACCTCTGCGGCGCGCGGACGACGAAAGAGGCCTGGCCGGTGAAGGTACGCGTGCCGTTGAAGCCGTCGAGGTGGATCGATCCGTCGCGGGGGCGCAGGGCGGAGCCCGGGTAGTTGTGCGCGTACAGAGTCACCGATCCGTCGACCGTGCCGGGGCGGGGGCAGAAGGTGGCGTCCTCCCGGAACAACCGACTGCCGTCGTCGGCGCTCAGGCGCAGCCGCAGATAGTGGTGGCGCAGGTACCGGCCGTCGCCCGCCCGGAACGTGACACACCGGCTGTCCGCGAGCCCCTTGCTGACGGTGAAGGCGGCCTCACCGCTGCTGAGCGTCGCGAAGTCGCCGTCATACGTGAGGAATTGACCGGGCCGGTCCACGGACTCGAGGGACCGCACACCGAGCGGAACCACGGCCGGGCCTGACTGCGACGGCGTGGCCGAGGGAGCCGACGTGACCGAGGGAGCCGACGTGGCCGATGTGGCCGACGGAGCCGGGGTGGTCGTACCGGCCGTCGGCGCGGCGGCTGCACCGGGCGCCCGGTGCTCCGGTTCGGGCCAGGCGACGTATGTGGCGGTCCCGGTGACGAGCACCACGCCGGTGGCGAGGGCCGCGATCGGATGGGCGGTCACCGCGTGGAGCTTGCCGAGCAGAGCGCCGCCCCCTGCCGCCGTCCCCGTGGCGCTCGCGGTTGCCACCGTCGTCACCGTCGTACCCGACAGCAGGCCCTTCGCGACCAGCGCCCCGAGGAGCGTCGCCGGCACGGCCAGCGGCGTGAGGCCGGACAGGAGCAACTCGGCCGGTACCCGCTCGGCCGCCGTCGCCGTACATGTCGCGCAGTCGCGCGTGTGCCGAGCGATCCGCTTGCGCCACACGGACGTTCGCGCGCCGTCCCAGCCGGAGACGGTCGCGCTCAGGCCCGGACAACGCGGGTCGGCCGCCAGCGCGGCGACAATCGTCCGGCTCAGGTCCAGCTGCTCGCGCATGCGCTGCAGGCGCACCCCTGTGTGGGAGACGCCGAGGCCTGTCGCGTCGGCGATGTCCTGGCGGTTGAGCAGCCCGGCGCACTCCTGCCACCACAGCGAAAGGAGCGCCCGGTGTTCCGGGTCGAGCCAGCGGCCCGCTTCGGCCGCCTGTGCGCGCTCGTCCGACATGCGCAGCCGCAGGATCGTCGTGTCCTCCAGAGGGGCGGTGGCGTCCGGCAGCGGGAGGGCCTCGTCGATGAGCGTGGCCCGGTCGGCGAGTGTGCGCTGCCGCTGCCAGTACGTATTGATCTGCCGGAGCGTGATCGACACCAGCCACGAACGGAAGCTCTCCGGGGCCCGCAGGGCGGGCAGGTCGCGTACCGCGCGCAGCAGCGTCTCCTGGACCACATCGTCCACGTCGGCATGGCCGCTCAGCGCCCGTCCGACGATGTTGTACAGCAACGGCAGATACGCGGAAACGAGCTCCTCGCGCGCCCGCTCGTCACCGCGCTGCGCCGCGACGACCAGCCTTACGTGATCCGCGTCCATGAGCCCCGGTCCCATCTCTTCAGGGGAGTGATCCGCCGAATACGGCGCCACACCCTAACCGCCGGCTTCCTGTCTGAGGATCACCTGCCGGGACTGGATGGCCCTTCGTGACTCGTTGACAGACCTGTTCGAGATCATGCCCACATGGACTTCGACCTCGCCCCACCGACCGGCGTTGGGACGTTGCGGATCGGCATGACTCGGCACGCGGCCAACACGGCGTTGGACTCGCTCCGCGATCTCTCTGCGGTCTCGGAGTCTGATCGGCCGGGCCAGCACGTCTTCCGTCCCAGCGGGCTGATGATCAGCATCCACTGCATGCGAAACATGCTTGAAGCCATCGAGTTGGGAAGGCCGTCGTCCCAGACGGACCGAGTGTTGTTTCAAGGTGTGGACGTGTTTGCGCTTCCGGCCCGCGAGGTTGTCCAGCACATGAGCGAGTTCGTCTCGATTGAGGAAGACCCTGACGACGATGCTTCCTTCATTGCCCCGGACTTGCTGCTGAGCTTCTGGCGTCCATTCGCAGCCGACGATGAGCCCGAAGAAGAGCAGGGCTACCACTTCAGCTCGGTCCTGCTGGCACGGCCTGGCTATTACGACACCCCTGCTCAGGCTGCGGAGCGACTCCAGCAGGGCTCGTGACGGGCCCGTCAGGACGCCGGCAGGACTCGTTGCCGCAAGAGGCCGGAGCCGGCGCCTCGGTCCCGGCTCGGGGCCGGCCCGGCTCGGGACCGGCCCGGCTCGGGGACGGTGTGAGGTCGGTGTCGCGTCCGGGTCAGTGGCTGGGTGTCCGCAGGGACGCTCCGATGTGTGCCGCCGCCTGGGACAAGTGGCGCCGTGCCTCGCGGAGTTGGTCCTCCGTCACTCCGTGGTCGCGGGCCGCGTCCCGGATGTCGTCGCGGAAGCGGTCCAGGAGGCGGTCGAGGTCTCTGCCGGGGTCGCCGGTGAAGTCCTCGCGGGCCCAGTCCGGGGCGTAGTCCACGGGGATGTCCTCGCGGGCGGCGCTGAACTTGGGCTCGGGGGTGGGTGTCTTGAGGCTCGACTCGGCCTTGGAGTCCGGGTCGCTGTTGGGTCCGGTGCTGGTGCTGGTGCTGGTGCTGGTGCTGGTGCTGGTGCTGGTGCCGGTGTCGGTCTTGGTCCCCGCGCCGTTGCCGGAACCCGTGCCGAAGTTCTTGGCGAAGTCCTTGCCGAACTCCATTCCGAAGCCGCTGAGCTCCTTGGCCAGTTCGGACAGGCCCTCGCGCACGCCCGTCGGCCAGTCGCCCCGCGCGAAGTGGTCCTGGACCTGCTCCTGCACACGCCTGGCGATCCGCTCGACCTCCTCCTGGGCTTCCTTGGCCTGGCGGCGGGCCCGCTGGGCCTCCTCGCGTGCCCTGCGGCTCTCGTCCTTCGCGCGCCGGGCCTGCTCCTTCCACTCCTGCCTCGCGCGCTTGAACTCCTCCTTCGCCTGGCGCCAGCTCTCCTTGTCGCCCCACGTGCCGTCGAAGAAGTCGCTCGGATCGGGGAAGGGTTTGCCGGTGTCCGAACCGCCCGACGCCCGCGCCTCCTTGGCGGCGGCGCGCATCTCGCGGCGCAGCTCGCCCGCGGCGCCCTGGACGCCGTCACGGATCTCGGCGGCGAGGCCGGCGACCGACTCGCGGATCTCCAGCTCCAGATCGGCCAGCTCGCCGCTGCGGCCGGCCAGCTCGGCGCGGCCCGCGTCCGTGATGGCGTAGACCTTCCGGCCGCCCTCGGTGGTGTGGGTGACCAGGCCCTCGGCCTCCAGCTTGGCGAGGCGGGGGTAGACCGTGCCTGCCGAGGGTGCGTACAGCCCCTGGAAGCGTTCTTCGAGGAGGCGGATCACCTCGTAGCCATGGCGCGGGGCCTCGTCGAGCAGCTTGAGCAGGTACAGGCGCAGGCGGCCGTGGGCGAACACGGGGGGCATTTCAGAGCACCTTCTTGTCGGTCGGGCCGTTGGAATCGGAGCCCGCGTTGGAGTTGCGGTCGGCGTCGGAGTCGGCCGGAGGGATGTCCAGGGAGACCTCGTCGTATGGATCTTCCTTCATCGGTCCTCCCGCTGGTCCTCCCGCCGGTTCTTCCTCCGTCTGTGGCTTGCGCAGCAGCGCGATGGATCCGGATATCGTCGTCGCCTTGAGCCGTCCGCGGCCGGTGCCCAGCCGGCCCGTGATCCGCTTGGCGCCCCACTGCCCGCCGACCCGCAAGTCCTCAAAGGCGTTCGACACCGCTCCACTCGCCGTGTCGACCTCGACCTCCGCGTCCGCCGGGTGCGGCAGCCGGACCGCGATCTCGCCCGAGACGCTCGTCAGGGCCACATTGGTCGGGGTGCCCGCCGTGTCGAGGTCCACGATCATCGAGCCGCTCACCGACTCGGCCCTGACGGAGGGGCCCGCGGCCTCGACGACGGTCAGGCTCCCGGACACGGAGTTGAAGCGGAGGGCGCCGGTGACGCCCTGCGCGTCCACGCTCCCGGAGACCGTGTCCGCGCGGACCTGGCCCGCAAGGCCGAGCAGTGTCGTGTCGCCGGTGACACCCTTCACCTCCGAGCGGCCCTCGATACCGGAGACCACGGCGCCCGCGCCGACCACGCCCACCTCGACACCGGTCGCCGAGGGCACGGCCAGGGAGACCACCGCGCTGCGGCGCCAGCCCTTGCGGTCGAGCCACTTGAGAAAGCCCTTCCACGGCAGGTCGTCATAGGCGACGGTGAGGACGCCGTCCTTCAAGGTCACTTGCAGCGGTGGGCCCTCGATCTCGGAGACCTCCAGGCGGGCGGAGCCCTCGTCTGTGCCCACCACGTTCACCGCCCCGTTGACCACGCGGACGTGGAGGGTTGTCACGGGGGCGTCGAACGTGAGCTTCCTGGGCTCGGCGACGGACCACTCCGACATGAGCTGACCTCCTTGGCGGGCCGGACGCGACGCGCCATATCGCGTCTCTGCCATTCACGATATATCGCGGATCGGGGAAGTCAAGACACCCGGCGAGTGAACCCCTCACCCGGGCCTCACTCGCCGAGCTGTATGCGCCGATTGCGGTGATCTGTCTTAGCGTGGGCTCATGTCGTCCCCCGCCCCTTCGCCCGATTCCGCCGGGCCCGCCGCGGCCGTCGGCGCGCTGCTGCTCTGCCGGGCCGAACCCGACCCCGTCGAGCCCCTCGCCCGACTGCTCCGCGAGCGGATGCTGCTCGTGGAGGCCGGCCCCGGCTGGAGCGTGCTGGTGCCCGAGGGTAAGCCGTGGCTGCACGGCGACGAACCGGTCGACCGGGTGCTGACGGGGTGGGCCACCGCCCTCGCCGTCGGCTCGGGCTGGCCCGTCCTCGCCCTCTGGTGGGACGGCGACCGCTCCGGCTACACCCTCGCGGCGGGCTTCCGGCGGACCGTGGGATACGAGTGGCTGGCGAACGGGACGCCGCTCGGGGAGGACGAGGCGATGCGGACGTTCGCCGCGCGCCTCGGCCTCGATCCCGTCCTGGACATGCAGTCCCTGGAGGCGCTCGCCCGGCCCGACACGGAGGCCGACGCGCGCGCCAGGATGCGTGGACTCCTCGCCGTCCTCACCCGCACGGGGCTCGCCCTCCCGCCCGGCCTCGGCCCCGGCGAGCCGGCCGACCGGCTGCGCGAGGTGGCGCGCGTCCAGCAGGGCGTGCGGCAAGTGGAGTGGCCCGGGTGGCGGGACGCGGTGCGGGCGGAGTTCGACGTGGCCGAGCAGGGGCCGCTCGGTCCCTGGATGCGCGGGCCCAGGGCGCGGGCGCTGGCGGCGGCACAGGTCGCGGCCGGGCTGCCGCTCGCGGTGTGGGCGGTGCGGCGGCGCAGCGGGGGGTGGGGCGCGGCGGCCGCGCTGCTGCTGGTGCAGGGAGCGGGGGGCCTTGCGTACGACCGGGTGCGGGCTCGGAGGTGAGGGGTGGGAGGGGGCGAGTCAGGCGAAGGGTGCCCCACCCAACCCCAGCGAGGGTGGCCCACCCAACCCCGGCGAGGCGCTTCAGCGGTGGATGGTTCAGGGCCCCGCACCGGTGGCTCAGGGACGGTGATGCACCGCGTCCAGAACCAGAGCCAGGAGGCGGTCCGGCTGGGACGGGTCCGTCGTGGTGTGGGTCGTCGACAGTGCGACGCCGATCACCAGCTGGACCAGGTCGGCGGCCGTGAGGTCGGGCCGTGCCGTGCCGGACTGCTGGGCCCGGGTCAGGAGCCGGTGTGCCGTGTCCTGGATTCGCTGATGGCAGTCGGAGCCCAGAGCGTCCGGGCCCTCCGGTTCCTCGACCAACAGGGCGCCGCCCAGCCCCTGGTTCACGCGCGCGTGAGCGAGGAAAGCGCGCAGCCATGTGCTCAGCGCGCCGTCGGGCGAGTCGGCCGTGAGCAGTTCGTCCCCGTGTCCGCACAGCGTGTCGATGCGGTCCTGGAGCACTGCCGTCAGGAGCGCGGGACGGGTGGGGAAGTGGCGGTAGAGCGTGCCGGGGCCGACCCCCGCGCGGCGGACGATCTCGTTGAGGGAGGCCTCGGCGCCGTACTCGGCGAACGCCTCGCGTGCCGCGGCGAGGATCCGCTCGCGGTTGCGCCGCGCGTCCGCACGCGGCTGCCTGCCTGCGGAGGCTTCCCGGGATGTCGTCATCGGGCCATCCTCGCGCGCCGCGGTGCCCGGGTGCCAGCCGCAGGTGTCGCCGCTCCGGTCCGCGAACGCGCTGGGCAGGGCGTCGAGGCTAGCCATACGGAGAGGTTCTCCGTATCGTGGGCGCGGTAAACGGAGAGGTTCTCCGGTGCGTTGAAGTGTGGGGTGGGTGCATGAGTGGCGTAAGTGACGGTCGTGGTGGTGGCGGCGGTCTGGCTCGGGACGGGCTCGGCCAGGTCGGGGTGTGGACCTTCGCCTTCGACGGGCAGCCCGCGGGACGAGTGCGGGACGCCGCCGCGGAGATCGAGGAGCTGGGCTACGGAGCCCTCTGGTTCGGGGAGGCCTTCGGGCGGGACACCGTGGGACAGGCGTGGCTGCTGCTGTCCGCGACCCGGCGCATCGTCGTCGCGTCGGGCATCGCCAACATCGCCTTCCGGGACCCGCTGCCGATGGCGGCGGCGGAACGCACGCTCGGAGAGGCCTTTCCGGGGCGCTATCTGCTCGGCCTCGGCGGTCACCGGGTGGACGAAACCGTCGTCGAGGTCGACGGCTACCGCGTCCCCGCGCGCGGAAAGGCGCTCTCGACCATGCGCGGCTACCTGGACTCCATGGACGCCGCCCCCGCGCACGGGCCCGTCCCCGACCCCGCCCCGCGCCGCGTCCTGGCCGCGCTCGGCCCCAAGATGCTGGCGCTGGCCGCCGAGCGCGCCTGGGGCGCCCACCCGTACTTCGTTCCCGTCGAGCACACCGCGCTGGCCCGCCGGACGATGGGGCCGGACGCGTTCCTCGGCGTCGAGCAGGCCGTGGTCCTCGACACCGACGTCGACCGGGCGCGCGAGGTGGCCGCGCGCCACGTGGCGGGCTATGTCACGAGCGCTCCCCATCAGGCGGCGAACGTGCGCCGCATGGGGTTCGGCGACGAAGACATCGCCGGCGGCCGGCCGAGCCGCCGCCTCGTCGACGCGATCGTCGCCTACGGAGACGTCGACGCGCTCCACGCGCGCGTGCGGGCCCACCTCGACGCGGGCGCCGACCACGTCTGCGTACAGGTCCTTACGGCCGATCCCGCCGCCCTGCCGCTGCCGCAGTGGCGGGAGCTCGCCCCCGCCCTGCTCGGCGGGTGACTACTCCGGAGGCTGTTCCGGTGACCGCTCCGGAGACTGCTCTCCGGTGACCTACTCGTCCTCGTCCTCGTCGTCAAGACGCGCCAGCCACGTCGCCAGGCGCTCCACCGGGACCTCGAAGTCGGGGTTGAGGTCCACGAAGGTGCGGAGCTGCTCGGCGAGCCACTCGAAGGTGACCTCCTCCTCGCCGCGCCGCTTCTCCAGCTCCTCGATGCCACGGTCGGTGAAGTACAACTGATGCTCCTGTTGCGGACGGCCTCTGCGCGAAGACGTGAAGACGTAAGGACGGCTGTTTCCGCTTCATGGTAGGCCGTACGCGCACGGCTCCCACCTGGCCGGTTTCGTGCGCCGTTCGGGGACCGCCTGCAACCATCCGGGCCATTAACCTCGTCGCAGGCCAAGTGGCGAGACGCAAGGGTGAGTTGCCCGGAGAGCGGGGGACAGTGGCGGGACACGTCCAGCGGATCGAACTGCCCGGCGGGAAGATCGTGCACGCGCGGATCGGCGCGTCCGGCCGCCACGGCGAGGACGACGAGGACGTCGGCGTGCTCGACACCGCCGTCGCCCGCGTCGAGGAGCTCGGTGAGCTGATCCGCGGGGTCGGCGCCTCCGTGCTCGACGCCGCGGCCGCCGCCAAGCCCGACGAGGCGAGCGTCACCTTCGGAGTGGAGCTCAGCGCCAAGCCGGGCAAGGTCATCGCCGTACTCGCCGAGGGTGAGGCGAAGGCGTCCGTTCAGGTGACGCTCACGTGGCAGCTGGAACGCGCCGGCAGCGCCCCGCGGGACGGCGCCACCACCGCGTCGACCACTGCCACCTCGCCGACCACTCCCACTCCACCGCCCGCCCCGCATGCCTGAGCCCGCCCCCCGGCTCGACGCCCTCGCGCAGGCCGCCACCGTCCACCTCATGGCGGCGGACGGCGACGGCGCCCACGGCACCGAGTCGGCGATGTGGGGCAGCGGCTTCTTCGTCGCGCCCGGGTGGGTGCTGACCTGCGCACACGTGCTGCGGCCGTATCTCGCGAGGGACCGCGCGCGGACGTTCGCCGTGCGCGGCACCGACCTCAACGACGGCATCCCCGTCACCGCCCGCCTGGCGCACTGGCTCATCGGCGACCACGAGCGGCCCGTGCTGCCACCCGAGGAGGACCTCGCCCTGGTCCGGCTCCTCGACGAGACCGTGGAGCACGAGTGCGTGTGGCTCGCCGACCGTGCCGTACGGCCCTTCGGTGACGTCGTCGCGTACGGCTACCGGCCCGACGAGAACGAGAGCAGCGCGGGCGCCAAACCCTGGAGCGCCGACGCCGAGATCAACGTCCGCGACGACGGCACCGGCCTGCGCTTCAAGCCCGACATCGCCTTCCCGAAGGGGGTTTCCGGCGGTCCGCTGCTCGATCCGCGCACCGGCGCCGTCGTCGGCCTGATCAAGTCGCGCCGCAGGGAGCGCGACGGCGGCATGGCCGTCGCGACGCTCGCGCTGCGCCAGTTCGGCGACGCCTACCGCGAGGTGACGGCCGCCCACGACCGCTGGCACGGCACGGCCCCGCGCGTCATCACCGGCGACAACTGGATCGACGAACAGCAGCGGCTGCCCGGCATGGAGCGGCGTCCGGGGCCCGACCAGTGGACCCCCAAGGACCGCCGCGCCGCGCTCGGCCTCCTCGCCCGGCTGCCCGCCCCGGGGGCCGCGCCGTCCGTCGCCAAGATCGTGCGCAAGGTGCGGGGACGCAGGCCGCCCGGTGCCGTGCCCGCGCTGCTCACCTGGCGCGACGGCCACGGACTGCTCTACGACAGCGCCCTGCCCGAGGACGCGCTGACGTTCCTGCACTACCTGCGGCTCGTCGCCGCGTACGTCCACAGTCGCGGCGGCGACGCGCGACGGCTTGAGGAGTGGGTCGCCGAGCGGCTCAGGGAGGACGACCGCGTCCATCTGCACGCCCTGGTCACCGACGCCCGGCTGCCCGACGGGCTGCTCCCCGGCCCCGGCGGCCCCGACCGCGCGGCCGTGCCCTACCCGGGCCCCGGCGAAGGCCCCACGGTCACCGTCCTGCTCGACCCGGTGATCAGCGTGACGCCCGCCCGCTTCCACTGGCAGATCTGGGTCGACCACGGTGACCCGCAGGGGGAGT
The DNA here is from genome assembly GCF_044903205.1 of Streptomyces sp. NPDC029674. Lineage (NCBI taxonomy): Bacteria > Bacillati > Actinomycetota > Actinomycetes > Kitasatosporales > Streptomycetaceae > Streptomyces > Streptomyces sp. NPDC029674. The sequence goes on from NZ_JBJDPY010000009.1 coordinate 202,404, forward strand.
ACGACACGGAGCTGGCCGCCGAGGACTACTCCGGAGAGGGCTTCCTCCCTGGAGAGCTCGTCCAGGCGCTGCGCGCGCCCCTCGGCAGGACCCTGCACCGGCTCGACGGCGAGGGGCCGCCCGTACCGCTCGAATTCGCCCTGCCCGCCGAGCACTTCGACACCCAGGTGCACCGCTGGCGGTTCGACGACATCGCGAAGCTGTACGCCACCGAGCGGCTCGGCACCCAGCGCCGCGTCGTCCTGCGCGACCTGGCACGCCGCGCCGACCCGGACAACCCCGACTGGCACGACCGCTGGCAGTCGATCACCGCGGCACGCGCGCTGGCGCCCGCGCGCGTGCCCGAACGGGACAGCAGGCCGCAGGCCCGGCACTTCCAGAAGCTGCCGCACACCGTGATCCCCGTGATGTGCCGGCCCGCCGGGCGCGGCGTGGGCCGCGACGCCATGAGGCTGGCCCTCGGCAGCGGGCACGGCGTCGTGCTCTGGCACATCGAGGGGCACGCCACCCGCGGCTGCCAGGACACCTGCGAGGACCTGCACGCGGGCGTGGAGCAACTGCTCGGCCGGCTCGGCTCCGTCGCCGAGCTCCCCGACCGGATCCGGCACCTCCGGCAGGACATCAGCAGCGGCAGGGACGACCGGCACTGGGCCGAACCCCTCGCCCTGCTGTACGACGACCCGCGGCGGCCGCTGCCGCCCGAGGACACGATGCCGGCGGACTCGCCGTGAGGCGGCCGACGCGGGTGCGCACGGGTGCGCACGCGGTGGCGAGGGCCGGATCGTGGGTAGATTCCCCCCGACCGTCGACGAGGAGCACGCAGTGAGCGGATGGTTCATCTACGAGGGCGTCGGTGGTCCGGATCCGGACAGGATCCGACGGCTGCCGGCGCCACCGCCCTGGCGCGCCTTCGACGCCGAACCGGTGCCGTACGACGTCCCGGACATCGACTCCGCGACGCGCCGGCGCCTCGGCGACAGCAACGTACCCATGTCCGTGCAGGGCGCCGAGACCCTCGAACTCATCAACGCCGCCCTCTACCTGCGGCGCCCCCTCCTCGTCACCGGCGAACCCGGCTCCGGCAAGAGCACCCTCGCGCACTCCCTCGCGTACGAACTGGGGCTCGGCCGCGTCCTGCAGTGGGCCATCGTCAGCCGCAGCGAACTCAAGGACGGCCTCTACACGTACGACGCGATCGGCCGCCTCCAGGACAACCAGCTCGGCCGCGACCACGCCGAGGACATCGGCCGCTATCTGCGGCTCGGCCCGCTCGGCACCGCGCTCATCGCGTCCGACCGGCCCCGCGTCCTGCTCATCGACGAGCTCGACAAGAGCGACATCGACCTGCCCAACGACCTCCTCAACGTCCTGGAGGAGGGCGAGTTCGGCATCCCCGAGCTGGAGCGGATCGCCGACCGGCCGGGACAGGAGACCGTGCGGGTCCTCACCGACGACGGCCGCCGCGTGCCCGTCACCCGCGGCCGGGTGCGCTGCCGCGCCTTCCCCGTCGTCGTCATGACCAGCAACCGCGAGCGCGAGTTCCCCGGGCCGCTGCTGCGCCGCTGCGTGCCGCTCGACCTCGAACCGCCCCGCGACCAGCGGCTCGCCGCGATGGTCCTCGCGCACTTCGGGACGGGGGCGTACGACATGAACATCGACCTCGTCGACCAGTTCACGGACGCCGAGGCCGACGGCGCGCTGCGCCCCACCGACCAGCTCCTGAACGCCATCTTCCTCGCCCAGCACGCCGCGCGGCAGCAGCCGGAGCGGCGCGAGGAGATCGCCGGGCTGCTCATGCGGCCCCTGGACCGCGGGCCGCGGTGACGCCATGACCTCAGCCCCGCACCGCACCGACGCCGTGAGCGACGCGCTCGCGGTGCTCGTGTCGCGGCTGCGGGACGCCGAACTCGCCCCCACCGTCCAGGAGCTGGCCGACTCGCTGTGGCTGGCGGCGCAGGTCGCCGCGTGCGACGAGGGGGACGGAGCCGGCGGGGCGCGCCGCCCGGAAGCGGACCGGGCGCGGCCCCCGCGGTCCGGCGACGCGCCCGGCGAGGCCGACCCGCACCGGACGTCCGCCCCGCCGGCCCCCACGCCCCACCCGCCGCCCCGCCCCGCGCCCCGCTCCCGCCTCGTCGTCCCCGTCGAGGACGGCGGCGGCCCCGAACGGCCCGGCGGCGTCCCCGTGCAGGTGCCCGCCGCCGCGGTGCTGCCCGCCCCGCTCGCCCTCCAGCGCGCGCTGCGGCCCCTGCAGCGGTACCGGCCGCCCGTCCGTCCCGTGCCGCGCCACCTCGACGAACAGGCCACGGCGGAGCGGGCCGCCGACACCGGCCTCGTGGTCCCCGTGCTGCGGCACGCGCGGCGGCGCGAGGCGCGGCTGCTGCTCGTGATGGACCTGTCGACCTCGACGGTCGTGTGGGAGCAGGCACTCGGCGAGCTGCGCCACGTGTGCGAGCGGTCCGGGGCCTTCCGCGAGGTGCAGGTGCAGTTCCTGCACGAGGGCGCCGACGGCCGGCCCGGATACGCGGCGACGGCCCGCCCCGGCGCCGCGCTCCAGGACCCCGGGCGCCTCAGCGACCCCACGGGCAGCCGGCTGACCCTCGTCCTCAGCGACTGCGCCGGACCCATGTGGCGCGCAGGCCTGATGCAGCGGCTCCTGTACCGGTGGGGCACGCTCGCGCCGGTCGCCGTGGTGCAGCCGCTGCCGCAGCGGATGTGGCGGCGCACGCACCTGCCCGCGCGCCGGGGACGCCTGCACCGGTGGGAAGGGCCCGCCGGACACCTGGAGTTCGAGCCCGCGGACGGCGGTGGCGCGCAGGACCGGCCGCGTCCCGGCATCCCCGTACCGGTGCTCGCCCTGCGCCGGTCGTCCGTGGAGGGCTGGGCCAGGCTCGTGTCGGGCGCGACCGGCCAGTCCCTGGAGGCCGCGGCGGGCCTGGCCTCGGCGGGCCACGGGCCGTCCTCCGCACCCGTGCGGGCCCGGCAGGAGGTCGGCGGCGGGGAACGGGTGCGGGCGTTCCGGCGCACCGCGTCGCCCGCGGCCTGGCAGCTCGCCGTGTACCTGTCGGCGGTGCCGACGATCCTGCCCGTGATGCAGCTCGTGCAACGCGCGATGCTGGCGGGCAGCGGGCCCGAGGTTCTCGCCGAGGTGCTGCTCGGCGGGCTCCTGAAGCGCAGCGAGCGGGACGACGACCCCGAGGTGCTCGCCTACCAGTTCCTCGACGGTGTCGAGGAGGAGCTCATCGGGCACCTCGCGCCGGACGACGCGCGGCTGCTGCAGAAGCACTGTTCGGAGTACTTGGAGCGGAGGTTCGGCCGCAGCGTCCACAACTTCCCCGCCACGGCGGTCGCCCTGCTCGGCGACGCGGGCGAGCCGGCCCGGCCCCCCGGCCCCGGCGGCGACGCCGACCACCCCGGCCTCCGGGCGTTCGCCGAGGTGTCCGGAGAGGTCCTGCGGCGGTTCCTGCCGAGAACGTGGACGGAGCCCGGGCAGGGCCCCGAGGGGGACGACGCGGCCGCGCTGCGTGCGGCGGCGCGGGCGGCCCGCGAACGGTACGCGCAGGGGCGCAGGGCACGTGAACTGGACCGGGCGGTTGACCTGTTGGAGGCCGCTGTCAGGGCCGCGCCGGCCGGTGCGGGGCGCGACGGCATCCTGGCCGAACTGGGCGAGACGCTGTTCCTGCGATGGACGGCCCGGCGGAGCGTGGCGGACCTGCGCGAGGGGCTGCGCGCCGCGGTCTCGATCGCGGACCGGCCGCCGCAGACCCGGCTGCTCCTCGGCGCGGTCCTCATGGAGATCGCCGAGGAGGTGGAACGCGCGGGCACGGCCGCGGCCGCACTCCCCGACGACGTACGAGAACGGGCGGCCCACCTCGCCGGCGCCGTCCCACGCACGCCCCGCGGCCCCCGTGGGACGCGCGGGGCGCTCTGGGCCGAGTACCTCCTCCTGAACGACGCGACAGCCGAACTCCTCCCGATCTCCGCCCACCCCGGCGACGACCCGTCCCACCCGACCTGGCCGGCCCAGCGCGCCCTGGCGGAGACGCTGAGCCGCTTGGCGGTGGTGACGGCGCGATTGGTGGAGGGGGGCGTGCGGGTCGGGGGTGCGGAAGCTGACGGCCCGGGGCCGGGCTCGGGTGGTGACGCGAACTCCGGGTCGGGCTCCGGTCCGTCCTCCGATGCCGTTTCCGGTGGGCGGGGCCTCTGGGGCGGGACCGCGGCCGGAGCGGGGCGTGGTGGGGTGTTCGGCGGGCGGGTCGTGGAGGGCGGGCCCGGGCGTGGAGGGCTCGCGGACACCTTTGGGGGAGCGTCCGGTGGGGCGCCGCGCATCGACTTCAGTGGTGGCGTTTTCCTCGGGTCGGCGGCACGTGGCGGGGGCGCAGGAGCGGCCGGCACCGTGCGGCGTCCCGAGGTCCGCGCGGGCCGCCTCGACCTCGGTGACGCCGCGTTCCACGGCAGCACGCTGGGCCGGCCCCGGCACGGCGTGGACGGCCCCCGGCCGCAGGACGTGTACGTCGACTTCATGCGCCGCGCCGTCGACGCCACCGGCGTACTGACCAGCGGGCCCGACCCGGCCGACGGGTTCCTGCTCAGGGGGCGGCTGCGCAAGCGGCTGGCGAGGCACTGCACCGGGCGGGGCGAGATCGCGCGGGAGGGCGGCGACCGGGGCGCGCCGGACGGGACCGCCATCGCCGCCGATGCCTGCGACGACCTCCAAGAGGCTCTCGCACGCGGCACGTTCGCCGCCGACGAGCGCAGCCTCGCCTGGCTGGACCTCGCGGAGGCGCTGCAGCTCGCCTGGTGCCACGACGCCGACGACGGCGGGCAGCGGCTCATCCACACCGCCCTGGAGGAGGCGCTCGAAGCGGCCGACGGCGACCACGGGCTGACGCTCGCCTGCCATGTGCGGGGCGCGGACGTGTACTGGGCGCGCCACCTGGCCACGGGCCTGCCCGACCACCGCCAACTGGCCATCGGGGGCTGGACGAACGCCCTCCCCCTGACGGCGCGGGACGATCCGAGCAGGGTCGTGCTGATGTCCCGGCTCGGCACCGCCCTCGCCCGGCGCGGCGTCGCGACGTCCTCCGTGGCGGACACCGACGACGCCGTACGCCATCTGCGGGAGGCCGTCGACGCGACGCCCCCGGGCGACCCGGGCCGGGACGAGCGCCGGATGCACCTGGCCAACGCGTACCTCGCGCGCTTCTACGTCCAGCAGGGGCTCGCCGACCTGTACGAGGCGGAGTGGCTCCTCGGCGCCGTCGCCCGCGGCGTCACGGACCCGGTGCTCGCCGCGTACTGCCTGCTGCGGCGCGGTGAGGTGGCCGCGCGCATCCACGCCCGCACCGGGATCCCGGCACAGCTCCACTGGGCCGCCGAGTACTACCGGGAGGCGGCCGACGCGGCCGTTGCCGCCGGTGAGCCGTCGCTCGCCGCCGAGGCACACCAGTCGTACGCCGAGGCCCTCGAAGAACTGGGAGAACCGGAGCGTGCGCTGGCGGAGTACCGCGCGGCGCGGCTGCTGCTTCCCGAGTACGGGCCGCGCGCCACCTACGTCCGCGCCGACGAGATCCGCGCCGCCATCGCCCGCCTGAGCGAAGCGTGAGTTCGACCGAACGCCGGTGGGCCCGGCCCCGAGTCCAGAAGAACTCGGGGGCCGGGCCCACCCACGTACGGCCGGTGAGGCTTACGCCTCGAAGACCTCGCTGAGCAGCTGCTCCTGCTCGGCCTGGTGGCGCTTGGCCGAGCCGACCGCCGGGGACGAGCTGTGCGGCCGCGAGATGCGGCGCAGGCGCTCGCCGTGCGGGATGTCCGCGCCGACCGCCAGGTCCAGGTGGTCGATGAGGTTGAGGGCGATGAAGGGCCACGCGCCCTGGTTCGCCGGCTCCTCCTGCGCCCACAAGTACTTCTCGGCGTTGGGGTACTTGGCGATCTCCGCCTGGAGCTCCGCACCCGGGAGGGGGTACAGCCGCTCGATGCGGATGATCGCCGTGTCCGTGGCGCCGCGCTTCTGCCGCTCGGCCTCCAGGTCGTAGTACAGCTTGCCGGAGCAGAAGACGACCTTGCGGACCGCCGACGCCTCGACGTGGCTGTCGCCGATGACCGGACGGAAGCCGCCCGTCGTGAACTCCTCCGTCTTCGAGGCCGCCGCCTTGAGGCGCAGCATCGACTTCGGGGTGAAGACCACCAGCGGCTTGTGGTGCGGGTTGTGCACCTGCCACCGCAGGAGGTGGAAGTAGTTCGACGGGAGGGTCGGCATGGCGACCGTCATGTTGTTCTGCGCGCACAGCTGGAGGAAGCGCTCGATGCGGGCGGACGAGTGGTCCGGGCCCTGGCCCTCGTAACCGTGCGGCAGGAGCAGCGTGACGCCGGAGTGCTGGTTCCACTTCTGCTCGGCGGCGGAGATGTACTCGTCCACCACCGTCTGCGCGCCGTTGACGAAGTCACCGAACTGCGCTTCCCACATGACGAGCGACTCGGGACGGGCCAGCGAGTAGCCGTACTCGAAGCCCATCACCGCGTACTCGGAGAGCAGCGAGTCGTAGACGTTGTAGCGCGCCTGGTCCTCGGAGAGGTACATCAGCGGCGTGTAGTCCTCGCCCGTCGCGCGGTCGATGAGGACCGCGTGGCGCTGGCCGAACGTGCCGCGGCGGGAGTCCTGGCCCGACAGACGGACCGGGGTGCCCTCCAGGAGCAGCGAGCCGATGGCGAGGGTCTCGCCCATGCCCCAGTCGATCGTGCCCTCTTCGACCATCGTCGCGCGGCGCTGCAGCTGCGGCAGCAGACGCGGGTGGACGGTGACCCGGTCGGGGATGTTGACCTGGGACTCGGCGATCCGCTTGACGACCTCCTGGGAGATCGCGGTGTCGACGTGGACCGGGAACTCGGCCTGCGGTGCGGGCACGTCGGCCTGCGCGGGCTGCGAGACGGCCTCGCGGACCTCGGTGAAGACCTTCTCCAGCTGGCCCTGGAAGTCCTGCAGCGCCTGCTCGGCCTCTTCGAGGGTGATGTCGCCGCGACCGATGAGGGACTCGGTGTAGAGCTTGCGCACCGAGCGCTTCTTGTCGATCAGGTCGTACATCAGCGGCTGCGTGAACGCCGGGTTGTCCGACTCGTTGTGACCGCGGCGGCGGTAGCAGATGAGGTCGATGACGACGTCCTTGTTGAACGCCTGCCGGAACTCGAAGGCGAGGCGCGCGACGCGGACGACGGCCTCGGGGTCGTCGCCGTTCACGTGGAAGATCGGCGCCTCGATCATGCGGGCCACGTCGGTGGCGTACATGGAGGAGCGCGACGACTCCGGGGCGGCGGTGAAGCCGACCTGGTTGTTGATGACGATGTGGACCGTGCCGCCCGTGCGGTAGCCGCGCAGCTGCGACATGTTCAGCGTCTCGGCGACCACACCCTGGCCCGCGAAGGCCGCGTCACCGTGCAGGGCGACGGGCAGGACCGTGAAGTCCGTGCCGCCCTTGTTGATGATGTCCTGCTTGGCGCGGACGATGCCCTCGATGACCGGGTCGACCGTCTCCAGGTGGGACGGGTTGGCGGCCAGCGAGACCTTGATCTGCTCGCCGTCCAGGCCGGTGAAGGTGCCCTCGGCGCCCAGGTGGTACTTCACGTCGCCGGAGCCGTGCATGGACTTGGGGTCCATGTTGCCCTCGAACTCGCGGAAGATCTGGGCGTACGACTTGCCGACGATGTTGGCGAGGACGTTCAGGCGGCCGCGGTGGGCCATGCCGATGACGACCTCGTCCAGGCGCGACTCGGCGGCGCTGTCGAGCACGGCGTCGAGCAGCGGGATGACGGACTCGCCGCCCTCCAGGGAGAACCGCTTCTGGCCGACGTACTTCGTCTGCAGGAAGGTCTCGAAGGCCTCCGCGGAGTTCAGCCGGCGCAGGATGCGCAGCTGCTCCTCGCGCTCGGGCTTGGTGGCGTGGGTCCGCTCGATGCGGTCCTGCAGCCACCTGCGCTGCTTCGGGTCCTGGATGTGCATGAACTCGACGCCGGTGGTGCGGCAGTACGAGTCGCGGAGCACGCCGAGAACGTCGCGCAGCTTCATCATCGACTTGCCGGCGAAGCCGCCGACCGCGAACTCCCGCTCCAGGTCCCACAGGGTGAGGCCGTGCTCGGTGATGTCCAGGTCGGGGTGCTTGCGCTGCTTGTACTCCAGCGGGTCCGTGTCGGCCATGACGTGGCCGCGGACGCGGTAGGAGTGGATCAGCTCGAAGACGCGGGCGGCCTTCGTGACGTCGTCGTCGTGCGAGGCGTCGATGTCCTTGAGCCAGCGGACCGGCTCGTAGGGGATCCGGAGCGCCTTGAAGATCTCGTCGTAGAACTCGTTCTCACCGAGGAGGAGGTTCGCGACGATGCGCAGGAACTCGCCGGAGGCGGCGCCCTGGATCACCCGGTGGTCGTAGGTCGACGTGAGCGTCATGACCTTCGAGATGCCGAGCTTGTTCAGGGTGTCCTGGGAGGTGCCCTGGAACTCCGCGGGGTAGTCCATCGAGCCGACGCCCATGATGACCGACTGGCCGGGCATCAGACGCGGGACCGAGTGGACGGTGCCGAGGCCGCCGGGGTTGGTCAGGGAGACCGTCACACCGGTGAAGTCGTCCATGCCGAGCTTGCCGTCGCGGGCGCGGCGGACGATGTCCTCGTAGGCCTGCCAGAACTCGAAGAAGTTCAGCGTCTCGGCCTTCTTGATGCCCGCGACGACCAGCTGGCGGTCGCCGTTGGGCTTCACCAGGTCGATGGCGAGGCCGAAGTTGATGTGCTCCGGCTTGACCAGGGTCGGCTTGCCGTCCTTCTCCACGAAGGAGTAGTTCATCGACGGCATGGCCTTGATGGCCTGCACCATCGCGTACCCGATGAGGTGCGTGAAGGAGATCTTCCCGCCGCGGGCGCGCTTGAGGTGGTTGTTGATGACGATGCGGTTGTCGAAGAGCAGCTTCACCGGGACCGCGCGGACCGACGTCGCCGTCGGGACCTCGATCGAGGCGTTCATGTTCTTCGCGACCGCGGCGCTCGGGCCGCGCAGCGTCACGTACTCGGGACCGGCCGGGGCCTCGGCCGCGGGCTCAGCCTTGGCGGCCGCGGGCTTCGCGGCGGCGGGCTTGGCGGCGGGGGCCGGAGCGGCGGCGGCCGGCTTCGCGGCGGGGGCGGCCTGCGGCGCGGCCGCGGGCTTGGCAGCCGGTGCGGCGGGCGTCGCGGGTGCGGTCTTGGCCGGGGCGGCCTGAGCCGGAGCGGCCTCGGCCGTCGGTGCGGCGGGAGCGGTGGCCGCGGCCCCCGCGGCCGCGTCACCCGCCGGCTTCGCCGGGGCGGCGGCTACGGAAGCGCCCGACCCTGGCTTGTAGTCGGCGAAGAAGTCCCACCAGGCTCGGTCGACCGAATTCGGGTCCTGGAGGTACTGCTGATAGATCTCGTCGACGAGCCACTCATTGGGACCGAAGGCAGCAGCAGGGCTCTTGCCTTGCCCGTCTTGGTCGGTCGAGATGCTCGAGCTACTGGGGGACTGTGACGACACGGCGGTAACCGCCCTCTTCCGCTTCACAAGGTGATGGACAGCGGAAATAAAGGCTACGCCTCCGAAGCCGCGAGGTGCAGACCGGGCCCGGCATCCGTCGCGTAAGTCACACCGGGACCCTGGTTTCGGCGCTGTAAATGGCGGGAAACAAGCGAGGTTCCGCAACGCGAGATGGCCGCGCGGGTACGTCCGGGGGACGTCTACGCGCGGCGGCGGCACCCGAGTGCCCAGGAACGGCACCCACGAATCGCTTCGACTCGAACCTTACGTCAACTTCACGCTTCGGGCAGGCCCGGAAGAGTGACCTGGATGCGGCAGCCGCGAGGGGATTCGGCCACCCCGATGTGGCCACCGTGGAGATCGACCGCCCAGCGCGCGATGGCGAGGCCGAGCCCCGTCCCGCCGTCGTTGCCGGAGCCCTTCACGGGGGCGCCCGCGTGGCTGCCCCGGTTGAACCGCTCGAAGACGCGGTGCCACTCCGACTCAGGGATGCCGGGGCCCTCGTCGAGCACCTCCAGGTCCAGGGACTCGGGGTAGGGCCCGCGCCGGGCCCGCACCGTCACGCGGCCGTGCGGCGGGCTGTGCTTGACCGCGTTGTCGATGAGGTTGGCCACGACCTGGTGGAGGCGCTCCGCGTCCGCGTGGGCCGTCAGCTCCGGCGGCGAGACGTCGAGGTGCAGATGGACGTCCGTACGCGTGTGACTGCCGGAGCCCGACGCGATGCCCGCGCGCGCGGAGGCCACCATGTTGGCCTCCTTGAGCACGCCCGACAGGTAGGGCCACACCTCGAAGCGACGGGCCTTCAGCGGTACGACGCCGTTGTCCAGGCGGGAGAGGTCGAGCAGCGTCTCGACGAGGCGGCCCAGGCGCTCGGTCTGCTTCAGGGCCGTGCGCATCGTCTCGGGGTCGGCGGCGGAGACGCCGTCGACCACGTTCTCCAGGACCGCGCGCAGCGCCGCGATGGGGGTGCGCAGCTCGTGCGAGACGTTGGCGACGAGCTCCTTGCGCTGGGTGTCCTGGGCCTCCAGGTCGTCCGCCATCGCGTTGATCGTGGAGGCCACGTCGCCCAGCTCGTCGCGCCGGTCCGCGCCACGTGCCCGGCGCGTGTAGTCGCCGTGCGAGACGGCGCGGGCCACCGCGTTCATCTCGTCCAGCGGGGCGGTGAGGCTGTGCGCCACGAACTGCGTGATGAGGAGCGTGGCGATCACCGAGAAGACGGTGATGAAGCGCAGCTCCGTCTCGGTCTTCATGGCCACCAAAAGCAGCCCCGTGGTGATGAACACCGAGACGACCACGAGGGCGCCGAGCTTGGTCTTGATGGAGAACGGCCGCAGCTCTCCGAAGGGCCCGCTCACGGCAGGACCGGCCTCACGGCGTCGGGGTCTCGAGGGCGTAGCCCACGCCGTGGACCGTGCGGATCCGCTCGGCCCCGATCTTCCGGCGCAGCGCCTTGATGTGGCTGTCGACGGTGCGGGTGCCGGACGCGTCGGCCCAGTCCCACACCTCCGCGAGCAGCTGCTCGCGGGAGAGGACGGCGCGCGGGGTGTTGGCCAGGCAGACCAGCAGGTCGAACTCCGTGGGCGTCAGGTGTACGTCCTCGCTGCGCACCCGCACACGCCGCTGGGCGTGGTCGATCTCCAGCTCGCCGAGGCGCAGGATGCCGCTGCGGGGCGTCGTCGCGGCCAGCGCGGCCCGCTCGACGCGGCGCAGCAGAACGTGCACGCGAGCGGCGAGCTCCCGCATGGAGAACGGCTTGGTCATGTAGTCGTCGGCGCCGACCCCGAGCCCGACCAGCATGTCCGTCTCGTCGTCACGCGCGGTGAGCATCAGGACCGGCACGGGCCGCTGGGCCTGCACCCGGCGGCACACCTCCAGGCCGTCGAAGCCCGGCAGCATGATGTCGAGGATCAGCAGGTCGGGCTGCCAGGCCTGGGCGGTGTCGACCGCCGAAGGGCCGTCCCCGGCCGTTTGCACAACAAAACCTTCGGCCCGCAGCCGGGCGGCGATGGCGTCGACGATCGTCGGGTCGTCCTCGACCACCAGCACCCGGCGCTGGGCGCCCGGCGTCGCCGCCGTGGCGCCGTTCTGGGAGGTGTGTGTCTGCTCCATCGCCCGCCCCTGACACTGATCGCTTGTGTTCGGTCAGCAGAGTACGGGGCGCGAAGGCACCTCGGCTACGCAGCCCGGACGCCGAGGTGGACCACGTCCGGGACGCCTCGGGCAACGGGGATCTCTTCGGTTCGTACCCTCTGGAATCCGGCATTCCGTAGAGCGTCGTCGAAAGCGGACGAGGGCTGGGCGGACCACACGGCGAGCACTCCGCCGGGGTTCAGACGGGCTTTGCAGGCGGCCAGACCGGCAGGCGAGTAAAGGGAGTTGTTGCCCTCCGTCACCGTCCAGCCGGGGCCGTTGTCAATGTCGAGACAGAGCGCGTCGTACGTGTCCCCGGTGCCGAAGAGGTGCGCGACGAGGTCCGTGTGAAGAATTTGCGCACGTGGGTCGGCGAGCGCCGCTCCGGACAGTTCGGCGAGGGGGCCCTCGCGGTGCCAGCCGATGATCGCCGCCTCCCGCTCGACGACGTCGACGCGTCCCCAGCGGGGGTCCGCGACGGCGTGCGCGAGGGAGAAGCCGACGCCGAGGCCGCCGATGAGGAGGGCGGGGGACGGGCGGTCGTCGAGGGCGTCGCGGGCCGCGTCGACGAGCAGGCGCTCGGAGCGGCCGTCGGACGTGTCCATCAGGAAACAGCCGTTGGCGATGATCTGCAGCAGCTCACCGTGGCGCCGCAGGACGACCTCGCCGTGAGGGCCCTCGCGCCGGTCGAGCACGACGGGGGCGGTGGTGTGGGTGTGCATGGACGTCAGCGTATTTTCCGTGCCGGTTTCCGGTGGGCGGATCCGGCTTTCGGGACGGCCGGGACCCCCGGCAACGCAGAAGTCACCCCACAGGTTGCTGTGAGACGCACCTCACGTGGCGCCCGTCATAGACAACGCTCGAAAAAAGGGCAAAGGGTGGAGTGGGACGGAAGGAGCGCCTCACCCGTGAACCAGAGCGTGCGGCCCGCCGGGGCCGCGTCCGACGCGGAGACGCCGGGCACCCTGAGCGGCATACCGCGGCAGTCGACGCGTCGGCCCCCGCCGGGAGAGGGCCACGAGCAGGCGGTGCGGGGACGCGCCCCCGGTGCGCCCACCCGGCGCCTCCTCCGCCCCTGGCTGCTCCTGCCCACCCCCACCGGCACGCCCTTCACCTTCGGGTACGCCCTCGTGCTCGCGGCCACCTCGCTGCTCACCCAGTACGGCGATCCCGACCTCGTGGAAACGCTCCTCCACGGGTCGAGCACCGACGTGGCGCACCTCGCGCACAGCCCCGTCCTCGTCCTCGTCGCGAGCGCCCTGTGGATCGCGGGCGGCATCACGTCCCCGTACGCGATCGGCTTCCTGCTGGTCCTCACCGCCCTGGAGCGGCGCATCGGCGGACTGCGCACCGCCGGCGTCTTCCTCCTCGGCCATGTCGTCGCCACGCTCGCGACGGAGGTGCCGGTCGGCTTCTCCGTCCTTGCGGGCCACCTCCCCGACAGCTCGCTGCACCGGCTCGACTACGGCATCAGCTTCGGCGTGGCCGCCAGCGTCGGCGCGCTCGCGGGGCTGCTCACGCCGTGGCTGCGCTGGCCCGTCCTGATCGCCTTCGGCGGGATGCTGATCGACGACCTGCTCGCGTTCACCGACCCGATGACGAACTGGGGGCACCTGCTCGCGCTGCTTGTCGGCGTCGCCACCTGGCCGTTGCTCAGGCGCCGTCCTGGCGCGGCGCGCGGCGCATCGCCCACAGGGTCGGACCGCCGCCCGGCAGTCGCACCTCGCCGAGCACCGTGAAGCCGAAGTGCCCGTAGAAGGGCAGGTTGTCCGCCTTGGAGGACTCCAGGTAAACGGGCAGCCCGGCCCCGTCGGCCTGCGCGAGGCCCGAGCGCAGGAGGGCGGCTCCGTGCCCCTGGCCCTGCGCGGCGGGGTCGGCGCCGAGCACCGCCAGGTACCAGTGCGGCTCCTCGGGGCCGTGTCCGGCGGCGGCCGCCGTGGCCTCGCGGAACAGCGGGGCCCGGTCGCCGAGTATCTCCGCGAGTTCCTCGACGGTCTCCGCGTCGGGCACGGCCTTGTCCTGCGCGCCCGGCGGCACCCAGAACGCGGCCGCCGCGGCGGTCTGCTCGCAGACGCCGTGGCGGCCGTACTGCCGGGTGAGGAGCGTGGCGAAGTAGCGGCCGAGGCCCGCCTCGCGGGTGGCCGCGTCCGGGAAGAACCAGCGCATCATCGGGTCGTCGTCGAAGGCGAGGGCCAGGGTGCGGCCGATCGTCGCGGCGTCGTCGAGGGTCGCGGGGTGCGGGGTGGGGCGGGCCGCCTCGGGGGCGTTTGTCGTCGACATGCGGTCATTCTGCACTTGTTGATCTTCACGGTCTGAGCCAGGGGCGTCCGCGCACCTGAGCGGCGCGTCCCCCTCGCCCGGCTGGTGCTCTGCGCCTTGGCCGCCATGGGCTGCCGCCTGTTTCGGTGTCGGGTGCCGGTTGGGTGTGGCTGGTCGCGCAGTTCCCCGCGCCCCTTAGGGGCGTCTTCGGCTCAGGCCGCCGTTACCGCCTCCACTATCGACGGGAACGCCTCCGTCGGCAGGATGCGGGTCAGTCGTAGGCCCGCGCCGACGAGCAGGGCGGCGAACTCGTCCTCCGTGCGTTCCTGGCCGTCCACGATCGCTGCCATGGCCACGTCCAGGGTCTTGCCGATGTGGGGTTCGTTGCCGGAGGGCAGGACGCAGTCGACGATCAGGAGGCGGGTGTCCGGGGCCATCGCCGCGCGGCAGTTGCGCAGGATCCGTACGCAGTCGGCGTCCGGCCAGTCGTGCAGGACGTGCTTGAGCACGTAGATGTCGCCGCCCTCCGGGACCCCGGTGAAGAAGTCGCCGGACTCGGCCCGCCACCTGCCCCGGATCTCCTCGTCCCCGGCGAGGACGTGCGTGCTCACCGCGGGCGCCTGGTCGAAGAGGACGCCGGTCAGGCCGGGCCGGCCCCGCAGGACCGCGCGGATCAGTCCGCCGCGGCCGCCGCCGACGTCGACGACGGTGCCCTTCTCCGGGAAGGGGTACGTCCCGGCGATCACCGCGTCGACCGGACCCGACAGCGACGACATGCCGCTGTCGAAGAGCTCCCGCAGCGCGGGGTCCCCGGCCAGGTACGCGAAGAACGGCTTCCCGAAGACCCGCTCGAAGGACGGGCCCGCCTTGCGCACCGTCTCCTCAAGGCCCGCCGACGTCCGTTGGAACGCCGGGTCGGTGAGCATCACGACCGCCGCGTGCAAGGAGTCCGGCACGTCGGTGCGGAGCGCGTCCGCGAGCGGGGTGAGGTGGAAGGAGCCCGCCGCGTCCTCGCGGAACACACCGCGTGTGGCGAGGTAGCGCAGGACGCGGCGGAGGTGCCCGGCGTGGGTGTCGGTCGGTCCGGCCAGCTGCTCGGCGGTGCGCGGGCCCGCCGCGAGGTGGTCGGCCACCCGGCAGAGCGCCGCCGTGCGCAGCGCCGCCGAGAAGAGATGCCCCAGTGCGTGGTCCACGAGCTGCCCGGTGACGTCCCGCACGCCGCCGTCACCGTTCTCGGGTGTGTCCACCTTGGAATCCCCTCCGTGAGAGTCGGAGGTCCACGGTCCCAAGGGGACGGCCGGGAGGGAACGGCATGGGGGAGACGCGTGACCGGAACGAGCCATAACGAGCCAGGGGGCCCCGGAGCACTTTTCCGTACTTTTCCGTGATCGCTCAGAGCGAACACGGACCGGGGAACAATCAGTAGCTCATAACCATTGAGTCGATACAGCTCAACTTGAATGCCGAAGGGGAGATCATGGCTACTGAGTCCACCTCGTACACACCGCTCACTCTGCCTGTGCTGCCGCTCGACGACGAGGTGGTCCTGCCCGGCATGGTGGTTCCGTTCGACCTGTCCGACGCCGACGTGCGCGCCGCGGTGGAGGCCGCGCAGGCCGCCGCCCGTTCCAGTGGCGACAGCAAGCCGAAGGTGCTGCTTGTTCCGCGCATCGACGGGACGTACGCCGCGACCGGCGTCCTCGGCACCGTCGAGCAGGTCGGCCGGCTCTCCGACGGCGACCCGGGCGCCCTCATCCGCGGCCGGAGCCGCGTGCGCATCGGCGCGGGCACGACCGGTCCCGGCGCCGCCCTCTGGGTCGAGGGACAGCAGGTCGAGGACTCCGTGCCCGACCCCCTGCCCGGCGCCGTCACCGAGCTCGTCAAGGAGTACAAGGCGCTCGCCACCAGCTGGCTGAAGAAGCGCGGCGCCTGGCAGGTCGTCGACCGGGTCACCCAGATCGACGATGTCTCCGCGCTCGCCGACAACTCCGGATACTCGCCGTTCCTGACCACTCAGCAGAAGGTCCAGCTCCTGGAGACCGAGGACGCGGTCGCCCGTCTGAAGCTCGCCACCGAGCAGCTGCGCGAGCATCTCGCCGAGCAGGACGTCGCCGAGTCCATCGCCAAGGACGTACAGGAGGGCGTGGACAAGCAGCAGCGCGAGTTCCTGCTGCGGCGCCAGCTCGATGCCGTCCGCAAGGAGCTGCGCGAGATCAACGGCGAGAAGGAGGGCGAGGAGTCCGACGACTACCGCGCCCGCGTCGAGGCCGCCGATCTCCCCGAGAAGGTCCGAGAGGCCGCCCTCAAGGAGGTCGACAAGCTGGAGCGCGCGAGCGACCAGTCGCCCGAGGGCTCCTGGATCAGGACGTGGCTGGACACCGTCCTCGAACTGCCGTGGAACGAGCGCACTGAGGACGAGTACGACATCAAGGGCGCCCAGCGGATCCTCGACGCCGAGCACGCGGGCCTCGATGACGTGAAGGAGCGCATCACCGAGTACCTCGCCGTGCGCAAGCGCCGCGCCGACCGCGGCCTCGGGGTCGTCGGCGGGCGCCGCGGCGGCGCCGTGCTGGCCCTCGTCGGCCCGCCCGGCGTCGGCAAGACCTCGCTCGGCGAGTCCGTCGCGCACGCCATGGGCCGCAAGTTCGTGCGGGTCGCGCTCGGCGGCGTGCGGGACGAGGCGGAGATCCGCGGCCACCGCCGTACGTACGTGGGGGCGCTGCCCGGACGCATCGTGCGGGCCATCAAGGAGGCCGGGTCGATGAACCCGGTGGTGCTCCTCGACGAGATCGACAAGGTGGGCTCGGACTTCCGGGGCGACCCGGCCGCCGCCCTCCTCGAAGTCCTCGACCCCGCGCAGAACCACACCTTCCGGGACCACTACCTGGAGGTGGAGCTGGACCTGAGCGACGTCGTCTTCCTCGCCACCGCCAACGTCCTCGAAGCCATCCCGGAGGCGCTGCTCGACCGCATGGAGCTCGTCCGCCTCGACGGCTACACCGAGGACGAGAAGGTCGTCATCGCCCGCGACCACCTGCTCCCGCGCCAGCTCGACCGGGCGGGCCTGGAGAAGGACGAGGTCACCCTCGACGAGAGCGCGCTGCGCAAGCTCGCCGGTGAGTACACGCGCGAGGCGGGCGTCCGCAACCTGGAGCGGTCGGTGGCGCGGCTGCTCCGCAAGGTCGCGGCCCAGCACGAACTGGGCGACAGGGAGCTGCCGTTCACCGTCACCGACGACGACCTGCGCGGTCTGCTCGGGCGGCCGCGGCACGTGCCCGAGTCCGCCCAGGACCCGGCCGAGCGGCGCACGGCGGTGCCGGGCGTGGCGACCGGGCTCGCGGTCACCGGGGCGGGCGGCGACGTGCTCTTCGTGGAGGCGTCGCTCGCCGATCCGGAGACCGGCGCCTCGGGGCTCACGCTCACCGGCCAGCTGGGCGACGTGATGAAGGAGTCGGCGCAGATCGCGCTGAGCTTCCTGCGCTCGCGCGGCGCGGAGCTGGAGCTGCCCGTCGCCGACCTGAAGGAGCGCGGCGTGCACATCCACTTCCCGGCGGGCGCCGTGCCCAAGGACGGTCCGAGCGCGGGCGTCACGATGACGACGGCCCTCGCCTCGCTGCTCAGCGGGCGGCTCGTCCGCACGGACGTGGCGATGACCGGTGAGGTCTCGCTGACCGGCCGCGTCCTGCCGATCGGCGGCGTCAAGCAGAAGCTGCTCGCCGCGCACCGCGCCGGGATCACCACGGTGATCATCCCGAAGCGGAACGAGGCGGACCTCGACGACGTGCCCGCCGAGGTCCTGGAGAAGCTGGACGTGCACGCGGTCACGGACGTGCGCCAGGTGCTGGAGCTCGCCCTCACCGAGGCCGAGGTGAAGATCCCGGCCGCCGCGTAGGCGCCGCGGAGAACGGTGGCCGCCCCGGGACGTCCGGGGCGGCCACCGTCGCGCGCTCAGCCGTTGGCGAGCGCCTGCACCCGGTCGAGGGCGCCGTTGAACTTGTTGTGGTCGCCGACCGTCGGGCCCGACGACGTGTACTGCCACATGGTGTGGAAGCCCCAGCCTGCCGGGAGTTCACCGGGGCTGGTGTTGTAGCGGGCGATCCACAGCGGGTTGCTGGCGCCGAAGCCGGCGTAGTTGCCGGTGCACTGCTTCCACCAGCTGGTGGCGGTGTAGATGACGGCGTCGCGCCCGGTGCGGGCCTTGTAGGTGTTCAGGAAGTCACGGATCCAGCTGACCATCCCGGACTGGGACTTGCCGAAGCAGGCCGCCCCGTACGGGTTCCACTCGATGTCCAGCGCGCCGGGCAGCGTCCTGCCGTCGCGCGACCAGCCGCCGCCGTTGTCCACGAAGTAGTTGGCCTGGGCGGCGCCGCTCGTGGTGTCGGGCGTCGCGAAGTGGTACGCGCCGCGGATCATGCCCACGTTGTACGAACCGTTGTACTGCTGGGCGAAGTAGGGGTTCTTGTAGTACGTCCCCTCGGTGGCCTTCACGTAGGCCCACTTCACGCCGCTGTTCCACAGCGTGGACCAGGCGACGTTGCCCTGGTGGCTGCTGACGTCGACGCCCTCGGTCTGGGTGGCGCCGCCGCCGCTGGGCAGACCGCCCTGGCCGTCGTGTTCGATGACGCCCTGGCCGAGGCGGGCGGAGCCGCGCGGCGGGACGTCGTCCGCCGCCTGAGCCGCCGTGGGGAGCGCCAGGAGGAGGGAGAGGGCGGAGAGTGCTGCGAGGAGAACCCCCGCCGGCGACAAGCGCGAGCGGCGGGCAGGTCCGGGTCTGTGCACGGGCATGGGTATGCCTCCGAAGGCCTCGGTGGTGCGCTGGGGGGACCTTGCGACATGTCCAGTGGTGTGAACATGTCACTTGAAAGCTACGCACGTAGACCGCCCCCGCGGAAGAGGGCCAGAGGTATGCCGTTGGTCCACTCCTGTGGCGGTGCCCGCTGAGCGGGACCGTCTCCACCTTGCGAAATACTGGTCAGGCCGCTGCCGCCACGGCCGCGGCGCGAGAGCCTTCCGGCGATAACTTTCAGGATCGGGAAAGCGACGACATGGGTGCTGCAGAAGAGGGCGTGGAGCGCGGCGCGCGGGGAGACGTCAAGCAGGGCGAGGACCAGGAGTTCCTCTCCCTCGAACGGGAGTTGTCGCTCCTGCTGCGCCGTGCGCGGGCCTCGTCGGGCGAGATGGCCCGCCAGGTCCACCCCGACCTGGAACCCGCCGCGTACGGGCTGCTCGTCTGCCTGGACGACTCAGGCCCGCAGCGGGCCACCGACCTCGCCGCCTTCATCGGCGTCGGCAAGGCCACGATGAGCCGCCAGCTGCGGGCGCTCGAGGAACTCGGCCTGGTCTCCCGCGAGCCGGACCCGGCCGACGGGCGCGCCTGGCTCATCCGGCTCACGCCCGACGGCCGCACCCGCTTCCGGACGGTGCGCGCCGCCCGCCGCGCCAGTTACGTACGCCGCCTCGCGAGCTGGGACCGGGCGGAGGTCGCCGAACTCGCCAGGCTGCTCGGGCGACTGAACGCGAGCGCGGACTCGTGAGCCGTACGTGCGTGGCTGGCGCGTGACCTGGGCCTTGGTCGTACGTGCATGCCTGGCGCGTGACCTGGGCCTCGGTCGTACGCGCATGCCTGGCGCGTGACCCGGTCCTCGGTCGTACGTGCATGGCTGGCGCGTGGCCTGGGTCTCAGTCGTACGTGCATGCCTGGCGCGTGACCTGGGTCTCGGTCGTACGTGCATGGCTGGCGCGTGACCTGGGTCTCGGTCGTACGTGCATGGCTGGCGCGTGACCTGGGCCTTGGTCGTACGCGCGCGCCTGGCGCGTGACCTGGGCCTCGGTCGTACGCGCATGCCTGGCGCGTGACCCGGTCCTCGGTCGTACGCGCATGGCTGGCGCGTGACCCGGGCCTCAGTCGCACGTACACGCCTGGCGCGTGACCTGCCTCAGCCGTACGCGCATGCCTCGCGCGTGGCCCGGGCCCCGCGGAGCCGTGTCACAGCTCCGCGTACACCACCGCCGCGTCGTCGTGCCGCTTCCCGCGCGGAAAGGCGAGGCGGTCCGGATCCGCGCGCTCCAACTCCCGCACCCGGTCGACCAGATGCTGCGGACCCTGCTTGCGCAGCAGCGCGAAGCAGTCGGCCCAGTCGCCCTCGCGGAACGTCTCGACCCACCGCCCGGCCCCGTCGGTGAGCGCCGCCACCGCCGTGACCTCCGCCCGCGGCGTCTCGCCCGTCACGGCGCGCAGGGCGGCCGACGGGTCGGCGGCGGCCGTGAAGAAGCCGTCCTCCGCGTTGCGCAGCGCCTCGACCGCGGCCGCATAGGCCCGGCCCGCCGTGTCCCGCTCGGCCGAACCCCGGGGCAGCGCGCGCACCTCGTCGCGCAGGGCGCGGACGGCGGGCGGCAGTTCGGCCAGGCGGCGGTCGAGGACGGCGGTCACCTCGCCGCCGGGGCTCGCCACGAGGAGCGCCGAGTCGGAGAGGACCAGATGCTCGACGCGGTCCGCGTCCCACCGCACGAGCACGACCGTTGCCTGAGGGGTGCGCGGGTGAGAAAGGTCACAGGTTGAACCATGCGACTCGGCGGTACGCGAGATGGCGGCCGCGAGGATCTCAGTGAGCGTCATATCCGGGCGTGAAACGGACAGTTCGCCCAGCGCGCCACCGAGTCGCGAAGTGAACCAGGGGACTGAATGCGGACAGCCCACCGACCCCTCGGGCGGTGTCACACCGTCCAGGAGGACGAGCGAACCACCCTGTCCGGACGCGGGAAGCGCGACCGCCGCGTAGTCCTCGTTGGGGCGTGCGGGGTCGCCGGGTTCGGTGGCGAGTTCGATACGCATCCGGCCAGTCTGCACGAGGCCTTCACAAGGTCCGCCAGAAGCCGTGAAGAGGCGCCGGACCGGCTCGTACGACCGGGCGCCGCGCCGGAATTCGACCGGAATGATCACCTCCGACGCGGGTGTGGCGGCGCATCCTGCCAAAGCGGATCGGAGACGTCCAACCGGCGCACCGGACGGGCCCCGCACCGGTCGTGCCGGGACTTGCCCGCCAACTCCCCGCCGATGTTCACTCCTTCGGGTGGCCGGCCAGGCGATGCGCGACCGCCACTCACCGGCACTGGAAGGGTCAGGAGCCGTACCGGGGGAGCGCTCGTGTGTTGACAGGTCGTCACCCGGGCCCAAGGGCAGACGAAAACGAGAATGCGAGCACCGGTGCAGAAGATGCGGCCTCGGCGCAAAGGCAAGCAGACGGCCCCTGAAGGGGCCACGCCGGGCGCGACCACTCCGACCGAGCATGCGCCGGAGGGCACGGCCCCGGGCACCGCTCCGTCGCCGGGAACGACTCCCTCCGCGGGCGCGGGCGAAGGCGAAGCGGGCGCGAAGGCCGGGGCCCCTACCGGCCAGGCTGCCGCTCCTGCCGACCAGGCCACTGCCCCTGGCGGTCAGGCTTCCGGTCCGGGCGGTCAGGCCTCCGCCTCCGCGGGCAAGGCAGCCGCTCCTGCCGGTCAGGCCTCCGCTCCTGGCGGTCAGGCAACCGTTCCTGGCGGTCGGGCCACTGCTCCGGGTGGTCAGGCCTCCGCTCCGGGTGGTCAGGCCTCCGCCCTCGCGGGCCAGGCAGCCGCCCCTGGCGGTCGGGCCACCGGTCCGGGCGGTCAGGCCTCCGCTCCTGGCGGTCGGGCCACTGCTCCTGGCGGTCAGGCCTCCGCTCCGGGCGGTAAAACCCCCGCCCCCGCCGGCAAGGCAGCCGCAGCCGCCCCCGACGCCCCCGCCCCGACGCCCCCCGCCCCGGCGCCCCCGGTCAACAAGGCGCCCACCGCCCGCGTGCGCAATCGGCTGATTGTCGCCGTCGCGGTCGTGGCCGCCACCGTCGCGGGAGCGGGCGCGCCCGCCGTCATCGCGGCGTCCGACCGGCTGAACGACACCCAGAGTCTGGTGACGCTCGCCGAGCAGACCCAGCAGGCGGTCTCGCTCGGCCACTCCCTCGCGGACGAGCGGGACGAGGTCACGGCGTTCATCGCCGCCGGGCGCCCGCAGGGCAGGGGGCTCTCCGAGAGCCGCAGCGCCCGCGTGGACCGGCAGGTCGACGAGTTGCGCGGCGCCGACGCGCCGGCCGCGCTCCGAGCCGACCTCGCCGACATCGCCGCCGTGCGCAGAGCGGCGCTCACCGGCAAGAGCACCGCTCTCGAAGCCCACGAGGCGTACACCAAGGTCATCGCCGAACTCCACGGCCTCACCCGCGACCTCGCCGAGCAGCTGCCCCCGGAGGCGAACAAGGGCGCCCTCGCCCTCGCCGACCTCGACCACGCCGTCGAACAGGCCGCCGCCACCCGCGGCCTGCTCCTCGCCGCCCTCTCCCTGCCGCGCCCCACCGGCACCCCCGCCGTCGACCCCGTCACCGGCCTGCCCACCACCGGCACCGAGGAGGCCCCGGCCGACGCCAAGCGCCGCGACGAGCTCAGCGGCGCCGCCCAGCAGGCCCGCGTCCGCGAGCTCGCCGCGCTCGCCGACTTCCGCGACGCGGCGGGCGACCCGGCCCGCGCCACGTACGAGTCGACCGTCACGGGCGCCGAGGTCAGCGCCGCCGAGAAGTACCTCGAGCGCCTCACCGACCAGCCCACGCTCTCCGCAGAAGAGCGGCGCTACGACCGCAAGAAGGTCGACGCCGCACTGTCCGCCCGCATCGAGACGATGCGCGGCGCCGAGTCCGCGCTCGGCGTCGAGCGCACCAAGCACCTCGCCCAGCTGCGCGACGACGACGTCACGGCGCTGGAGATCCGCATCGCGCTCGTCGGCGTCTGCCTGCTCCTCGCGGTCGGCTTCGCCATGGGCACGGCCCGCTCGCTGACCCGCCCGCTCGCCGTCCTGCGCCTCGGCTCGGCCCGCCTCGCCACCGAGCCCGCGCCCCAGGAGCCGATCCGCTTCACCGGCCGCGACGACGAGTTCGCCCAGGTCGTCCGCTCCGTCAACGCGCTGCACGGCCACGCGGCCGCCCTCACCGAGCGCCTGGCCACCCTCGAATCGGACCGCAAGCACCTCATCGGGCAGCGGCAGTCCATGGCCGACGAGCGCGCGGCGCTGCGCGAGGAGCTCGCCGAGGCCTCCGCGCACCTGGAGCAGGTGCGCCAGTCCATCCACGGCACCTTCGTCAACCTCGCCCTGCGCACCCTCGGCCTGGTCGAGCGCCAGCTCGCCGTCATCGAGAACCTGGAGGACCGCGAGCAGGACCCCGACCGGCTCGCCACCCTCTTCAAGCTCGACCACCTCGCCACGGTCATGCGCAGGCACAGCGAGAACCTCCTGGTCCTCGCCGGCGCCGAGCACGGCCACCAGCACCCCGGCGCGGTCCCGCTCGTCGACGTCGTCCGCGCCGCGGTCTCCGAGATCGAGCGGTACGAGCGCGTTCGCATCGCCACGCTGCCGCCGCACGCGCACGTGGCGGGGTTCGCCGCCGACGACATCAGCCACCTCACCGCCGAACTCCTGGAGAACGCGACGTCGTTCTCGCCGCCGGACGCCTCCGTCGAGGTCTCCGGCTGGCTCCTGGAGAACGGCGAGGTCATGCTCTCCGTCCAGGACGAGGGCATTGGCGTCCCGCAGGACCGGATGCGGGAGCTCAACGCCCGCCTCGCGGACTTCGACCCCGACGCCGTGCACGACCAGGAGAGCGGGGACGGGCTCGGGCTCGGCCTCTACGTCGTCGCGCGGCTCGCGGCCCGGCACGGGGCGCGGGTGCGACTGCGGGAGCAGAAGCAGGGCGGTGTCGCGGCGGTCGTGGTGCTGCCCGAGGGGATCCTCGCGGACGCGCCCGCGCCTGCCGCGCCGCCCGCCGTGGTCGCGCCGCCGCGCACCGGTGAGCCCCTGACCCACCTGCCGGGCTCCGAGGCCGAGGCCAACTCCAACGTCCTGCCCGGGCGTCTGACCGGCGCACCCGGTGAGGACCCGCTGATCGCGGCGGCCGAGCGGACGCTGGAGACGGCGCTCCCTTCGCCCTCGGCGGAGACGACCATGGAGCTCGTCGCGCCCCCGGCGCCGGAGGAGACCACCGCCCCGGAGCCGGAGCCGGAGCCGGAGTCCGCGCCCGAGCCGGACGAGGAGTCCGCGCCCGAGCCCACTCCCGATGAGGAGCCCGCGTCGACCCCCGCGCCCCCCAAGTGGGAGCGCGTCACCGACAAGGGCCTGCCCAAGCGCACCCCGAAGATCACCGCTCCCGCGGCCGCCGCGCCGAAGCCGCGCGCCGGCGCCGTGGACGCCGAGGCGCTCCGCCGCCGCCTCGGCGGCTTCCACCAGGGCGCGATCAGCGGCCGACGGGACGTGGAGGCCGAGATCGCGGGGGAAGGCGCGGGGGAAGAGACGGCGAAGCCGTCGGACCAGAATGAACGAGCCGCAGACGTAATGGGGGACTCAGTCGAGGAGGCAAGCAGTTGACTGCGCCCATGCGCACGCCCAGTTCGTCCGCCAAACCCGCCGCACCCGCCGCACCCGCCACATCCACCGCGTCGGCCGGATCCACGGCACCGGCCGGACCCACCGCACCGGCCGGGTCCGCGGGCCTGAGCCACGAGGCCCGCAATCTGCACTGGCTCCTGACGAACCTGGTGGAGGAGGTCCCGGGACTGCTCTCCGTCGCGGTCGTCTCCTCAGACGGGCTGCTGCTGCTCTCCTCCGACCCCGGGCGCAACGCGGAGCGTCCCGCGGCGAAGCCCTCGGGGCCGAAGGGTTCCAGCGCGGACCTCGCCACCATCGTCTCCGGGCTCGGCTCCCTCACCATCGGCGCCGCCAAGCTGATGGACGGCGGCGCGGTCAAGCAGACCGTGGTGGCGATGGAGGAGGGCAGCCTCTTCGTGATGGCGATCAGCGACGGCTCGCTGCTCGGCGTGCACGCCACCCCGGACTGCGACATGAGCGTCGTCGCGTACCACATGGCGCTCTTCGTCGGCCGCGCCGGGCACGTCCTCACCCCCGAACTCCGCAGCGAACTGCGCCAGTCGATGGAGAGCGCCCGATGAGCAGCAGGAGCAGCAGCCGCAAGACACCCAAGACTCCGAAGCTGCCGCAGCGCGGCGGCGACCGAAAACCCGCCCGCGTGCGTCCCTACTCGCTGACCGGCGGGCGGACCAGGTTCGGCCACGTCCTGCTCGTCGAGACGTTCGTGGCCAGCAACCCGGCGCTCGAAGCGCCCGACGAGCGCCTCGAACTGCCCAAGGGCACGCTGTCGAAGGTCATGCCGGAGATGCGGGCGATCGTCGAGATCTGCCGCCGCATGCGTACGGTCGCGGAGATCGCGGCGCTCCTGAAGATGCCGCTCGGCGTGGTCCGCGTACTGCTCAGTGACCTCGCCGACCAGGGAAAGATCCGCGTGTACGGAACGGGCCACGGCCCGGGACAGCCCGACCGCGCACTGCTGGAAAGGGTGCTGAGTGGACTCCGCCGTCTCTGAACTCCTCGACAACGAGGGTCAGTTGCAGGCCTGGCAGACGGACAGGTCACGCGCCCCGATCGCCACGAAGATAGTGGTGGCGGGCGGCTTCGGCGTCGGCAAGACGACGCTGGTGACCGCCGTCTCCGAGATCACGCCCCTCCAGACGGAGGCGCTGATGACGCAGGCGAGCGCCGACACCGACGACCTGACCGCGACCCCGGAGAAGACGACCACCACGGTCGCCATGGACTTCGGCCGCATCACGCTCGACGACGACCTGGTGCTCTACCTCTTCGGCACGCCGGGGCAGCAGCGCTTCTGGTTCATGTGGGACGACCTGGTGCGCGGCGCGATCGGCGCCGTCGTGCTCGCCGACACCCGCCGCCTGACCGACTGCTTCCCCGCGCTCGACTACTTCGAGAGCTGCGGCCTGCCGTACATCGTGGCCGTCAACCACTTCGACGGCAGCGAGAAGTTCGAGCCGGCGGACGTGCGCGAGGCCCTGACGGTGCCGCCGCACATACCGGTACTGATCATGGACGCACGGCAGCGCATCTCGGTCATCGAGTCGCTGCTCGCCCTGGTCGGCCACGCGCTCGACGTAACCCCTGAGTAAGAGAAGGACCCTCATGCGGAAGATACTTGTCGTCGGAGCCGGGCAGTCCGGGCTCCAGATCGCTCTCGGGCTCCAGGCGCAGGGGTACGAGGTCACCCTGATGTCCAACCGCACGGCGGACGAGATCCGGTCGGGCCGGGTCATGTCCACGCAGTGCATGTTCCACACCGCGCTGCAGCACGAGCGCGACATCCAGGCCAACTTCTGGGAGTCGCAGGCCCCGAAGATCGAGGGCGTCGGCGTCTCCGTGGCCGGCCCTGACTCCTCCCGCGTCATCGACTGGGTCGGCAAGCTCGACGGGTACGCCCAGTCCGTCGACCAGCGCGTGAAGATGGCCGGCTGGATGGAGACGTTCGCGCAGCGCGGCGGCCAGCTCGTCATCCACGGCGCGGCGGTCTCCGACCTCGACTACTTCTCGCGCACCTACGACCTGGTGCTCGTCTCCGCCGGCAAGGGCGAGCTCGTCTCGATGTTCGAGCGCGACGCGTCCCGCTCCCCGTTCACGGAGCCGCAGCGCGCGCTCTCGGTGGCGTACGTCCACGGGCTCGGCCCGCGCCCCGAGCACCCCGAGTTCGACGCGGTGCGCTGCAACCTCGTGCCCGGCGTCGGCGAGCTCTTCGTCATGCCGACGCTCACCACGTCGGGCCGCGCGGA
Organism: Streptomyces sp. NPDC029674; assembly: GCF_044903205.1. NCBI lineage: Bacteria > Bacillati > Actinomycetota > Actinomycetes > Kitasatosporales > Streptomycetaceae > Streptomyces > Streptomyces sp. NPDC029674. Next base: position 228,994 of record NZ_JBJDPY010000009.1, read on the forward strand.
CATCCTCTTCTGGGAGGGCATCCCCGGCGGGCCGCTCGACGTCTTCCAGGGCGTCAAGGACCCGAGCGAGCACCTGGCGCTCACCCTCGAACTCCTGGAGAAGTTCCTGCCCTGGGAGTACGCGCGCGCCACGAAGGTCGAGCTGACCGACGCGGGCGGCACGCTGGCCGGGCGGTACGCCCCCACCGTGCGCAAGCCCATCGGCCGGCTCCCCAGTGGCGGCCTGGTCCTCGGCGTCGCCGATGTCGTCGTCGCCAACGACCCGATCACCGGCCAGGGCTCCAACTCGGCGTCCAAGTGCGCCGCCTCGTACATCTCCTCCATCGTCGAGCACGGCGACAAGCCGTTCGACGCGGAGTGGATGCAGTCGGCGTTCGACCGCTACTGGGACACCGCCCAGTGGGTCACCAAGTGGACCAACGCCATGCTGGGCGCCCCGCCGGAGCACGTCCTGAACATCCTCGGCGCGGCCGGCCAGCTGCAGCCGGTCGCCGACCGGTTCGCCAACGGCTTCAACGACCCGGCCGACTTCGAGAACTTCTTCTTCGACCCGGAGAAGGCGGCCGCCTACCTGGAGTCGGTGGCGCCCGGCGCCTGACCCCCGCCGTACCCGAGGTCGCTGCCCGAGGTGGCGCCCTCGGGCAGCTTCGGCGGCGTGTACGTCGACACGGCCCGGCCCCCGGGGTCGGGTCGCACCGCCCCGAGCACCGGGTTCGCCGCGATCGGCGAGACCTTGACGCGGGCGCCGGGGCGCGGCGCCTGGACGACCTTGCCGTCGCCCAGGTACATGGCCACGTGCGTGGCCTTGCGGAAGTAGACGACGAGGTCGCCGGGGCGCAGCTTCGACAGGGGGATGCGGCGCAGCTCGGCCCACTGCTCCTGGCTGGTCCGCGGGATCTTCCGGCCCGCGTGCGCCCAGGCCCGCGAGGTCAGCCCCGAGCAGTCGAACGCCTTCGGGCCCTCGGCGCCCCACTTGTAGGGCCGCCCGATCTGCCGCACCGCGTAGTCGAGGGCCTTGTCGCCCTGGCGGGATGGGGGCCGGGTGGCGGGGCTCCCACCGCGCGCGCCGGACGCCCCGGGCGCCCCGTATACCCCGGGCGCTCCGTACGCCCCAGGCTCCCCGAGCGCGCCCGACGCCAGGAATTCCTCCTGCGCCTCGGCCGTGCCCGCCTCCTCCGCCTCCCTGAGCGCGGCCAGCTGGTCCGCGCTCAGGGAGGAGAGCAGCTCCTCGACCTCCCGCAGCTGCCCCTCGACCTTGTCGCGCTGCTTCTTCTGGCGTGCGGCGAGGGCGGCCTGGGCGGTCAGTGCCTTCTTCGCCGCCCTCGCGAGGTCGTCCGCCTTCTTCTCGCCGCCGACCAGCCGCTGCACGGTGGCGGCCCGGCCCGCGGCCACCCGCCCGATCACGTGCCCCTGGTCGAGGGCGCGCTGCGGGTCGCGGGCGAGCAGCAGGCGTACGTAGGGGGAGAGCTCGGTGGTGCCCTGGTACTGCTGCCGGGCGAACAGGCCCGCGTCGCCCCGGCTGTCGCGCACGGCGGCGCGCGCCTTCGCCAACGCGTCGTCCAGGGCCTTCGCCCTGGCTCGCTGCTTCTTCAGCTTCTCCTCGGTCGCGTTGTACGTCTCCGAGGCTTCCTCGGCCGATCGGTAGAGCCGGTGAAGGTCCGTCAGGAGGGCGGTGACGCTCTGCCCTTCCGGGGTCGGGGCCGCCTGGGCCGGGGGAGCGGTCATGCACAGGGCGCCGAGGGCGGCCCCTGTGCAGACCCACCGCAGCAGCGTGTCTGACACGTCATCACCTCCGGTGCGCGGAGGGCTCTCCTGCGCGCAGGGTGAGCTTCAGGCCCGGCCGAGGGGTTCGCCTCCCGGCGGGAGCGGTCGGCGCAACCTGGGTCACCCTTGCAGGGGGCGTCGGCGTGGTGGGTTGCGTCCCGTCGTTCACGTCTGCGGGTGGATGGGGGCCGGTCGCGCAGTTCCCCGCGCCCCTGAAATCCCCGCGTCCCGCCGTTTGTGCCTGCGGGTGGGCGGTGGCTGGTCGCGCAGTTCCCCGCGCCCCTGGAATCCCCCCTGCACGGGGCGCTTCAGGGGGGCGGGGCGAAGGTGCAGGGTCAGGGGCGCGGGGAACTGCGCGACCGGCCACGACCTACCCGCAGAGGCGCACGGTCAGCGGGGCCCCGGTTTGGACCACGGCCACTTCAGGCCGCCCCCCTTGTCGCCCTCCGGGTCGAACTCGTAGTGCCACTTGCCGGGCCTGGTGGGGGTGCGGCGGTACACCAGGACCGTCGGCGGGCCGCCCGCGTCGTCCGGGACGGGCACGCGGTATGTCTTCGGGGGGTGCCCGGTCGGCCCGACGAGGACCGGGAGGACCCGGCCGTCCAGGGGGCCGCCCACGAACGGGGTGTCTTCGCTCTTCACGCCCCCAGTGTCACACCCTGACGTGCGACGGGGCTCAGAGCAGGTGCGCCGCGTCGGCCACCACGGGCAGCACGCCCCGCGCGAGGTCGCCGACGGGTCCTTCCGGCGACTCCAGGGTCAGCGCCCACCGGACGACGTCCGCGGTCTGCGCGTCGCGTCCCGCCGTCGTCACGAGCACCGCCATGAACTGCTCCACGAGCATGTCCCGCAGGTCGTCGAGCGGCGGCTGCTTCTCCTCGTCGAGCCAGATCAGCGAGGCCGCCTCGACCGCGGTGATCCACATCCGTACGGTCATCCGCAGCCGCGGGCCCGGCTCCGGCACGCCCAGGTGGCTGAGGATGTGCTCGGCGGCGGCCCGGCGCACGCCGTCCACGATGGCGGTCGTCCGCGAGGTCTCCACCACGCTGCCGCCCTGCAACAGCGCGCTGAACCCCGTGTCGTGCTGGTCGACGAAGGCCAGGTACCGGTCGAGCGCCCGGGAGAGCCGCCGGGTGAGCGGCCCGTCCGGCGGCTCGGCGAAGCACTGCTCGAGGTCGTCGGCGGCGGACCGCAGCGCGGCCTCGTACAGCTGCTGCTTCCCGCCGGGGAAGTACCGGTACACGAGCGGCCGCGAGACCCCGGCCGCCTCCGCGACGTCGTCGAGGTTGACCTCCTCGGGCGCACGGTGCGCGAAGAGGGTGAGCGCGGAGTCCAGCAACTGCCGCCGCCGCGCCTCGACGCTCATGCGACGGTAGGCAGGGGTGGCGGCAGGCGAAGTCATGCCCGCAGCGTAACTCGGGGTGCGCCCCTTCAGGGGGGCGCGACCACCCCGGGGCGCCCCGCAGGGGCGCTTCAGGGGCGCGGGGAACTGCGCGACCAGCCACACACAACCCGCAGCGAAGAACCCTAGGCCAGCAACCCCGAAGACCGCCAAAGCCGTCGGCCGACACCTCGCATCACACCAATGTCATCCAAAAAGTCCGTCAACCTCTTCGCCCCCGCCTGCATGACCTCCCTCCGGTGCCCGCTAGCCTTCACCTGCGCCACCGCTTCCCGCCGGTCGAGGCCGACGTTCGTGTAGACCTCCGGGTTCACGAAGGCGATGGAGAAGACCCGTGCGGCCTCGCCGCAGCTGAGCCGGGTGAGTTCGCGCTCCCAGCGGGGCGCGGTCACCATCTGGCGCCGCAACTCCTCACGGGCGTAACGGACATGGCGCGCCTCCTCCACGACGTGGATGCGGGTCACGCCGCGCACCAGCGTCTGGACCCGCTCGTCCGGGAAGGTGAGCCGCTGCATCCAGTCGAGGATCTCCTCGCCGAGGAGGGTGCAGGCGAAGGAGCCGGGGGTGGTGGAGACCGTCTTCAGGACGCGCGCGAGGTTGTGGTTGAGGCGCGTGACCGGGTACGTCGGGGCGCCGCCCTTCTGGATCATCCGGGCGAACATCATCGAGTGCCGGCACTCGTCGGCGATCTCGGTGAGCGCGTACCGCACATGCGCGCTGGTCACGGACTTGTCGTAGATGTGCCGGACGAGCAGCTGCATCAGGATGATCTCGAACCAGATGCCGAGCGAGGCGAGCGAGGCGGCCTCGTGCCGGGCGAGGTCGAGCCGCTGCTCCTCGGACATCCGCTTCCACATCGGGGTGTCGTAGAGGGAGACGAGCTCCGGCGGCCAGAACCACTTGCCCTCCTCGACGGGCGCGTCCCAGTCGAGCTCCTTGTCGGGGTCGAAGGAGTGCTTGGCGGACGACTCCAGGAGCCGGGCGGCCACCTGCTCCCGGTCCTTGAGCAGCCCGAGCGCGTCCCGCAGGCCGTCGAGCGAAACGTCTTCCGTCACGGTCGTCATGGCTGTTCCTGCCTTGTCGCGGGGTTACCGGCGGTCAAGTCTTATGAGACTGCTTGTCAGCAAGGCCGTCAATCCCTTGCGCGCGACTTGTTGACCCCTTGTCCATCAGCGTGTGAGCCTGCCGTCATGGCGACGCACGAGCTTTACACCAGTCCGCCGGCTGGGCTCAACTGGCAAGTACCGTCCGCCGGTTCGGCCCGTTTCAGCTGGGAGTACGACGACGGCCGCGACCGCCTCCTCGCTCTCTACCAGAAGGGCAAGGACAAGCAGTGGGACGGCGCCAAGCGCATCGAATGGGACCTCGAAGTGGACCCGCTCGACCCCCTCGGCACCCCCGACGAGTCGATGACCCTCTACGGCACGCCGCACTGGGCCAAGATGACCGACAGGGACAAGGGCGAGCTGCGCAAGCACTACGCGTCCTGGCAGTTCAGCCAGTTCCTGCACGGCGAGCAGGGTGCCATGGTCTGCGCGGCCCGCATCGTCGAGTCCGTCCCCGACCTGGACGCCAAGTTCTACTCCGCCACCCAGACCATGGACGAGGCGCGGCACGCGGAGATCTACGGCCGTTTCCTGCACGAGAAGATCGGGATGCTCTACCCGATCAACGACAACCTCCAGGAGCTGCTCGGCGACACCCTGCGCGACTCGCGCTGGGACATGCCCTACCTCGGCATGCAGGTGCTCATCGAGGGCCTCGCCCTCGCCGCGTTCGGCATGATCCGCGACACCACGGACAAGCCGCTGCCCCAGCAGATCCTCGCCTACGTCATGCAGGACGAGGCCCGGCACGTGGCCTTCGGCCGGATGGCGCTGCGCGACTACTACAAGCAGCTCACGGACGCCGAACTGCGCGAGCGCGAGGAGTTCGTCATCGAGGGCTGCTACCTGATGCGCGACAGGCTGCGCGGCGTCGAGGTCCTGGAGAACTTCGGCATCCCCAGGGCGCAGGCCCAGGAGTACAGCGAGCAGTCCGAGTTCCTGGCGCTCTTCCGGCAGCTGCTGTTCTCCCGCATCGTGCCGTGCGTCAAGGACATCGGCCTGTGGGGCAAGCGCCTCCAGGAGGCGTACGTCGACATGGGCGTCTTCGAGATGGGCGACGCCAACCTCGACCAGCTCATGGCGCAGGACGAGGAGATCGCCGAGAAGCTGGACGCGGAGCGCTTCGCGGCCGAGGAGCACGAGCGCGTGGCGGAGGTGCGGGACGCGATCGCGTCGGGCGAAGCGGGCTGACCCCACCGGGGAAGTCAGCCGGCGCGGATCGCCGCCTCCATCACCGCTTTCGCGATCGGCGCCGCACTGCCGCCCCCGCTGATGTCCCCGCGGTCCGCCGACGCGTCCTCGACGACGACGGCGACCGCCACCGAGGGCTCCGGGTCGTCGGCCGCCTGCGCCCAGGAGACGAACCAGGCGTACGGCGTACCGGAGTTGTCGATGCCGTGCTGCGCGGTGCCCGTCTTGCCGCCGACCGTCACGCCGGGGATCGCGGCGTTCGTGCCGGTGCCCTCCTCGACGACCTGCGTCATCATCTCCCGCAGCCGCGCCGCGGTCCCCGGGTTCATCGCCTGCCGCAGCGTCCTGGTGCCGGTGGTCTCGATCACGTCGCCGTCGTCGGTCGTCGTACGGTCCACCAAGTGCGGGGACTTGACCGATCCGCCGTTCGCCACGGCCGCCGCGACCATCGCCATCTGCAGCGGTGTCGCCCGGGTGTCGTACTGCCCGATGGCGGAGAGCGCGAGCTGCGCCTTGTCCATCGACGTGTCGAAGTTGCTGGCGGCGACGGACGACGGGATCCGCAGCCCGCCGTCGTTGAAGCCGAAGCCGCGCGCCGTCTCCGTCATCGCGCGAAGGCCCGTGTCGACGCCCAGCTTCGCGAACATCGTGTTGCAGGACCACTGGAAGGCGTACCGCAGGCTCGCGTTCTTGCAGCCCTCGACCTCGTTGGTCAGCTGCGTGCTGGTGCCGGGCAGGGTGTACGGGCTCGGGGACTTGGTCGGCGCGTCCAGGTCCGTCACCTCTCCCGAGTCGAGCGCCGCCGCGGCCGTCACCACCTTGAACGTCGAACCGGGCGGATAGGTCTGGCGGATCGCCCGGTTCAGCATCGGCTTGTCGGCGGCGCCGTTCAGCTCCGCCCAGCCGGCCGTGACGGAACGGCGGGTCCCGGAGAGCCGTTCGGGATCGTACGAGGGGGTGCTGACCAGCGCCAGGATCTTCCCCGTGGCCGGCTCGACCGCGACGACCGCCCCGCGCTTGCCGCCGAGCCCCGCGTACGCGGCCTGCTGCACCGGCGCCTCGATGGTGGTCTCGACCTTGCCGCCGGGGTTCTGCGTGCGCGTGATGTCGTTCCACAGCGGGAGCGGGGCGAGCATCGGGTCGGTGCCGGAGAGGATGTCGTCCTCGGAGTGCTCCAGGAAGGTCGTGCCGTACACCTGCGAGGCGTAGCCGGTCACGGGCGCGTACAACGGCCCGTTCCGGTACGTCCGTTCGTAGCGGAGCTGTTCGCCGGTGTCCCGGGAGCCGGTGACCGGCCGCCCGTCGACGAGGATGTCGCCGCGCGGCTGGCCGAAGCGGGCGATGGCGTTGCGGCGGTTGGCCGGGTTGTCGTCGAGCGCGTCGGACTGGACGACTTGGACGCGGGTGGCGTTGACGAGCAGGGCGACGAGCAGCAGCGCGCAGAACGCGGCGGCGTGCCGGATATACCTGGTCACGCGGTGTCCTCCGGGACGGGCTGGCTGCGCGCCGAGTCGCTGACCCGGATCAGCAGCGCCACGATGATCCAGTTGGTGACGACCGACGAACCGCCCTGCGCGAGGAACGGCATCGCCATGCCCGTCAGCGGGATGAGCCCCATGACGCCGCCCGCGATCACGAACACCTGGAGCGCGACGATCGACGCGAGCCCGATCGCGAGCAGCCGCCCGAACGGGTCGCGCAGGGCGAGCCCCGCGCGGAAGCCGCGCTCCACGAGCAGGGCGTAGAGCAGGAAGATCGCACAGAGGCCCGCGAGCCCCAGCTCCTCGCCCGCCGTCGCCAGGATGAAGTCGGACTTCGCGGCGAAGCCGATGAGGATGGAGTGGCCGAGGCCGAGCCCGGTGCCGAGCATCCCTCCCGCCGCGAACGCGAAGAGGGACTGGGCGAGTTGGTTCGGCCCTTGCCCAGCGTCGATGGAGGCGAAGGGGTGCAGCCAGTCCTCCACGCGGCTGTGGACGTGCGGCTCCAGCGAGCCGACCGTGTACGCGCCGAACGCGGCCAGCAGCAGGCCGACCGCGATCCAGCCGATGCGGCCCGTGGCGACGTACAGCAGGATCACGAAGAGCCCGAAGAAGAGCAGCGAGGTGCCGAGATCCCGCTCCAGGACGAGGACGCCGACGCTCAGCAGCCAGATCGCGACGATGGGGCCGAGGACACGCCCGGTGGGCAGCTGGAGGCGCTTGAACCGCCAGATGGTGCGGCCGGTGTAGGCGAGGGCGGTGCGGTTGGCGGCGAGGTAGCTGGCGAAGAAGACCGCGAGCAGGATCTTCGCGAACTCGCCGGGCTGGATGGAGAAGCCGCCGATCCTGATCCAGATCCGGGCGCCGTTCACGGCGGGGAAGAAGATCGGCACGAGCATCAGGATCAGCGCGGTGACGACGGAGAGGTAGGCGTAGCGCTGCAGCAGGCGGTGGTCGCGCAGGAAGAGGACGGCGAGGGTGAAGAGGGCCACGCCGACCGTCGACCAGATGAGCTGGGCGGGCGCCGCCTCGTCGTTCGGGGTCTCCAGGTCGAGCCGGTAGATGAGGACCAGGCCCAGGCCGTTGAGGAGCACCGCGATGGGCAGCAGCAGCGGATCGGCGTACGGGGCGCGGAAGCGGACGGCGAGGTGCGCGAGGAGGGCGAGCACGCCGAGCCCGGCGCCGTAACCGGCGGCGCCGGGCGGGACGGTGCCGTTCCTGGCGAGGCCGACGTCGCAGTAGCCGTACACGGAGAGCAGGACGGCGACGACGAGCAGGGCGAGTTCGGTGCCGCGGCGCCGCGGGACGCGGCCGGCCCGGACAGCGGGAACCGCTGGGGGTGCGGAGTCCGCGCTGGTTCCGGCCATGCCCGGAACGTAGCAAGCAATCGCCCTGAAGTCCGCTTATGTCGACTATGTCGGCCGGGCGGTGTGCGAGGGCGTCAGCACCAGCGCGGGAGCTTCCCGATGTTGGTGATGTAGTGCGCGGCGCCCCAGGCCCAGGACCCGTCGGTGAGCAGATACCAGACGTTGTTCTTGCCGACGCGGTCGCCCTTGCTCTTGCAGAAGATGGTGACGACCTTGCCGTAGGGCACGCTGCGGACGACCTTGCTGCCGCGGGTCGGGGAGGTGCGGAGCAGCAGCCCGGTCTTGGCGTTGACGCGCCCCTTGTAGACGGGCGGCTTGCTCTCGGCCTCGGCCGGTCTGTCGACCTTGTTTGGCTTCTGAGCCGTGCTGGGCTTCTCGGCCTTGCTGGTCTTCTCGGCCTTCTCTGTCTTCTCTGCCTTCTCGACCGTCTCGGTCTTGCCGGTCTTGCCGGTCTTGTCGGGGTCGTCCAGGGCCGCGGCCGGACCGGTGACGGTGAGCGCGGCGAGGGCGCAGCCGGCGGCGACCGTGCCGAGCCGGACGGTGGTGGTCCGCAGGGACATGAGGACTCCTCAGGTGAGGGGGCGGGACGGCCGGGCGATTGCGCGAAGGCCGCGATTCTCACTAGATGTGTCACCGTGTGGGCGCACAACCTCACCCACAACCCCAAGAAGCCCACGGGTGGCGCAAGCGCCTAACGCCGCTCGTCCCCGTCGCCGCACTCCGGATCCTCCTCGAACGGCAGCCGCAGGGTCGCCACCGCCCCGCCGTCCGCCGCGTTGGAGAACCTCAGCCGCGCGCCGAGCACCGCCGCCTGCCCGAGCGCGATGGTCAGGCCGAGCCCGTGCCCCTTGGTCGTCCCCTCGGTGCGGAACCGCTGCGGTCCGTGCTCCACCAGGTAGTCCGGGTATCCGTCGCCGTGGTCCCGCACGCAGACGACGGGACCGTCGACGGTCACCACGACCGGCGCCCGCCCGTGCTTCAGCGCGTTGGCGACGAGGTTGTTGAGGACCCGCTCAAGGCGCCGCCGGTCGGTCTCCACGCACACGTCGCGTACGACGACGAGCTCCGTGCCCCCGCCCGAAGAGCGCACCACGCGCTCCGCCAGTGGAGCGAGCTGATGGGCGTCCAGGTCCACCCGCTCGCTCTTCGCGTCGAGCCGGGAGATCTCCAGCAGGTCCTCGGTCAGCGTGCGCAGCGCGGCGACCCGGTCCCGCACCAGCTCGGTCGGCCGGCCCGGCGGCAGCAGCTCGGCCGCCGCGTGCAGCCCGGTCAGCGGGGTGCGCAGCTCGTGCGCGACGTCCGCGGTGAACCGCTGCTCGCTCAGGAGCTTGCCCTGCAGCGTCGCCGCCATCGTGTCCAGCGCCCCGGCGACCGCGGCCACCTCGTCCTGGTGGCGCGGGACCCCGGTGGCGTCCGGGCCGGAGTGCGGGTCCTTGACGCGCGCGTCCAGGTCGCCCGCGCTGATCCGCCGCGCCACCTGCGCCGTCTGGTGCAGCCGCCGCGTCACCCGCGTCACGGCGAACGCGCCGACGAGGAGCGTCGCGCCGATGGCGAGCACCGACGAGCCGAGGATCGCCCGGTCGAGCCCGTCGATGGTGCGGGCGCCCTGCGCGTAGTCGACCTGGACGGCGATGGCCCGCTGCCCGTCGGCGGGCCCCGCGGCCCACATCGTCGGCCGGGACTCGTGGGCGGCGACCATCGTGCCGCGCTCGCCGCTCAGTGCGAGGTCGCGCAGGCTGCCGGGCAGGCCGGGCGGGTCGACGCCCGCGCCGGGCCCGAGCCGGTCGCCCGCCTCGTACCGCTCGGTGACCTCGGCGAGCCGGACGAGGGCGCGCTCACGGGCTTGGCCCACGGTCTGGTTGGTGACCGAGACGTGCACGAGCGCGCCGAGCAGCGCGGCGAGCGCGCAGCACATGACGGTGATGAAGACGGCGGCCTTCCAGGTGAGGGTCGCCGTCCAGGCGGGAAGCCGCGGCCCGCTCGGCTGCCGGCGGCTCATCGCCCGCCGCCCGCGGAGGACGAGGCACCGTCCGAAGGCGTGGCGCCTCCCGAGGGCGTGCCGCTCGCCGAGGGGCGCACGGGGGAGGGGCGGGGCGACTTGGGCCGGGGCGCGTTCGAGGCCCGGACGATCTCGTCGCTCGTCGGCAGCATCGCCTTCTGGTGCGAGTCCCAGGACCAGACGGTGTGGTACTCGTACCCGGCGAGGCTGGAGACGGCCCGGATGATCAGGTCGCGCCCGGCCAGCTCGACGCCGAGCACGGCGTCACTCATCTCCATGATCTGCGTCAACTGCCGCTCCTTCTCGGCGTAGACGCGAATGTCGAGGTTGGCCTCGGGGGTCGAGACGCCGACGATCAGATCCTCCTTGCCGTCACCGGTCAGATCCCGGTAGTACGCCTTGAGGACGGGGCACCGCCCCTTCTCGCCGGAACCGTCCTCGGCGCAGTCCTCGAGCCGCTCGACGGTCTCCTGGTACGCGGAGTCGGAACGCTCGTACGTCCCCGGGTTCTCCGCGAAGTCCGCGCGCACGACGTCGACCGGGTCCACCTTGCGCAGGTCGCCCTTGGGCACCTCGACGCCCTCGACCTTGACGCTCTCTATGGCGCCGTAGTCCTCCGCGGGCACCGAAGGGGACGGCAGGTCGGGCCAGAGGTGGGTGGGGCCCTGGGCGGTCGGCGTCGCGCCGGCGCCCCGCAGCCCGCCCGGATCGCCGCAGCCGCCCACCGCCAGTACGGCGAGGGCGGCGAAGGCGGCGGCCGCGAGCCGGCTGCGGTTCACTGCACTCCTGCCTGCCGCGACACGAGGTCGGCGTAGAGAATGACGCTGTCCGAGCGGTGACCGCCCACGAGCGGCCCGCCGCAGGTCAGCAGGCGCAGCTCGGGTCGGTCGGCCGCCCCGTACACCTTATTGGTGGGGAAGTCCTTCTTGTCGACCCACTGGATCTCCCACACCTCGCAGACCGCCGTGCGGCCGTCCGCGGTGGAGGTCAGGCGTCCGTGCGGCCGCGGCGCAGCATCGCGAAGCCGAGCCCTGCCGCACCGGCCGCCGCCATGCCGCCCCCGGCGACGAGGAAGGCGGGGTCTCCGGCGTCCCGGACACCTCGGGCACCGGTGGCGACACCGCCCTCGGGGTTGCCGACGCGGGGCTGCGGCACGGGGTCGCTCTGGCCACCCCCGCCGTTCTGGCCCTTACGGTGGTCCACATACGTGATGCCGACGTGCCCGTCGGTCCGCTGCAGCTCGTACTTCACGCCGCCCCGCGTGACGGCCGGCCGCGTGGCGGAGAGGGCCGCGACCTCCTTGCCGTCGAGGGAGACCGTCGCCGCGTACGAGCCGCCGCGGTTCTGGACCTTCGCCTTCGCGCCGTTGCCGAGGGTGACCACGAAGGCCTCGCCCCGCGGCGTCGGCGACTCCGCGAAGGCGCCCTCGGCCGGGACGACCAGCGCTCCGCCGACGAGGACGGAGACCGCGGCGGCACGCAGGAGAGGGCGGCGGGCGAGACGGCGGTCGGTGCTCACGGGACGTTCCTTACGGTCGCTCGGCTGCTCGCCCGGCTCGGCACTGGGCTGATCGCTCCGGTGGGACAGGGACGACGTTAGATGCCCGCCGTTGCGGCGATTCAACGGCTACGTAACAGCAGGCCATAGCTGTGCGGGCAGTGCCGTTACGGGACCGGAGGGACTTCACGAGGACTTCACGCCCGGACCGGCCGTACCCGGCGCAAAGACGCCCCAACTTCCGTGGCCCGCCGCCGGGTTCTTGCCGCGGGAGCGTGCGGGCTGGTCCCATGGTCCAGGGGGTGATGGCGCATGACGAAACTGCGCGTCGTACCGGCCTGGCGGCACGGACAGGAACGGTTGTACGTGTGTCTCGCGGACGGCAGGAACGTCGCTTGGTACGACCGTGAGTCGTCCCGCGTCAACCTGCTCAGCGAGGACCGCGAGCGGGACGTCCTGGACGTCCTCGCACCCTTCCTGACCGGTCAGGTCACGGTGGGCCCGCCGCCCGTGCCCACCCCCGGCGAGCTGGCCCGCCTCGCCCTCCACCCCGACGACGACCTCGCGCCCAACCGCCCCGGCGAGGCCCTGCAGATCTCCCTCGACCGCGACCCGGCGCCCGCCCGCAGGCTGCGCGCCGACCCCCGGCACCGCGCGCTCGCCGCCGAGCAGGCGGTCGGTGAGGCCCTGGACGCCCTCGAAGGCGCGGGCTGGCGCGTGCTGCACTCCCTGCCGCTGCCCGGCGGTGCCCGCATCCACCATCTGCTGATCGGTCCCGGCGGCCTGTTCTGCGTGACCACCCTCGGCGTCCGCAAGCAGCGGGTGCGCATCGCCGACCCGTTGGTCACGGTCGGCCGCGCCGAGCCGTTCCCGCTGCTCCGCACGGTCCGCTCGGACGCCGGCCGGGCCTCCTTCGCGCTGACGGCCGAGGTCCGCCCCGTCCTGGCGCTGGCCGGGACCGGCGCCGCCGACCTGGACGTGGCGGCGCCGCCGCGCGACGTGCGGGTGGTGCGTGAGGCGGACCTGCCGGCGCTGGCCCGCCTCGGCGGGGTGCTGAAACCGGCCGATGTGGAGGCGCTGCACGCGCTGGCCAGGGACCGCCACACGTGGGAGCGGGTCTGACGGCCCGCTCCGGCCGGACGGGGATTACAGGTTGTCCCCCCAGCCGCCCTGGATCATGGTCTGGAAGGCCCAGGCTCCGCCGCGCCTGATCAGGATGTCGGCATAGCGCAGCTGCTGCGTCTCGCCGTTCGCCGTCATCACCGAGTCGGTGAAGACGACGGCCATCGCGGGGGAGAGGAAGACGGGCGTACGCGTGGACTCGAAGGTGATGTCCGCGCTGCCGTCGCCCATGACGTGCGTCATGGTCCCTATGAACTGCTCCCGGTCCCACTGCGCCGCCCGGCCGTCGCCCGCGGAGTCGTCGCTGACCAGGTTGAGCGGGAAGACGGCCAGGTCGGCCATGCGCTCCACGTCGCGCTTCGCGCTGTGCGCGTCGTACTCGGCGAACCAGGCGTCCAGGCTCGCGCGGTCCTCGGCGGTCGGGACGTATCCGGTCTCGGGAAGAAGGGTCACGCGGTCTCCTCATCAAGTTTGACTAGTGATGTAGAAGGTATGCCGCGAAGTGCTGCTAGTCAAACTTGATTAGGCGTGACGCCGGTCACAGGTCGGCCCTGCGTCGGTGGGCCGCCGGCGGGTCAGGGGAGCGGGCGCGCCAGGTCGGGATCGGCGAGGGGCCCGAACAGGTCGCCGAGCCGCCGCAGCCGGGGCCCGACGTCGTCCGCGGCGAAGGCCAACTGCCCCGGCTCCTCGCACGCCTCGACCTCGTCCCAGGTCACGGGGGCGGAGACGGTCGGCTCCGGGCGGGCCCGCAGGGTGTAGGGGGCGGCGGTGGTCTTGGCGGCGGCGTTCTGGCTGAAGTCGACGAAGACCTTGCCGGGGCGCAGGCTCCGCGTCATGCGGTGCACGACGAGCTCGGGAAGCTCGCGCTCCGCCTCGACGGCCAGCCCTTTGGCGTACGCGGTGACCCGTTCGGAGGGGGTCGGCTCCAGCGGTACGAGCAGGTGCAGCCCCTTGCTCCCGGACGTCTTCGCGTACACGTGGAAGCCGTCGGCGGTCAGCCGCTCCCGCAGCCAGAGCGCCGCCCGGCAGCACTCGACGACCGAGGCGGGCGGGCCGGGGTCCAGGTCGAAGACCATCCGGTCGGCCCGCGCCGGGGCGGCGGCCCGCCACTGCGGCACGTGGAACTCGGTGACCAGGTTGGCCGCCCACATCAGCGTGGCCAGGTCCTGGACGAGGACCTGCCGCGCCTTCCCCTCGGAGCGGGAGCGCGGCACCTCGGCGGTGTGCACCCAGTCCGGGGTGCCCGGTGGCACGTTCTTCGAGAAGAACCGCTGCCCGTCGGGCCCGTCCGGGTAGCGCAGGAAGGAGACGGGCCGGTCGCGGAGGTGGGGGAGGAGGGCGTCGGCGGTGCTCGCGTAGTAGTGCAGGACCTCGCCCTTGGTGAAGCCGCTCGCGGGATACAGGACCTTGTCGAGATTGCTGAGCGCGAGCCGTCGCCCCTCCACCTCTGTGATCGGCGTCATAGGATGAGAGTCCCACAAAACGCCCATAACGCCACAAAGCCTTAAATCTTCTGCTCGAATCTGCCCAAATCAGCCCGAATCTGCCAGTGAGGTGCCGGACGTGCGATCCATATGGAACGGTGCGATCTCCTTCGGACTGGTCAGCATCCCGATCAAGCTCGTGAACGCCACGGAGAACCACTCCATCTCCTTCCGGCAGATCCACACCGAGGACGGCGGCCGCATCCGCTACCGCAAGGTCTGCGAGCTGGAGGAGCGCGAGGTGCCGACGGCGGAGATCGGCAAAGGGTACGAGGACGCGGACGGCTCGATCATCCCGATCACCGACGAGGACCTGGCGGCGCTGCCCATCCCGACGGCCAGGACGATCGAGATCGTCGCCTTCGTCCCCGCGGACCGCATCGACCCGCTCCAGATGGGCGCGGCGTACTACCTCTCGGCGAACGGCGTCCCCGCCGCCAAGCCGTACACGCTGCTGCGCGAGGCGCTGAAGCGGAGCCGGCGGGTGGCCATCGCCAAGTACGCGCTCCGGGGCCGGGAGCGGCTCGGCATGCTCCGTGTGGTCGACGACGTGATCGCCATGCACGGGCTGCTGTGGCCGGACGAGATCCGTACGCCGGAAGGGGTGGCCCCCGACGAGCACGTGACCGTCCGCGACGCCGAACTCGACCTGGCCGACGCCCTGATGGACACCCTCGGCGAGGTCGACCTCGAAACCCTCCACGACGACTACCGCGAGGCGGTCGAGGAGCTCATCGCCGCGAAGGCCGACGGCGCGACCCCGGCGAGGAAGGCCCCGGCGGGGGAGGGCGGCGGCAAGGTGATCGACCTGCTGGCGGCGCTGGAGAACAGTGTCCGCCAGGCGCGTTCGGCACGGGGGGAGCCGGGGTCCCCGACCGGCGACTCCGGGAGCGGCTCCGAGAGCGACTCCGGGAGCGGCTCCGGGAGCGATTCGATGGCTGAGGTGAGACACATCTCGCCGCGCAAGTCGTCGCGGGCCACACCCAAGCAGGTGGGTGGCAAGAAGTCGAAGTCGACGTCCTCCAAGGCGGCGACAAAGACGACGGCTCGCAAGCCCGCCGCCAAGGCCACCGCGAAGGCCGGCGCCGCCAACAAGCCGGCGGAGAAGAAGACCACCAAGACCACCAAGACCACCAAGACCGCCAAGAGCACCAAGAGCACCACGGCGAAAAAGACGACGGCGGGACGGCGCAGAGCATCCGCCTGAGCCGGCGCCTCGGTCACCGGGCCGACGCGCTCCGGCCCGCCAGCGTCGAGGCGATGACGTCGGTGACGTACGCGTGATGACGGTCGAGGAAGAAGTGCCCCCCGGAGAGCACGTGACAGGAGAAGTCACCGCGCGTCTCGTTCTCCCAGACCCGCACGCTCTCGACCGGGACGCGGGGATCGGCGTCACCGGTCAGGGCGACGACGGGACAGTCGAGCGGGGGACCGTCGCGGTGGACGTGGTTGTCCAGGAGCCGGTAGTCGGCACGCACCGGCGGCAGGATGATCGGCAGGAGTTCGGGCGAGGCGAGCAGCTCGTTCGCGGTTCCGGAGAGGTTGCGCATCTCCTCCACGAGCTCGGCGTCGGACATCTCGGCCACCGGCCGCACCGTCGCGGGCCGCGGGGGCAGCGAGGGGGCCCGCCGCCCCGAGACGAACAGAGCCGCGGGCGGATGCCCCGCCGCGGTCATGCGCCGCGCGGTCTCGAATGCGAGGAGCGCGCCCATGCTGTGCCCGAACAGCGCCGTCGGCACGCCGTCGTCCCACCGGGGAAGCGCGGCGAGCACGGCGTCGACGACGTCCTCCGCCCGCTCGGCGAACGGCTCACCGAACCGCTCCTGCCGCCCCGGGTACTGCACGACGTGCGGGTCGACGACTCCGCTGGCGGCGGCCGACAGCGGATGGTAGGCGCTGGCGGAACCACCCGCGTGCGGGAAAAAGAGCAGACGGGTCCCGGCATCGGGTGCGGGGTGGAAGCAACGTATCCAGTCGCCCACGAGCGCGCCCTCCTTTCGCAGGCCGCGCAGGGCGGCGATGTTTTCACATCAGCATGCCCGAAGCGGCCGCGTCGGCGCAGACCAGGGGGTGTGGCTACGTGACCCGGATCGCCGAGATATCGAACTGCAGCCGTACCTTCTCACTCACCATCGTGCCGCCCGCCGCGAGCCGCTGGTTGTAGACGAGCCCCCAGTCGGTGCGGTCGATGGTGGTGGTGCCGTCGAAGCCGGCCCGCTCGAAACCGAAGGGGTCAACGACCGAGCCCAGGTAGTCGAGTTGCAGGTCGACGGGGTGGGTGACGTCCCGGATGGTCAGATCCCCGTACATACGGAAGCTCTCCCCGCCCTCATGGACGGTGGCGGTGCTGCGGAACACCATCTCCGGGTAGCGGCGCGCGTCGAAGAAGTCGGTACCGACGAGATGCGCGTCCCGCTGCTCGACGCCGGTGTCGACGCTGTCCACCCGGATGACGATCTCGGCACGCGACTCGGAGGGCCGGTCACCGTCGAAGTACAACGTGCTGTCGTAGTCGGCGAAGGCACCCCGGACGGTGGTGACCATCGCGTGCCGCACGGAGAACCCGACCCGGCTGTGCGGCCGGTCGATGGTCCACTGCCCCGTCAGCTCCCGCAACGAGGAGTCGAGCGCGACACCGCCGGCCGGCGGCGGCTCGACGGTGGCGGTGGCGCCGGTCTGGCGACGGCTGAAGATGCCCACGAGGTCGTCCCCTCCTTCGAATTCGATCACCCCGTGCTATCACGGCATTCGAAGGAGCCCCCCAGCAAGATGAGCCGCCTCGTCCGGCTTCCATGGTGCCGACGGCAAAGATGCACAGGATCGACATGATGTGGATGCACGGACGGCCGAACGAGAATCACCCAGCGTCACGAAGCTCCCCGCTCCTCCTCGGGCGTACGCCCCTGCGCCGTCCCCGTTCCATGGGCACAGCGGGCGAACACCCGACGGCGACCCCCGCTCCCGATTGACGAGCACCCGGCGAAGCGGCCTGAGCCCACCCCACCACGCGAACCGCTCCCCAGGAGGAACCCCTCCACTACTCAAACAAGCCCGAATCACCCCAACCCCTTCCCATTGGCGGGCCTGGCCGCCAGTTCGCTCGTCCGGGTCCGGGCCCCTTCTGCGACCAGGAGACGCGCGAGGTCGTCCCGTGCGCTGTCGAGCGCGGCGAGTATCTGCGCACGGGTCTCTTCGAAACCGGGATCGGCCTCGACTCCCAGGTCATGCCGCAGCGCGACCCGTAGCAGGTATACGCCGTCGGACAACGGGCCACCGAACCACGTATCGGCCCGCTGATACGCCCCGTCGAGGTCAAGGTCAGGACTGCTCGGCAGGTGCTTGACCACCGCATACCCGATCCCAAGAGACCTGTTGAGCGCCGAAGCCACGTCCAGGACATCCTTGGCCAGCGCCATCTGCGCCTGGGAGTACTCGTCCGCCCAGGCCTCCTTCGCGCTTTCGAGCAGAGCCGGGTCGACGCTTTCGCCGCGCTTCGCCGCCAAGACGGCGTCCCGGGCGGCGACTCGGTAAGCGCGGGCGGTGGTGTTCAGACGGGCATAGAGATCCCGCCGGGCTTGCACCACCTGCTCGCACCGCTCCTGCTCACGTTCGCGGTCGGCCCGCTCGTTCTGCTCCCGATTGGCGCGCTGACTGAGCACCGCCCCACCGAGGGTTCCCCCCAGCGTCCCTCCGACGCTGATGAGCGCGACGGCAAGCGTGGTCACATCCACGAAATCCTCCAACTCGTCCGGTCGTCCGGTCGTCCGACGGCAGCCGACGGCGGATGGCCGCGCAGTCTTCACAAAATTTGGTTCATCCCAAATTGGGCGTCAGACCTTGATGACGGTGGCGCGCGTTCCGCATAGGGCCGTGACATCTTCCGGGTCAGAGGTGAGCACGGTGACGGGCCCAGGGGCGGCAAGGGCGGTCGCGCTGAGCATGGCGTCGATGGCGTACTTGTGGCCGTGCAGGCCGGCCTCGGTGAGCAGGGCGGCGGCGTGGCGTGCGACTGCGTCGGTGACCGGCTCCACAACGAGGCGGGAGAGTGTCCACTCCAGGGCCGGGCGGTTGATGCGTGGGTGGACGACTTCCACCAGAGTGGCCGCTGACGTGATCACACGCAGGTCATCGGCGCGCGCCAGGGTGAGCCAGGCGGTGACGGTACGGTCGCGCAGCACGGCCTTGGCCAGCCCCTCGCTGTCGAGCACCAGCGTGCCGCCCGGGGTGGCGGGGGACCCTGTCACGCCGCGCTTGCCTCGTCGCCGGTCTGCTGTGCGCGCGCCTGGTGGAGCTGGTCGCGCAGGGCCTGCACCTCATCATCAGTGATGGGGCCGTGCTGTGCCTCGGCGACCTGGATGAGTTCGTTGAGGTTGTCGCGCTCGATCTGACGGGCGACGGCGGCGGCGACATAGGCAGACAGACCGGAGGGGCCACTGCGGGCGCGGGCAGCTTCGGCGACGTCCCGGGGCATAGTGATCGAGAACTTCTGGGTAGGCTCGCTCATGCTCTCCATGCTACTTCGGATGCTACCGCCGTGTAGTCGGTAAGGGCTGAGCTGCCCTGGTACTACGGATCAAGATCCAGGCGGCGCGGTCGTAGTGGGGGAACGTGTACCGGCAGGAAGAAGTCGTCTCGGCGTTGGATGCTTGGGTGGCCCATGAGGGCGTGTCGGCCGGTGAGTCACGGTGGCACCCTCTCGGGCGGGCGGTGCGGGCCGCCCCGGGCTGCACATACGCGAAGACCCCGGCCTCAGCGTTTCCGCTGGTGACGGGGTCTTTGGGCACCTTCTGCAAGGTGCCCCCGGCAGGATTCGAACCTGCGCACACGGCTCCGGAGAGCATGCTCATGACATGCTTGATTATGGCTCTGACCTGTGAGGGAGCCTGTGGGCCGCGTCATCTCGTCTCGCTCACACGCTCCTCACACGAACGCAGGGGGAAGCGGCGTGGGTCACCTCCGGCTGCTGAGGTTCGACGGAAGGCGACGACGTGATGGGCTGCAACACCCCGCGGGTGTTGCAGCCCCGTACTCAGGTCGGACAGGTGGGACACCGACGAATCCCGCTGTCCCACCTATTTGTGCAGGTCAGCGCTCTAACCGGACAGTCGGACACGTGGGACACTTCCTTTGGCGCCCTACGTCGACCGTGGGCCACCGTGGGAAGCTGGAAGCAGTGAGCCGCCTATCAAGCGAGATCATCGAAGGGGAGGCTAGGTGCCGCCGGCCAGTCCGCGAGACACGTACCTAGAGGTCTCGGATTCTCTACGTCAGAAGATCGAGAAGAGCAAGATCTCTGAGAAGCTGCCGTCTCAGGCGAAGCTGATGGAGATCTACGGCGTGAGCCGCAGCACCATCGAGCGTGCGTTGGGTGACCTGAAGAGCAAGGGCGTTATCGAATCCGTCCAGGGCGCTGGCTGGTACGTGGTGGGGACGGGCGACCGGCGCCCGCTCGTCGAGAAGGTGACGGACCTCTTGCGGACTGACGGAGTCAAGGTTGGGGACCCCTTCCCCACCGAGAAGGAGCTGTGCGAGCGGTTCGAGGCTTCCCGGACGGCGATCCGCTCTGCCATTGCGCAGATGGAAGGACAAGGGCTCATCGGCAAAGGAGCGACCCGCGGGCGGGAAGTCCGCGCGCTTCCCATCGGACAGGGGGACCGCAAGGTATGACGGCGGGCGAGCGCACCGAATTCGACGCGGCCTCGGCCGAGAGCATCTTGCGGAAGGCGTGCGATGTCGCCCACGTAGATCCGGACGGTATCGCGATGCAGCGGTTCGGCGACCACGCTGTCTTTCGCATCGATTACGGCCGGATTATTTCGCGCGTCGGTCGGAGCCCTGACCGACTGCCATCCGTCCGCCGAGAAGTAGCCGTAGCTCAGTGGCTCGCAGCCGAGCGATACCCGGCTGCCCGGCTTGTCACAGAAGCTGAACAACCCGTCGTCGTCGATGGCCATCCAGTGACCTTCTGGGAGGGGTTGGCCGATGGCGACACGTACGCGAGTACGCGAGAGATGGGCGAATTGCTTCGGCGGCTCCACGAATTGGAGCTGCCGACTTTTTCGCTCCCCGAACTCCGACCCTTCGACAAGGTGAATCAGCGCTTGCAGCGCGCCGCGATCCCGTCGAGCACCCGAGCCTATCTCGCCTCTCTGGCAGATGAGTTGGCGAGCGAGTACGACCGGCTATCGTTCGCCCTGCCGACCGGTCACCTGCACGGAGACTTCAATGTTGGCAACGTCCTGCGTGATGCTGTGAGACGCCCGAAGGTTATCGACCTGGACGGCTTCGCGATCGGTCCGCGTGAGTGGGACCTCATGCAGACAGCCATGTACTACGACAGCTTCGGCTGGCACACAGAATCCGAATACGCCGACTTTGTGGACGGCTACGGCTTCGACGTCCGGAAATGGTCCGGGTATGCCGTCCTACGCAGGGTGCGCGAACTGCTGATGGTCACATGGCTTTCCCAGAACGCTGGCACGAATCCGCGCGCTGCCGAGGAAGTTGAGAAGCGTGTCGAGACGCTACGCTCGGGAGGATCGCGCCGCGACTGGGCGCCGTTCTAGGATCTTTCGGGCACGCAGCTTACGAACTAAGCTGCGGCTTGAGGAAGTTGAAGCTGAGAGCTTACAAGGGTGGGGGCGTGGCAGGTCGACCACGGACACGTCAACAGGGGATGCGCACCCGTGCGTACCACAGCCCGCGGAGCCTTCGGGGGATTCCATCGGCTCCGCGAGAACCTGAGAGGCAAGATCGAGCGTCCCGGATCTCGCTCTGGCTGACGTCTTGGGGAACCTTTATCTCCGCTATTGCAGCCGCAGCCGGATTGATTGTGAGCGGAGTCGCTTCGTATGCTGCATTGCAGGCCGCGCGAGACACGCGAACCTCGGTGGAGCAAGAACAAGAACAGCGGAAAGCAGAGCAAGCTTCCCGGATCACTTATTGGGAGGAAGAGACGGCGTATCTGGAAGAAGAAGGTGACCTGCGCAAGACTAAAATTCATGTGCTCAACCGGTCGCTGGATCCTGTTCCGCGATGGAGCTTGGAGTACTGGGGGCCAGGGTTCGGGTTTACAGACTCCATGGAACAGCGAATTGCTTTCGGTGCGCTGCCGCCATGCACAGAGCTTGTAATTAACTCGCCAGTCGTCTTTTACGAGCTGGAATGGCGCCTAGGGGGCGCGGGGCAAAGCATGGCGAGTTTCCAGAAACTTACTTTTACAGACACGCACGGGAATACATGGACCCGCAACGTCGATGGCGCATTGTTCGGCGAATCTGAATTCGGTGCAAACTCCTTTCGTGACCTGAATAAGACTCTGAAGGACTCAAAATCCACCATGCGCCCGGCTGAGGAGTGCGGAAGTGGGGGTTGAGCTGGTTACTGCTTGTCGACCCGTTGCCAGAGGCGGAAGGTCCGGGCCTGTTCCGCAAAAATCCGGAACTCCGCAGCCTGCTTCACTCTGTCTGTGACGCGCCACTGAAATTCCTGTACGTATTGGACGCAACGTGCGGACTTCAACCCTTCGCCAAGCTGCAGTGCGCTGAGCGCAATTTCGAAGCCCCGCCCGGTTTCGCCCTGACCGAGGTACGCCTCTGCCTGCACCATGGTCGCGAAGAAGTCGCTCCGGTTGTTCAGGCCGTCCCCAAAGATGGAACCCGCGCCCCGCTCCGTCGCCTGCACGGAGCGCCCCAAGTCGCGGAAGCAATGCCCGAACTCGGCTGCCAACTCCACCTCATCGAAGTACGCGATGTACGCCGGATCGCTATCGGCCGTGCGTCGGCTCAGGTGTCGTTCCGCCTCGGACAGCGCGAGATCACACCCGCGTTCGTCTCCCAGGCGTGCCAGCGCTCGCGCTTCCATCGCGCGGAACTGTGCGGCCAGCGTTGGCGTGAGGCTGCCGGCCGGGCCCGTGAGTGCGGCACGCGCCAAGGTCGCGGCTTCGCGGTATCGGCCGACGAACGTGGCCTGATGGCTCATTGCGGAAAGGATGCTGCCTCCGAGCAGCCGGTCACCGGCTGCCTGCGTCATGCGAAGGGCCTGGATGAAGTACCGCTGTGCGATGCCATGTAGGCCGCTGTCGTACGACATCCACCCCGCGAGCAAGAGCGCTTCGGCCACAGCTGAGTGGAGCTCCCTCCCGACGGCGTCGGAGTACTTGCCATCGAGCATGGGCCGAACGTCGGTGTGCAGGTACTGAATCAGCGCCCGCCGAGCGTGGCCACCGCCGAACTTGCCGTCAAGCATGCTGAACGCGTCAGCAGTCGAGCGAATCATCTCCACGTCTACGGCGCCGACGGAGCGGTTTCCGGTCCGCGTGAGTTCACCGTCGGGCGGGGATACGAGCCACCTCACGGAAGCCTCGTTCCAAGCCGCGGAGTCCGGCAGTGCGCGAACCAGCGGCTCAGCGTCGGCAAGGTCGGCACGCCACAGGTCGGCCACGGTGGTGGTCGCAGTCTCGGGACGGTCCGCGAAGTCGAGACCGAGGTTGGGCTGTATCGCTGAGACCGCCGCGTCGCCCATCCCGATGTCGTCAATCGTGAGTTGGCGTCCCAGCTTGCGCCCGATGGCGTCTGCGATGAAGCGCGGCATGTCGCCCCGCGGGATGGCCCCCTTGAGCCACCGACTGACGTAGGTGTGATCACAGGTGATGTCCTGGCCTGCGCGTGCGGCAGCGACGACTACCGCGCGGGCCAGCGACTTGTGAGAGAAGCCGCCTTCATCCATCAGCGCGGCCAGCCTGGCGTTCCGGTCTGCCATCGAACCCCCATGAGCGGCCGAAGTCCCAGCTTGACTCAACGTCACTCTACGCAGGTCAGCCCTGGGGTGCAGGGGGTTTGCACGTCGGAGTGCACGAGTGCACCCCCAAGTGCACGCTCCCGAAGTGCCCTCCGGTTGGCGACAGTTGAGTCACCACCGCGAAGCAGGCGGTTCCGAGATCGAAAAAGCCAGAGCGCTTGACGACCCGGAATCGATCTGTCAGCGTGAGTGGTAGGTAATACACACCACGCATTGAGGGAGGTGTGCAGCACCGATGTACGTCCGGCGGGTCCTGTGGCTTTGCGGCCAGGGGAGCCCCTTCCAGGGGTTACCGCGCTCGTCGGAAGCGTTCGTTCCTTGACAACTGAATGGGGATCACGCCGCCTCTCCTCGGCCAAGTAGGCGGCCACGCGGGCTCCGGTCCGCGTGAGGTACAGCGCAACCCAACCTCTCGCAGCGCTCTGACGCTGCGGCCCCGGACAGCTGTGATGGCGGCAGATCAAATCTGCCTCCGGGGCGCTGCCCCGCCGCGTACGCGGCACACGGGCCTGCGGGGCGACCGCCTCTCACCACCTCACGACCACGGTCGCCCCGCCCATCGCACGTTCCCTGTCTCTTCACCTTCCTGGAGTTCGACCATGACCGAGCGCACCTTTGACTCCGCCACCTCCGGCCCGATCGTGCTGGGCCTGTCGCTGCCGGTCGGCAGCGTCCGTGTCCAGGTCATCGAAAGCCTGATCAGCGCCCGCGTGGTGCTGCGCACCGACGACAGCACCGGGCCCGCGGCCGACGCGGTCAACCGGGCCCGCAGCGAGCAGAACGGCCAGGTGCTCGGCATCGAGGTGCCGGACATGCCGGACGGCGTGATCGTGCGAGGCAACCGCGGCACCGTGATCCAGAGCGTCAGCAACATGAGCATCGTCGGCGGTACGGTCCGCATCAACGGCCGCGTGGTCTCCGGCGGCATGGGCAACATGCCGACCGTCAGCCCCATCGAAGCCGTCGTCTCGCTGCCCGCCGGATCATCCTTCGGACTCGCCGGCACGTCCGCGGACGCCGAGGTGTTCGGCTACGTCGACCGGATGGAGTTCCGCTCCGTCTCCGGCGACCTGGACGCCGACGGCGTCCGGCAGCTCACCGCCAGCACCACCTCAGGCGACATCAACATCGGCCGCGTCACCGAGCAGATCACCGCACACTCGGTCTCCGGCGACATCGAGGTGCGCCTGTACGACGGCACCGCAGGCAGCCTGAACACCACCTCGGGGGACATCGAGGTTCAGGCCACCGGCGCCGCCTCCGGGCACGTGAGCGCCCACAGCATCTCCGGCGACATCCGGCTCTCCGGCGCCCGCCACCTGAGTGTGTCTGCCGAGAGCGTCTCCGGCCGCGTCCGCCGCTGAGCTCCTGTACTACCGCCCCGATGGTCGCTGGCCGGGTTCGACTCCCGGCCGGGGCACGGCGGTCAGTCGACCGACCTCACATCCATGGCACCCACAGGAGCCCGCTATGCCGAAGGACATCTACCACTGCGCTCAGTGTGAGCAGCACACCCACCTGCACCGCGGGGGCGCGAACTTGCCCTGCAAGTGGTGCGAGGAGCACGCCAAGACGATCCCGTTCTGGCGCTGACTGACTGGTTGCCTGTGGTCCCGGACCTGGTTCCGGGGCTGCGGGGAGCACGGGACAGACCCGCTCCATGCTGACCCGAGAGGACACCCATC
This sequence comes from Streptomyces sp. NPDC029674, assembly GCF_044903205.1. NCBI lineage: Bacteria > Bacillati > Actinomycetota > Actinomycetes > Kitasatosporales > Streptomycetaceae > Streptomyces > Streptomyces sp. NPDC029674. Next base: position 253,888 of record NZ_JBJDPY010000009.1, read on the forward strand.
GTGGCTCAGAACCAGCTGGACGACGTCGCCGCCCGCATCGTCTCTGCTGCGGCGCAGTTCGCCCCCAGTCACCGCCCGACCGCGGCGCAGAAGGCCGATGCGGCGGCGGTGTTGAGCGAAATGCTTCAGGCGACCGCGATCTACGGCCTGACCTTCGCCGATTTCGACGGTGTCGCCGACTTCCCCCGGATGGCTATTCAGCTCGTCCAGCACCGCGACGCACAGCGCTGATCAACCGCCCCGATGGTCGCAGGCCGGGTTCGACTCCCGGCCGGGGCACCGCCCCGCCGCTCCTGCGGCATGGGGTTGCACATCCCGGACGGTCGCCTCTCACCACCAGGCCACGACCGCCCGGCACGCCCTTTCCCTTCGACATCAGGAGCGCTGCATGCGTGCCTACATCGGCGGTCATCAGGCCGTCTCCATCGACGACTTCATTGAACTGGCCCTCGGCACCCCCGTTGAGCTGTGGCTCGGGGAGGAGGGCGAGACCGAGGAAGAGCGCGCGGCGCGTTTGGACGCGGCGCGCGACATCCTCGCCGACAACCCGGGCATGGCCGACGGCACGGCCCGCGTCGCCGCCGAGGTGATCGAGGCTTACGCGTCGGACCTGTTCAACATCACCCCGCTGTGCCGCCCGGCCTCGCGTCGTGAGGATGCCCGTAAGGCGGCGGCAGCATGAGCACGCTGCCCGCACGTGAGCGGGTCATCGTGTCGTTCCTGGTGGTCGGGGCGCTCGTCATGATGGGCGCGGCAACCGTCTACCTCGTCACCGGTGAACCGGTGTGGCGGTTCCTGGTCGGCGTCGGCGGTGTCCTCCACTTCACCGGTTGGGTGCTGGACATCCGCCCGGGCCGTCAGAGGGGCGGTGCGCGATGACCGCCACCACCGAGCGTGCGGCGGTGCCGCCGCTGACGCGCCCGGAGCTGGGTCTGGCCGGGATCGGCGCGACGGCTGCGGCCGGGGTCGGTTCGCTCGGCTTCATCGCCTCGTTCGACGCGGTGTCGGCCGCCGCGCTGCGCTGGGGCTTCGCCTCCCCGTGGATGCTGCCGGTCGGTATTGACGTGGCCATCCCGGTGTTCACCGTCGCCAACCTGCTTCTGATCCGTATGGATATGGCGCTGGCCTGGGTGCGCTTCGTGCCCTGGGCGCTCACGCTGATCACGTGCGGGCTGAACGTGGCCGCTGGGAACGGCCTGTGGGCCAAGGTCGCGCACGGCACCATGCCGCTGCTGTGGGTGGTGTTTTCCGAGATCGGCGCGCACATCTACGCCGTCCGCATCGGCGCGGTGACCGGCCGTCGGATGGACAAGATCCGGGCCAGCAGGTGGCTGCTCGCCCCGCTGACCACGTTCGCGCTGTGGCGTCGCATGACGCTGTGGGAGATCACCTCCTATGCCGACGCGCTGGCCCGTGAGCGGGAACGCCAGCTGGCCCGCGCGGAGCTGCGCGAGCAGCACGGGCGGCGCTGGCGCTCGAAGACACCACGGCGCTCGCGCGTCCTGCTCAAACTCGGAGAACTCGCCCCGCAGAGCGAGGAGCAGCCGTGCGACGAGCGGCAGGAGCCGGACCCGTCCCACGGCGGCAAGCCCGACCCGCAGCCCCGGCGCAAGCCGCCGGCCACCGCGCGCCGCCGCCCGAACAAGACGGTGCGGCGGGGCCTGGACGAACTGCTGTCTGAGGCTCGCGAGTTGACGGCCGCCTGGTCGGACGCTGAGGTCGACAACGGTGAGGCGCTGCGCAAAGCACTGCGCTGCGGCGCCAAGCCCGCCCGCCAGGTACGCGACGTGCTCACCGCGGAGCGTGCCAGCAAGCCGCTGCACGCCGTCGACACCCCCGCCAGCACGCCGGAGACCGGTGAGGGGGCGGCGGCATGAGCACGCTCTTAGCGGCCCTCACCGCATGCGCTCCGCTCGCCTGCGGGTGGACGGTCCACGTGGCGTGGCTGCGCCGTCGCCTGCACGTGGCGCGGCGCGACCCGCTCACCGGCCTGCGCACCCGTGACGCGTTCACCCACCGCGCCACGAACCTGCTGAAGGATGGGCGGGCCATCGTGGTGCTGGCCGATGTCGACCACTTCAAGCAGATCAACGACCGGCACGGGCACGCCGCCGGTGACGCGCTGCTGAAGGCGACCGCCGATCGGCTGGCCCGCCACGTCGGCCCGTCCGGCGTGGTCGGGCGGCTCGGGGGCGATGAGTTCGCCGCCGTCCTCACCGACCGGCACGGCGCCGCCGCCGATCTCCTCGCCCACCTGCACACCACCCTCGCGGGCCCCGTCGACGGCCTGGACCCGGCGGTGCGCACCACGGTGTCGCTCGGCTGGGCCCGCGCCGCCGACTTCCCCGGCGAGGACCTGTCCGCACTCCTGCGGCGCGCGGATGAGGCCATGTACGCAGCCAAGCAGGAAGCCCGCTCCGGGCTGCGGCGGGCCGGTCTGGGCCGTCTGTTCGCCACGGTCGCCGGACGCCGTTCCGGGCGCCGCGGGGCCCGCACCGATCTGCCCGTGATGGGGGTGGCGGCATGAAGTCACAGCCCCTCGTCGGCGCCGCCATCTTCAACACCGTGATGGAGGCCGCCGGCCACCGCTGCCAGTGCACCGGAGCGTGCGGCAACCCGCACACCAAGGGCCAGGGCCGGTGCCCGCGCGAGCACGACCACTACACCCGCGAGCACCAGGGCCACCGGGTGCGGCTCATCGCCGCGCCCGCCGACCCGCTCACCACGGCCGTGGCCGCCGCCGCGCTGCCCGCCGCCGACCTGGTGGCGTGGTGCCCGGAGTGCCACACCGCCGCCGCGCGCGCGCGCAAGGCCGCCGCCCCGCCCGTCGAGGCGCCGGGCCTGTTCGAGCTGTGACCACCTCCGTAGTGCAAGGGAGATCAGGCATGAGCCTGACGTTCACCGATCTGTTCTGCGGCGCGGGCGGCTCCTCCACGGGCCTGGTCGCCGCCGGATACGAACTGAAGCTCGCCGCCAACCACTGGCAGCGGGCCATCGAGACCCACGCGGCCAACCACCCCGACGCCGACCACCTCATCGCCGACATCAACAACTACGACATGCGCCGCCTGCCCAGGACGGACGTGCTGTGGGCCTCGCCCATCTGCACCGAGATCTCCCCGGCCGGCGGCCGCAAGCGCACCCACGGCCAGCTCGCCCTGGACCTGGAGGAGCACGGCAGCGTCGCGGACGCGGCCTGGGAGCGCACCCGGGCCACCGCCTACGACGTCATCCGCGCCACCGAAGTCCATCGCTACCAGGCCGTGCTGTGTGAGAACGTCCTGGAGTTCGTCGTCGACTGGGAGCTGTTCGACTGGTGGCGCAAGGGAATGGAACTGCTCGGCTACCGCTCCCAGGTCGTGTCCGTCTCCTCCGCCCACATCAGCGGCACCGGCAACCCGGCCGCACCCCAGTGGCGCGACCGGATCTACGTCGTCTTCACCCGCACCGACATCCCGGCGCCCGACCTGCGACCCACCCCGCTCGCCTGGTGCCCCGAGTGCGGGCAGGACGTACGGGCCGTGCAGTCCTGGCGCAACGGCCGACGGGTGGGCAAGTACAAGCAGCAATACGACTACCGCTGCCCGAACACCGCCTGCCGCCACGCCCTGGTGGAGCCCTACGTCCGTCCGGCCGCCTCCATCATCGACTGGACGAACCTAGGGGTGCGCATCGGCGACCGGCCCGCGCACAAGCTGCGCCCGCTCGCCGCGAACACCGTCAAGCGCATCCGCGCCGGCCTGTCCCTGCTCGGAGAACAGCGCATGGTGCTCACCGTCAACCACGGCGGCCACGACGGCCGGGCCACGCCCGCCGACACCGCCCCGCTGGCCGCCCGCACCGTCAAAATCGGCGACGCGGTCCTGGTCCCGGCAGGCGGCACCTGGAACACCACCTCCACCACGACCGCAGAGCCGATGCGCACCCGCCTGGCCAACCCCAAGGGCTTCGAGGCGCTGCTCACCCCGCCGCAGGCCGATGACTCCTTCATCGTCACCCTGCGCCGCAACGCCACCACCCGCCCGGTCTCACAGCCGGTGGACACCGTCACCGGGCAGGGACGGCATCACTGGCTGGTCATCCCCTACCGCAACGCGGCGGCCAAGTCGGCCGCCGAACCGCTGCACACCCTGGGCACGGTCGACTCGGCCGCGCTGCTGGGCCCCGCGCCCGTGCTGGAGGACTGCCATTACCGCATGATCCAGCCGCGCGAACAGCTCCTCGCACAGCGCTTCCCCGACGACTACGTCGTCCACGGCAACAAGGGCGAACAGACCATGCAGGCCGGGAACGCCGTCTCCTGCAACGTCGCCCAATGGGTCGGCGCCCGCGTCGCCGCAGCTCTCGCCCGCACCGCCGCCCACGCCGCCTGATCTCGTACCACAGCCCGCGCGAGCAGCCCATCTCCACAGAGATATCTCTTCGGAGATCGGTTGCGCGCGCGTCCGGCACGAGTATTCAGCGCACGGGCCCGGCCGCCCACCTCTCACAGCACACGGCCGGGCCCGGCATCCCTCACACCCGAAGTGGAAGGGCTCACCAGTGAAACACCCCGACGACGAGAACAAGGAACTGTTCGACTGGCTCGAAGGCGAGTTGGCCCCCGACCCCGACGCCGACCCGGGCGGCAGGGTGGTCGACTTGGAGTCGGCCCGCGCCGCCCGTACCGGGTCGGCCGACCCGTCCCCCGACTCGGGTGCCGACTCGACTGCGGCAGAGTCGACCGACCCTAGGCCGCCCGAGCCGGGGACAGAGTCGGCCGACCCCGACCCCGACAAGGTCGTGATGGTTGACCAGCCCACCCGCGCGACCGGACCGGGCTACCTGGGCCGCCTCATGGGAGCCAAGCGCCGTGAGGTCATCCCCGTCTGGCTGCGCTCCTGGGCAGAGCTGAAGACGGCTACCAGCTGGGTGGCACGCCACTACGCGCACGCTGCCGGGTATCACGCGCTGCGTTCCCCGGTCTACGCCCTGCGCCTGGCCCTTCAGGCCCCGGCCGGGGCAGCGAAGTTCGTCGGCTCCACGATGCGGTGGGTTGCCGACCGTGAGGGCGAACCGGTGCGCCTGGCCGCCGTGCGGCGCGAGAACGCGGGCGAGTACCTGACGCTCTCCCGCCAGCGGGACGGCCGGGTCCGGCTGCGCACGCTGATCACCGTGGTTGGCATGTTCGTCGGGGTCGCCACGGCGCTGGCGATGTACGTGCTGGCTCCGGCGTGGCTTCAGGCCGTGTCGGTGTCGGCTCTGGTCATGGCGCTCGGCTTCAACGGCCGGCGCGCCGATGACCCGGTCATCCACCGCGCGGTGGAGATGCCCAAGGCCGCCAAGCTCACCTCCGACATCGTGCTGCGGGCGCTGGGCTCGCTCGGCATCCCCGCCATCAACCAGGCGCAGGCCAAGGGCCGGGACGGCTTCGAGTTCACCGCCCCGATCACCCGCGACGGGCCCGGCTGGCGCGCGGAGGGCAACCTTCCCTTCGGCGTCACGGTCACCGACATCATTGACAAGCGCGACCGTCTCGCCTCCGGGCTGCGCCGCCCGCTGGGCTGCGTGTGGCCCGAGGCGGTGCCGGATGAGCACACCGGGCACCTGGTGCTGTGGGTCGGTGATCAGGACATGTCCAAGGCCAAACAGCCCGCGTGGCCGCTGGCCAAGTCCGGCACGGTCGACCTGTTCAAGCCGGTCGCCTACGCCACTGACCAGCGCGGACGCTGGACCGAGCTGACGCTGATGTACATCGCCGGGATCATCGGCGCGATCCCGCGCATGGGCAAGACGTTCCTGCTGCGTCTGCTGCTGCTCATCGCCGCCCTGGACCCGCGCGCGGAGCTGCACACCTACGACATGAAGGGCACCGGCGACCTGGACCCGGTGGGCCACGCTGTCTCGCACCGCCACGGCGCGGGCGATGACGACGAGGTCATCGAGTACGCCATCAACGACGCCCGCGCGCTGCGCGAGGAACTGCGCCGCCGCACCAAGGTGATCCGCTCCCTGCCCCGGGACATCTGCCCCGAGTCCAAGGTGACCAGCGAACTCGCCTCCAAGCGCTCTTTGGGCCTGCACCCCATCGTGGTCGCGGCGGATGAGTGCCAAGTCCTCTTCGAGCACCCCAAGTACGGCAAGGAGTTCGAGGAGATCTTCACCGACCTGGTCAAGCGCGGCCCGGCCACCGGCATCGTGGTGCTGCTGGCCACACAGCGCCCGGACGCCAAGTCGCTGCCCACCGGGATCAGCGCGAACGCCTCGCTGCGGCTGTGCCTGAAGGTCATGGGCCAGCTGGAGAACGACATGGTGCTGGGCACCTCCGCCTACAAGCGCGGCGTGCGCGCGACCATGTTCGCCTGGGCCGACAAGGGCATTCACTACCTCGTCGGCGAGGGATCGGACGCGAGCATCGTGCGCTCGGTCTACATCGACGGCCAGGACGCCGAACGCATCGCCGCCCGCGCCCGCGCCGTGCGCGAGAAGGCCGGGCTGCTCACCGGGCACGCGCTCGGGGAGGAGCCGGAGGTGACCGCGAGCGGCTACGACCTGCTCGCCGACATCCTCGCCGTCGTGCCCGCCAAGGAAGCCAAGGTGTGGTCCGAGACCGTCGTGTCCCGCCTCGCCGAACTGCGGCCCGAGGTCTACGAGGGATGGGATCCCGAAGCACTGGCCGCCGCCCTCAAACCGCACGACATCGCCACCATCCAGGTGGGCCGCCGGGTGGACGGCAAGGTCGTCAACCGGCGCGGTATCGACCGCTCCCACCTCACCGCAGCGATTGCGGAGCGTGACGGAAAGCGGGACGCGGGCTGACCCTCCGGGGCCGCTAGCGCTAGCGGCACAGCCCGCTAACGTTAGCGGCCCCGCTAGCGCCCCAAACGGCCACTGATCAGGCCGCTAGCGGATAGCGGCCCACCTGCGGAAACCCCTGAAACCCGCTCGGGAGGCCCCTTGATGACCCCTGCGCTGCTCGCTATCACCCTCGCCGTCGGCGTCACGCTGTGTTACGCGGTGGTGTGTGCATCCTCGCCCTTCGGCAACTGCCGCAAGTGCTCCGGACTCGGCTTCCGGCTGAAGACCGGACGCAACGGCAGGCCCAAGCGCGGCAAGCACTGCCGCCGCTGCAAGGGCCACGGCAAGCGCATCCGCTTCGGCCGCCACCTCTACAACCTGTGCGCCCGCACCTACCGCGCCGGCACCCGCTGACGCCCTCAACGCGAAGTGGCCGACGGTGCCCGTCATGAGACGTACCCCGCTCCGTGCAGGAGCTAGGCGGGCGCAACCGTCGGCCGCCGCCCGAGCTTGCCAGCACCCGGGCGCCTGCCCGTATCCAACCGGCCCACCGACCCACCGTCAAAGGAGATTCCCGTGGCCGTGACCGTCTCGCTGGTCCTGCTCTACGGACTGGTCCTGTTCTTCCTGCTGCGCGGCAAGTCCCTCGGCTACGGATCGGCGTTCGTCGCCGTGATGTTCGGGTTCTTCCTCGCCTCCACCGGCGCCGCCGGACCCATCAACGAACTCACCACCGCCGTCATCGGCGCCATCCCCGACCTGTGAACCCGAAGGGAGCCGCTATGCCTCAGGCCCCGACCCTGATGGCCGCGGGCGAACTGCGTACCGCGCTCGAAGCGCACGCCCGCGGCGACCTGCCCGCCGCCATCGGTGCGCTGATGAGCATCGACGCCACCTCGTGGCAGGCCATCGAACACCGCCTGACCGCCCTGGGAGGCGCCCTGCCGCACCTCCTGAACTCCCTGCGGCAGGAGACCCGGTGAACGGCGACCTGCTCGCGGCCGCCGTACTGGCCACCCCCGGCCTTGTGTTCGGCGCGATCACCCTCACCGGACACGCCGTGGCCCGCCGCCGGGACGCCACGCTCGCCGCCGTGGCGGCCGGCGCGCGCGGCGGGCCCCGGCCGCCCGGAGACCCGCAGCCCGCCCCCGAGCACGGTGAGCCGCCCGGGCCCCTGGCCGCGGTCATCGAGCTGGATCAACACCGCCGCACCCCCACCCACCACACCCCGACACGCACCGGAAAGGAAGCCGCATGAGCGCTGCCCTGTGGCCCGTCGTCGCCCGCATCACCGCCGCTTTGGACAAGGCCAACGGCCGTGACGAACACGAGCTGGCCATGCGCCTGCTGAAGGTCGGCGAGGAGGCCGGAGAGGTCGCCGCCGCCTACATCGGCGCCACCGGCCAAAACCCCCGCAAGGGCACGACGCACGGCCCCGGTGACGTCGCGCGGGAACTGGCCGACGTCATCATCGCCGCCGCCGTCGCCCTGCACACGATCACCGACCACGCCCCGAGCGTCCTGGACGCCAAGCTGCACGCCGCCGCCCGGCACCTCGCGGTCCCCAACCCGAAGGGGCAGTAGGCCATGTTCGAGATCCGCATTATCTGCCGCGAGGCGGAGACCGACACCGTCATCTCGGCACTGGGCAAGGCCTTCAGCTTCGACGGCTACGCCCAACGCCCCGCCCGCGGGTCTGGCCGCGTCCGGCTGTACCTCCAGGCGGTACCGCACGCCCGGCCGGGTGCGCACTGGCCGACGCCGGAGCAGGCGTACAAAAACGCCCCCAGCACCATCTGCGAGATCGGGTGGACCTGCCAGCGAGCCCGCAGCTACGCCCACCAGACCGGGGTCGACCGTGAGTTCTGGCTTCGTAAGGCCGCGGTACTCGACCGCGTCGCGCTCGCCGACGGGATCAACGACGCCGACGAACTGGCCCTCAAAGCCGCCAGGCGCCTGCTCTCCATCGACACCAAGTACGAGGGAGTACCCGGCGCCCCCGACTACGAGAGCCCCGAGAACCTGCGCGGCTACGTCCGCCAGGAATACGCCTACTGGGCCCATACCCACACCACCCACATCCGAGAAGGTGAGTGATCCACATGTCCGCAGGAGAGACCCCGTTGACCGTCATCGGCAACCTGACCGACGACCCCGAACTCCGCTTCACCCCCAACGGCGCGCCGATGGTGAAGTTCACCGTCGCCTCCACCCCGCGCACCTACGACAAGGCCGCCAACCAGTGGCGCGACGGCACGGCAATGTTCCTGCGCTGCACCGCCTGGCGCGACCTTGCCGAGCACGTCGCCGACAGCCTCACCAAGGGCATGCGCGTGATCGTGTCCGGCCGTCTGCGCCAGCACAACTGGCAGACCCCCGAAGGGGACAACCGGTCCATGCTCGGCCTGGAGATCGACGAGATCGGTCCCTCGCTGCGCTTCGCCACCGCCAAGGTCGAACGCGTTCAGCGCAGTGCCCCCGCGCCGTCTGCGGCCGCCGATGCCTGGAACACCGGCACCCCGGCCAACGGCGGTTGGGGCAGCCCCGCCGCAGCCAGCACGGGCTCCGAGCCGAAGTACAGCGAAGAACCGCCGTTCTAGATACGCCCGGGGCGACCGTCTCTCACCACAAGACCACGGCCGCCCCGGCTCCCCTTGTCCCTTCGACAGAACAGGAGACCTCCAGCATGCCCGAACTGGACGGCTCTGCCCAGCTCGCCGCAGCGCTTGACGCAGCGTCGCGCGGCTGGCACGTCTTCCCCCTCATCCCCAACGACAAGCGCCCCTGCATCCGCGACTGGGAGACCCGCGCCACCACCGACCATGAGCGCATCGTCCGGTGCTGGACGCACGCCCCGTACAACGTCGGCATCGCGGCCGGTCCCTCCCGTCTGGTCATCGTCGACCTGGACCGGCCCAAGCACCCGCAGGACACCCCGCCGGCCGATTGGGCGGCGCACGGCGTCAGGGACGGCACCGATGTGCTCGCGGTGCTCTGCGAGCGCCACGGCCAGCCGTTGCCCGCCGACACGTACACGGTGCGCACTTGGAGCGGCGGCATCCACCTGTACTTCGCCGCACCCGAGGGTGAGCCGCTGCGCAACACGGCCGGGGACAGCGCCCGCGGGCTCGGCTGGAAGGTCGATACCCGCGCCGTCGGCGGACTCGTGGTCGGCGCGGGCAGCACTTTCACCGGGCGCCCCTACACGGTCGCCCGTGACGCTGCGGTGGCTGCGCTGCCCAGCTGGCTGACCGAACTGCTGCGCCCCGCCCCGCTGCCCCCGCAGCGCCCGGTCACGGTGCCGCTGACCGCCCGCGACCGGCGCGGCAGGTTCCTGACCGCCGCGCTCAACGGCGAGTTGGCCCGTGTCATCGGCTCCGGCGAGCACGAGCACAACACCGCCCTCTACATCGCGTCTGTCGCCCTCGGGCAGCTGGTCGCGGGGGGCGAGCTGGATGAGCACGACGTGACCGAGCAGCTCGTTGCGGCCGGACTCAGCGTCGGCCAGGGCGAGCGCGAGGCACGCCGCACCATCGCTTCTGGCCTGCGGGCCGGAGCCAACCGCCCCCGAAGGGTCGCGGCATGAGCACCAACCCGATTCCCCCGCTGCACCTGTACTCCGTGCCTAGCGACCCCGCCGCGGCCCCGCGCGAGTTGCCCAAGCGGGAGCGCCCGCGCACCGCGTGGACCGCGGATCAGCTCATGGCCGCGGACTTCCCGGAGCCGAAGTGGGCTGTGCCGGGCATCCTCGCCGAGGGTGTCAATCTGCTCGCCGGCCCGCCGAAGGTGGGCAAGTCCTGGCTCTCCCTCGGGCTGGCTCTCGCGGTCGCCTCCGGCGGGCAAGCCTTCGACACATTGCCGGTTGACGGCGGACCGGTGCTCTACCTCGCTTTGGAGGACACCCCGCGCCGTTTGCAGACCCGTATGGGCAAGATGCTCGGAGGGCAACCGGCCCCGGCTGGGCTGACGCTGGTCACCGAATGCCCGCCCTTCCCGCAGGGTGGCAGCGAGGCCATCGCCAACTGGCTGGAGCGCAACCCGGACGCCCGCATGGTCGTCATCGACGTGTTCGCCAAGATGCGCGGGCAGTCCCCGCAGGGCGTGTCCGCTTACGACGCGGATTATGTGGCCGTCGGCTACGCGAAGCGGATCGCCGATCACTACGGCGTCGCTGTGGTGCTCGTCCACCACGTCCGTAAGGCAGGCTCGGACGACTTTCTGACCGAGGTGTCCGGTACCAACGGGATCGCCGGAGCTGCGGACGCCACGCTCGTGCTGAAGCGGGCACGCGGACAGGCGGACGGCATCCTGCACGTGACCGGACGCGACGTCGACGAAGCCGAGTACGCGCTTCAGTTCCAAGCCGCCTCCGGTTCCTGGCAGATGCTCGATGGGCCGGTCACCGACCACACCATTGGCGACACCCGCGCGGCCATCCTGCGGCACGTCCGGGAGAACCCCGGCGCCCGACCCAAGGACGTCGTGGCCGCGCTGCCGCAGCTCGATGCCGAGAACGTCCGCCGCACCTGCTCGCGCATGGCCGCGGACGGACAGCTGACCAAGGACGCCGGGGGCCGGTACTACCCGGACACCGAGACCCGGACACAAGGCACACCGGGGGTGTCCCAGCTGTCCGACTGTCCCAGTACCCCCACTGACCTGCACGAAGAGGTGGGACAGCCCAGATCGGGACTGTCCCACCTGTCCGACTCCGCCGCGCGATCGGAGGGTACTGGCCGTGGCGCGTGACGAGATGCTCACGATTTCCCAGGTCATCGCGGAAATCGGAGTACCGCTGTCGACCTTCTATCGCTGGCGACAGCAGAGGAAAGGGCCGAAAGCGATCAAGCTCCCGAACGGTGCCGTGCGGATTCGCCGCTCGGAATTGGAGCGCTGGATTGCCGCTCTGGAGGAAGCCGCGTGACCCACCGCAAGACCAGCGCAGCGCAGGGCGCCCGCAATAGCGAGCGCCCTGCCGCACCTGAAGAGCTTACCCTTTCCACTGACGTCCGCATCTGGAAGATCAGCAAGATTTCCAGTAAATCGGCTCCCTATCAACTGCGTTGGGTGGTCGCTGGGAAGGTTTGCCATGCAACCTTCGCCACGACAGCGCTAGCGGAAAGTCGTCGGTCGGATCTTTGGAAAGCCATGCGCAAAGGCGAGGCTTTCGACGTGAAGTCCGGTCTCCCTGAGTCCGAGATACGGCAAGCGCAAGCGACCGAAGCGGCAAAGGCTGAGGCAAAGTCCGATCCCACGTGGTGGGAGTTCTCACGCGAGTTCATGAAGCGTCGATGGCGGACTGCGGCAGCAAAGACGCGGGAAGGGTTCGCAGACAGCCTTGCCGCGGCAGCGCTGGGCATGCTCGCCGATAGGCCTGATGCGCCGGAACTTAGGGCGGTCCGGAGGGCCGTGCGATGGGTTGTCGTACCGGTCCACGCGGACCAGGAGCCCCCGCCGGACCTTGAAAAGGTCTGCTCATGGCTCGGGGAGAACTCCCTTCGTCTGTCCTCGCTGAAGGGGTCTGCCATCGCTGAGGACGTCCATTACCGGCTCGCCTACAAGCTTGACGGAAAGTTGGCAGCCAAGGACACCTATAAGCGCCGCCGTCGCTGCTTCAACTCGGCCATGGCGTACGCGATCCAGAAGGGGTATCTGGACGAAAACCCGATTGCTGGATTGGAACGCCCGGCCACTGCCGCAAGCGGACCGATCGACCCGCGAATCCTCATGAATGCCGTACAGGGGTGCGAATTCCTGACGGCAGTCTCATACGTGGGATCGGTCCACCGCAACCGGGGGAGACGCCTGGTCGCGTTCTTCGGCTGCATCCTCTACGCGGCGATGCGCCCGGCGGAAGTCGTGGCATTGCGGATAGATGATTGCCACCTGCCGGAGACGGGATGGGGCGTGCTCACCCTTCGGGAAACACGTCCGGTATCGGGCAAGAAATGGACCGACTCCGGCCAGCGTCACGACAAGCGCGGACTGAAGATGCGGGACCCCGAGGCGGACCGGCCGGTGCCGATCCCGCCCATTCTGGTGGCGATGCTCCGGGCGCACGTGAAGGAGTTCGGGACAGCGGCGGACGGCCGGGTGTTCCAGAACGAGCGGGGCGGTCTGGTGGGCACGTCCAGCTACTGGCGCGTGTGGGAGGAAGCTCGCCCCCTGGCGTTCCCGCCCCACAAGGTGGCCTCACCGCTCGCTGGGAAGCCGTACGACGGCCGGGCGACGTGCATCACGGACTGGCTCCGCTCAGGCCTCCCAGTGGCAGAGGTGGCCAGACGCGCCGGCACTTCGCCGGAGGTCATTGACCGCCACTACGCGGGCTGTCTCGACAACAGCGAGGAGGAGGACAACAAGAAGATCGAAAGGACCATGGGCTGGTAGGGAACTCTTCGCATGAGTGTGCGGCCCGGAAGCCGCACACTCACTGGCGATCCAGCCATTCCGTTAGGTCCTTCAGCCTGGGGAATACATCGGTTTTCATTCCTTGTGGGAGGTGGGCGGCACCGAGGACATGAGACGCATAGCGTTCGGTTACGACGACGTCGCAGTACGGTACCGCGATGCTCAATGCGTCGATGTCGAAGATGTCGTTGGACTCCCATGACCTTTGGCGGTTACGGTGCGCCGCTTCCACGAGAGTTGCATGGACGTCGGCGCTTGGCATGGAGTCTGCGAAGGCTCTCATCGATTCCCTGCTCGTGGCTACTTCGTCAAGGTCTCTGCCGCGGTCAATGAGTGCCTGCACGAGCGTGTCTATGATTTCGTTGGTAATGTATCGGACCCGTACGACGTCGCGCAGGCGGTGCCAATACTGCGGATCATTGTCGAGACGTTCGGCTTGCTGGCGCTCTGCTTCTGCTCGCTTTTCAGCGATTCTCTTAGCGACTGTCGGGTCCCACCCGTTTGCCTGGAGGTCTGACACTTCTGCGTCAGTGGGCCCTCGTAGCACGGAGCGCTCAAGATGGGCATTGGCATTTGCCAGCATCAGATCAAAAGCTGCGGGCCCCTCTGGCCACGCTTCGCGGGTTCTGTCGGTGACATCAACAGAACCTGAACGAATATGCAGACCTCCGCGCTTACCCATGGCATGGCCAATTCCGTGTCCCAGCAGCTCGATGTCTGCAATGTGGGGTGACCCAGTGGCGAACATCTGGTCAAGTGCTGCCTCCACCTCCAGTCGCGCGATGTGCGAGTGGGGCAGCAGGGTCGTGAAACCGGAGACTTCTTCCATGACCTTGGCGATGTCGGCTCGCTGGCGAGGGGCCTGGATCCCCGACATCTCCATGTAGTGAGTCAGAGACAGGGGGAAAATGTACAGCCCCGAACGGGCCGCATCTCGCACAGCCGTCAGCGCTGACTGGTAGGGCCCTCCGGTCGGATGTCCTGTATCGGCCTTGGCCAGACTGATCCAATGGTTGAGGTCTAGATAGACGAGGCGCTGTCCCGTCTGAGGTCGAACCAGGTGAACGGGCCAGGCGTATGCGGGGGTTTGCCGTCGTGCCATGGCGGCCATTCTGGCAACTCCAAGGCCGCGCCCGCCGCCAAATATGAGCGGGCGGGTCCTGGCTCGCGACGAAGCAGGCCTGCCGTCCGCGTGTGGCTCACACGCCCCTCACACACAAACCGTGAGAGACAGTGAGAAAGGGCGGGAGTCAGTGAGACTGGCTCCCGCCCTCTTCTGTCAGCATCCGCCCTGGTCAGGCCACAACTTCAACTTTTGACCGGCGAGTGCCCCCGGCAGGATTCGAACCTGCGCACACGGCTCCGGAGGCCGTTGCTCTATCCCCTGAGCTACGGGGGCGTATCGGCGCGGGTTGCGCGGCGACGGGTAGAACCCTACCAGCTCTTCGGGGCTCCCTATGAACAGGTATTTCCGTGCTCACGGGGCGGCCCGGGAAGTGCCTCCCGTCGTGGCGGGCGGTGGGCGCCGCCGGCTTGCTCGTGCGCGGTGGAAGTGGGGAAAACCGGGACGCGGTGGCGGGGTCGGACCTACTCTCGAGTTGTGCCAGGCGTGCCCGGCCGCGTGCTTGTTGTGGACGACAACAAGGTCATCCGGCAGCTGATCAGGGTCAACCTCGAGCTGGAGGGCTTCGAGGTCGTGACCGCGGCCGATGGTGTCGAATGCCTGGACATCGTGCAGCAGGTTCAGCCCGATGTGATCACCCTCGATGTCGTGATGCCCCGGCTCGACGGACTGCGGACCGCCGCCCGGCTCCGTGCCGATGCGCGTACGCGTGATCTGCCCATCGTCGTCGTCAGCGCCTGCACGCAGTACGAGGTCGAGAGCGGCCTGGAGGTCGGGGTCGACGCCTTCCTCGCCAAGCCCTTCGAGCCGAACGAACTGGTCGATGTCATACGGCAGTTGGTGTTTGGGGGGCGGGGGATGGAGAGGGGCGAGGACGGAGGGCCGGGTCGGCTTGACTCTGGCTGTGGGGTCCTGGAGGCGGTCGAGTACCGGGGCAGTGGTTGTGGCGGTGGCGTTGGTGGTGGGGGCGGAGGCGGCGGTGTCGGCGAGACCGAGCGCGCCGCGCAGTCCGGAGGCTGACTCTCCGCGCGGCCCGGGGGCTCACTCTCTGCGCAGCCCGGAGGCTCACTCCCCCGCGCAGTCCGGGGAGCTCCCTCCTCGCGCAGTCCGGTGGCTCCCTCCTCGCGCAGTCCGGAGGCTGATTCGTCCTCGTACCTGTTTGCGTTCTGTCCCGTGCCTGTTCCGCCTCAGCCCTGGACGTGACCCGCCCCCCCACAACCTCACCCCAACAGAGCCCCTCCCATAAGCAGCCCGAACCCCACCCCACGCGACCGCCCCCGTCCACATCCCGGACCATCCGAGAAACCGACTCGCGTCCCCACCCCCCTCCTCCCATACGCTTGTCCCCGTGACCCCCGTCGAGCTTTCCCGCACCGTCCTGCGCGCCATGCGCCAGGCCGTCGATGCCGGTGAGCTCCGCGTGGACGTGGACGTGGACGCGGAAGCGGGGCACGGCGTACGAGGCGTACGAGTAGAGCGGCCCCGCCCCGGCGGGCGCGGCGACTACGCCACCAACGTCGCCCTCCAGATCGCCCGCTCCGCCGGCCGGCCCCCACGGCAAGTGGCCGAGGTGCTGTCGCCGCGGCTCGCCGCCGAGCCCGGGATCGCCCGGGTCGACATCACCGGGCCCGGGTTCCTCAACATCACCCTCGCGGGCGCCCGCGACGAAGCCCTCGTGGCGCTCGTGCGCGAGATCCTGGAGCGCGGCCACTGCTACGGGCACGTGCACCCCGACACCGGCGCCCTCGCCCAGATCCACGTGCCCCGTGAGATCCGGGCCGTCGTCGTCGCCGACAGCGCCCGCCGCATCCTGCGCTCCCAGGGCGTCCTCGTCCGCGTCACCTGTGACGACGCGCCCGACCCCGCCTGGACGGACGCTCTCGACGTACTCGACGTGCGCGTCGACGCCCACGGACGGCCACCCCAGCCCCTCCCGACCCTGCGCCCCGTCCCCGCGGAGGGTGCACGAGAGCCCCACCCCGTCCTCCGCCTCGGCCGCGACGCCGCCCGCTGGGCCCTGCTCCACCCCGCCCCCCACGACCACCCCCGCATCACCCCCGAGCAGGGCGGCGACCAGCACCTCGTGCAGCGGGAGAGCAACCCCCTCTTCCGCGTCCGGTACGCCCACGCCCGATCCCGCGCCCTGACGCGCAACGCCGCCGACCTGGGCTTCACCGCCGCTCCCGGCAACCTCGCCGCCCCCGGCGACACGGACGCCCCCCACCACTGCACCACCCCCCGCAACACCACCCCCCACAACACCACCCCCACCCCCCTCCTCGACGCCCTCGCGGCTCACCCCGCCGTTCTCGCCTCTGCCGCGCGCCACCGCGCCCCGGACCGCCTCGCCCGGCACCTCGTCGTCACCGCCGACGCCTTTCTCGCCTTCCAGAGCGCCCCACAAGGGCAGGTACTCCCCGTCGGCGACGAGAAACCCTTGGCCGCCCACCGCGCCCGGCTCGCGCTCGCTGAAGCTGCCGGGACGGTGCTTGCCGGTGGCCTGGCCCTGCTCGGTATCAGCGCACCCGACCATCTGTGACATGTGAAAGACGAGACGACACAGCCATGAGCCGTTCCGCACATCCCGCCGGACCCCGCCACGCCGACGTACTGCCCGAGGGTCACTACAGCGCTCCGCCCGCCGACCTCAACGCCCTCGATCCGAAGGTCTGGGCCCGCACCGTCACCCGTACGCCCGAAGGCGTCGTCAGCGTCGGCGGCATCGAAGTGACGCGGCTCGCCGAGGAGTTCGGCACGCCCGCGTACTTCATCGACGAAGCCGACTTCCGCGCCCGCTGCCAGGCCTGGCGTGACGCGTTCGGCGACGACGCCGACGTGTTCTACGCGGGCAAGGCGTTCCTGTCCCGCGCCGTCGTGCGGTGGCTGCACGAGGAAGGGCTGAACCTCGACGTGTGCAGCGGGGGCGAGCTCGTCACCGCGCTCGACGCCGGGATGCCCGCCGAGCGCATCGCCTTCCACGGGAACAACAAGACCCCGGACGAGATCGAGCGGGCGATCGACGCCGGCGTCGGTCGCATCGTGCTCGACTCCTTCCAGGAGATCGTGCGCGTCGCGCACATCGCCGAGCGGCTCGGCAAGCGGCAGCGCGTGCAGATCCGCGTGACCGTGGGTGTGGAAGCGCACACCCATGAGTTCATCGCCACCGCACACGAGGACCAGAAGTTCGGCATCGCGCTCGCGGGCGGGCAGGCCGCCGAGGCCGTGCGGCGTGCGCTCAAGCTCGATGGGCTCGAGCTCATCGGCATTCATTCCCACATCGGGTCGCAGATCTTCGACATGGCCGGGTTCGAGGTGTCCGCACGGCGTGTCGTGCAGCTGCTCGCCGAGGTGCGGGACGAGCACGGCATCGAACTGCCCGAGATCGATCTCGGGGGCGGGCTCGGCATCGCGTACACCTCGGACGACGACCCCCGCGAGCCGCACGAGATCGCCAAGGCGCTCAACGAGATCGTCACGCGGGAGTGTGCGGCCGCGAAGCTCGCCACCCCCCGCATCTCTGTCGAGCCGGGGCGCGCCATCGTCGGGCCCACCGCCTTCACGCTCTACGAGGTCGGCACCATCAAGCCGCTCGAAGGGCTGCGTACGTACGTGTCCGTGGACGGCGGCATGTCCGACAACATCCGCACCGCGCTCTACGACGCCGAGTACACCGTCGCCCTCGTCTCCCGCTCCTCCGACGCCGAGCCCGTCCTTGTGCGCGTCGTCGGCAAGCACTGCGAGAGCGGGGACATCGTCGTGCGGGATGCTTTCCTCCCGGCGGATCTCGCGCCCGGGGACCTGATCGCCGTACCCGCGACCGGTGCGTACTGCCGCTCGATGGCGAGCAACTACAACCACGCGCTCCGTCCGCCCGTCGTCGCCGTCAGGGACGGCGGGGCGCGGGTGATCGTGCGGCGTGAGACGGAGGAAGATCTCCTGCGCCTCGACGTCGGATGACGGAAAAAATGAAATACATGTCTCAGGATCCGGACAATGGACAGAAAGTCTGTTCCGGTGGGTGAGACTGGTTCCACCGTAGATGTATGAGAAGTGAGGTCGGATGATGCGTACGCGTCCGCTGAAGGTGGCGCTGCTGGGCTGTGGAGTTGTCGGCTCAGAGGTGGCGCGCATCATGACGACGCACGCCGACGACCTCACAGCGAGGATCGGCGCCCCGGTGGAGCTCGCCGGGGTCGCCGTCCGACGGCCCTCCAAGGTCCGTGAGGGAATCGACCCGGAGCTCATCACCACCGACGCGACCGCGCTGGTCAAGCGGGGTGACATCGATGTGATCGTCGAGGTGATCGGGGGGATCGAGCCCGCGCGGACCCTCATCACCACCGCCTTCGAGCACGGTGCCTCGGTCGTCTCCGCGAACAAGGCGCTCATCGCCCAGGACGGTGCCGCGCTGCACGAGGCCGCCGTCGAGCACGGGCGGGATCTGTACTACGAAGCCGCCGTCGCCGGTGCCATTCCGCTCATCCGGCCGCTGCGCGAGTCCCTCGCCGGTGACAAGGTCAACCGCGTCCTCGGCATCGTGAACGGGACCACCAACTTCATCCTCGATGCCATGGACACGACGGGGGCGGGCTACCAGGAGGCCCTCGACGAGGCCACCGCGCTGGGGTATGCGGAAGCCGATCCGACTGCCGATGTCGAGGGCTTCGATGCGGCCGCCAAGGCTGCCATTCTGGCCGGGATCGCGTTCCACACGCGCGTGCGGCTCGACGACGTGTACCGCGAGGGCATGACCGAGGTGACCGCCGCCGACTTCGCCTCCGCGAAACGGATGGGGTGCACCATCAAGCTGCTCGCCATCTGTGAGCGGGCGGCCGACGGCGGGTCCGTCACCGCGCGCGTGCATCCCGCGATGATCCCGCTCAGCCACCCGCTGGCGTCGGTGCGGGGCGCGTACAACGCCGTCTTCGTGGAAGCGGAGGCCGCCGGGCAGCTCATGTTCTACGGCCCCGGCGCGGGCGGCTCGCCCACCGCGTCCGCCGTCCTCGGCGACCTCGTCGCCGTCTGCCGCAACAAGCTCGCCGAGGCCACCGGACCCGGCGACTCCGCGTACACGCAGCTGCCCGTGAGCTCCATGGGCGAGGTCGTCACGCGCTACCACATCAGCCTCGACGTGGCCGACAAGCCGGGCGTCCTCGCCCAGGTCGCGACGGTCTTCGCCGAACACGGCGTATCGATCGATACGGTCCGTCAGACGGGCAAGGACGGCGAGGCCTCCCTCGTCGTCGTCACCCACCGCGCGCCCGACGCCGCCCTCAGCGGCACCGTCGAGGCGCTGCGCAATCTCGACACCGTGCGTGGTGTCGCCAGCATCATGCGGGTTGAAGGGGAGTAAGCAGCAATGACCCACCAGTGGCGCGGAATCATCGAGGAGTACCGGGACCGTCTTCCGGTCTCCGGCACCACGCCGGTCGTGACGCTCGGCGAGGGTGGCACGCCGCTCGTGCCCGCACAGGTGCTCTCCGAGCGCACGGGCTGCGAGGTCCACCTCAAGGTCGAGGGTGCCAACCCCACCGGGTCCTTCAAGGACCGCGGCATGACCATGGCGATCACCAAGGCCAAGGAGGAGGGCGCGAAGGCCGTCATCTGCGCCTCCACCGGCAACACGTCGGCGTCCGCCGCCGCCTATGCCGTACGCGCCGGAATGGTCTGCGCGGTCCTCGTGCCGCAGGGCAAGATCGCCCTCGGCAAGATGGGCCAGGCGCTCGTCTACGGCTCGAAGATCCTCCAGGTCGACGGAAACTTCGACGACTGCTTGAACCTCGCTCGAGGACTGTCGGACAACTACCCGGTGGCGCTGGTCAATTCGGTCAACCCGTTCCGCATCGAGGGGCAGAAGACCGCCTCGTTCGAGATCGTGGACGCGCTCGGCGACGCCCCCGACATCCACGTCCTTCCCGTCGGCAACGCCGGCAACATCACCGCCTACTGGAAGGGCTACAAGGAGTACGCCGCCGACGCGGTGTCGACCCGTACGCCCCGGATGTGGGGCTTCCAGGCCTCCGGCTCCGCGCCCATCGTGCGCGGCGAGGTCGTCAAGGACCCGTCGACGATCGCCACCGCGATTCGCATCGGCAACCCCGCGTCGTGGCAGTACGCGCTCGACGCGCGCGAGGAGTCCGGCGGCTTCATCGACGAGGTGACGGACCGTGAGATCCTGCGCGCCTACAAGCTGTTGGCGTCCCAGGAGGGTGTCTTCGTGGAGCCCGCGTCGGCCGCTTCGGTCGCCGGTCTGCTGAAGGCCGCCGAGCAGGGCAAGGTCGACAAGGGGCAGAAGATCGTCTGCACCGTGACCGGGAACGGCCTCAAGGACCCGGACTGGGCCGTCGCCGGCGCCCCGCAGCCGGTCACCGTCCCGGTCGACGCGGCCGCCGCGGCCGAGCGCCTCGGTCTCGCGTAACCACGTGGGCTGACGAAACCCGCGACTCTGTACAGGGGGTGGCACGGGGGGCTTACGACACGCATCGTGCGCCTCCTGTGCGCCCTATGTCGCCACAGAACCTTCCTTCGATAGGCTGTACCGAACCCGCCCCGCCGCATATGCCGCGGTGCCGCCGTTGTTCGCGGCCTTCGGGTGTTCCGTACATGTGGCACGTACCGAAAAATACGCAGCCTCGAAAACACGCAGCTCAAGGAGAGTCATCGAGCGATGGCCGGTCCCGCGTTCCGCGCCGCCGCCGTCCGGGTGCGCACCCCAGCCACCAGCGCCAACCTCGGCCCGGGCTTCGACGCCCTCGGCCTGTCGCTGGGGCTGTACGACGACATCGTCGTCCGGGTGGCCGACTCCGGCCTGCACATCGACATCGCCGGCGAGGGCAGTGAAACCCTCCCGCGCGACGAGTCGCATCTGCTGGTACGTTCCCTGCGCACCGCCTTCGACCTGCTCGGCGGACAGCCGCGCGGCCTCGAGATCGTCTGCGCCAACCGCATCCCGCACGGCCGGGGCCTCGGCTCGTCGTCCGCCGCCATCTGCGCGGGCATCGTCGCCGCGCGCGCCGTGACGATAGGCGGCGAGGCCCGCCTCGACGACGCCGCGCTGCTCGATCTGGCCACCGAGATCGAGGGCCACCCCGACAACGTCGCCGCCTGCCTGCTCGGCGGCTTCACGCTCTCCTGGATGGACGGGGGGACGGCCCGGGCGATCAGCATGGAACCGGCCGATTCCATCGTTCCGGTGGTTTTCGTACCGGAAAAGCCTCTCCTCACCGAGACGGCGCGCGGCCTGCTCCCGCGCACCGTCCCGCACGTCGACGCGGCCGCCAACGCGGGCCGGGCGGCCCTGCTCGTCGAGGCCCTGACCAGGCGCCCCGAGCTGCTGCTCGCCGCCACGGAGGACCGGCTGCACCAGGAGTACCGCGCCCCGGCCATGCCGGAGAGCGCCGCCCTGGTGGAGCGGCTGCGCGCCGACGGCGTGCCCGCGGTGATCTCCGGCGCGGGCCCCACGGTCCTCGCGCTGGTCGAAGACAGTGCGGCCGACAAGGTCGCACGCCTGGCGGGGGAGGGCTGGGCGGCCAACCGCCTGGCGCTCGACGCCACGGGCACGAGCGTATTGCCGCTCGCGCCCTGACGGCAGTGAACGAAGGGATTTCGGGGTGTCCCGATCCTGAGAGGGGGAATGTTTGTTGGATCCGGTAGTGTTAATCTCAAGTCCGCACCCGACCTCACCATGGCGAGGTGCTTTGTGTCCCCGTCCGGGACAACCATTCTTCCGGGAGCCTCCCAAACTGCTTCGTGCCTTGCACTGAGCGGTCCTGAGCACGCTCCGGAACCGGCGTGACCGAGCCGGGTGACACCGCACATCAGTGGCACCGCACCGGGAATCGCCATCACCAATGAATTCTTCCGCCGCGTTGGCGGACCACCGCCCCGGCACGGTCCACGGAAATGCAGGACCGATCGCCGGACAGCACAACCGGTCGCCGAGCCAGACAGGCCGACGTCCGCTCCAGGGAAGGACCCTTCGTGAGCGACACCACCGATCTGATGGGCGTGACTGCCGACACGCCCGCCACGGACGCCTCCGCGGCGCCTGCCACCGGTGCTTCGGCCGGGTCCCGGCGGCGCCGCGGCACCGGCCTTGAGGGCATGGTGCTGGCGGAACTGCAGCAGGTCGCATCGGGCCTTGGAATCAAGGGCACCGGGCGCATGCGCAAGAGCCAGCTGATCGAGGTCATCAAGGAGGCGCAGGCAGGGGGCGGAGCCCCGGCGAAGAGCGCCGCGGCTTCCGGTGAGACCACCGAGACCAAGCCCAAGCGCCGGGCCACCTCGAAGGCCCGTACGGGCGAGGAGGCCGCCGAGCCCGCCGCCAAGGCGGCCAAGGCCGATGACGCCAAGGGTGCCAAGGCCGAGAAGGCCGCCACCCAGCAGCAGATCGACATCCCCGGCCAGCCCGCCGGCGGACCCGCCCGCGCGAGCGAGGAGCGCGGGGGCGACGACCAGCCGGCCGGCGAGCGCCGCCGGCGCCGCGCCACCGCCGACGCGGGCAGCCCGGAGACCGTCACCGCCGAGGCGAAGGCCGAGGCCAAGGGCGACGCGTCCGAGCCCAAGGGCGACAAGGGCGGCGACAGCTCCGGTGACACCGCCGAGGGCCGCCGCGACCGCCGGGACCGGCAGGGACGCGGCCGCGACCGCGACCGCCGCGGCAACAAGGGCGACGAGCAGCAGGGCCAGCAGGGCGGCGGCCGTCAGGACCGCCAGGACCGGCAGGACCGTCAGCAGCAGGGCGGCGGCCGTCAGGACCGGCAGGACCGTCAGGACCGTCAGCGTGACAACGGTCCGCAGGATGACGACGATTTCGAGGGTGGCCGTCGCGGCCGCCGCGGCCGTTACCGGGACCGCCGTGGCCGTCGTGGCCGCGACGAGCAGGGCTTCGGCAACGAGCCGCAGGTCTCCGACGACGACGTCCTGATCCCCGTCGCGGGCATCCTGGACATCCTCGACAACTACGCGTTCATCCGTACGTCGGGCTACCTCCCGGGCCCCAACGACGTGTACGTCTCGCTGGCCCAGGTCCGCAAGAACGGCCTGCGCAAGGGCGACCACGTCACCGGCGCGGTCCGCCAGCCCAAGGACGGCGAGCGCCGCGAGAAGTTCAACGCGCTCGTGCGCCTCGACTCCGTCAACGGCATGGCGCCCGAATCCGGGCGCGGGCGACCGGAGTTCAACAAGCTGACGCCCCTTTACCCGCAGGACCGGCTCCGTCTGGAGACCGACCCGGGCGTGCTGACGACCCGCATCATCGACCTCGTCGCGCCCATCGGCAAGGGCCAGCGCGGTCTGATCGTGGCCCCGCCGAAGACCGGCAAGACCATGATCATGCAGGCGATCGCCAACGCGATCACGCACAACAACCCCGAGTGCCACCTGATGGTCGTCCTGGTCGACGAGCGTCCGGAAGAGGTCACCGACATGCAGCGGTCGGTGAAGGGCGAGGTCATCTCCTCGACCTTCGACCGTCCCGCCGAGGACCACACCACGGTCGCCGAGCTCGCCATCGAGCGCGCCAAGCGTCTGGTGGAGCTGGGCCACGACGTCGTCGTACTGCTCGACTCGATTACCCGTCTGGGCCGTGCGTACAACCTCGCCGCCCCGGCCTCCGGCCGCATCCTGTCCGGTGGTGTCGACTCGACGGCCCTCTACCCGCCGAAGCGCTTCTTCGGTGCCGCGCGCAACATCGAGGACGGCGGCTCGCTGACCATCATGGCCACCGCGCTCGTCGACACCGGCTCGCGCATGGACGAGGTGATCTTCGAGGAGTTCAAGGGCACCGGCAACCTGGAGCTCAAGCTCGACCGCAAGCTCTCCGACAAGCGGATCTTCCCGGCGGTGGACGTCGACTCGTCCAGCACCCGCAAGGAAGAGATCCTGCTCGGCAGCGACGAGCTCGCCATCACCTGGAAGCTGCGCCGTGTGCTGCACGCGCTCGACCAGCAGCAGGCGATCGAGCTGCTCCTCGACAAGATGAAGCAGACGAAGTCGAACGCCGAGTTCCTGCTGCAGATCCAGAAGACGACGCCGACGCCGGGCAACGGCAACGACTAGTCGTCCTCAGTGGTCCGAAGAGCCGCCCCGTCACTTCTGTGACGGGGCGGCTTTTCTGTTGCCCTGCGTGACTGGAGCGAGACCTTGGCCACACGCCTAAGAGATTCTCACCGTCACCGCGGGTAGCGCCGAGTCCCAAGAAAGCGCAGGTGACAGGCGAAATAGGCGGGTGTATCAGCCACAGTCCGTAGCGGTCGGAACCCGGGGCGCACACAGGGTGCCGTGCAACCCTTCTTTCGGTTTTGCCGTCTGACAAGTGACGGAAAGCCACGCCTGGCCCTGAAAGCAGGGGGTAACCGACCGACGAGGACTGAGGAGCGCATGACTGACGAGAGCAGGGCCGCCGACGCGCCGAGGCGCGGCAAACGCGGTCGTCGTCGCAAGCCGCGCAGCACGCGCAGGAAGATCCTCGTCGTCACGGCCTGGACCGCCGCGGGTGTCGCCGTCCTCGGAGGCACCGGCCTCGGCTACGTCTACTTCAAGCTCAACGGCAACATCAAGGGCGTCGACATCAACGCCGCGCTCGGCACCGACCGCCCCATGGACGTCGACAACGGCTCCCAGGACATCCTCGTCCTCGGCTCCGACTCGCGCTCCGGCGACAACGCCAAGTACGGCAAGGACGAGGGCGCGGCCCGCTCGGACACCGCGATGATCGTGCACGTCTACAAGGGCCACAAGAAGGCCAGCGTCGTCTCCATACCCCGCGACACCCTCATATCCCGGCCCGAGTGCGCGACGGACGACGGTAAGACGGACCCCGGCGGGCAGCGGCAGATGTTCAACACGGCGTACGAGGTCGGCGGCCCCGCCTGCGCAGTCAAGACCGTCGAGAAGATGTCCGGCATCCGGATGGACCACTACGTAGAGGTCGATTTCACGGGCTTCAAGAAGCTCATAGACACCCTCGGCGGCGTCGACATCACCACCAAGAAGGACATCCGCGACAAGGACAGCCACCTGAACCTGGACGCGGGCACCCACACGCTCAACGGCGAGCAGGCGCTCGGCCTGGTCCGCACCCGGCACGGCGTCGGCGACGGCAGCGACCTCGGCCGCATCCAGCTCCAGCAGGCCTTCATCAAGGCCCTCCTCGACCAGGTCAAGGAAGTCGGCGTCTTCAGCAGCCCCAAGAAGCTGTTCGACCTGGCGGACGACGCGACGAGCGCCGTCACCACCGACTCCGACCTGAACGACGTCAAGAGCCTGGCGAGCTTCGCGAACGGCCTCAAGGGCATCGGCGCGGGCGACATGAAGATGGTCACGCTGCCCATCCAGTACGACCCCGCCGACCCCAACCGCGTCCTGCCCCTCGAAGAGGCCGACCAGCAGGTCTGGGACGCGCTGCGGGCCGACAGGCCCATCCCGAAGTCCGCCACCGAGAAGTCCGCGGGCGACAAGGGCGACGTGGGCTCCGTGGTCGCCGGCCACTGAGCCGGTCGCGGCCCCGCGGGAAGAGCGCGGAATAGATCGGCACCTACCCCGGTTTTGGGAGATACGGCCGGTCCTGGCAGACTGGTACGTCGGCCCCGGTTCACGTACGAGCAATCCGCGCGTACGACCCGGCGCCCTCCCGAAACTAGGAGACACCTTGAAGCGCGACATCCACCCCGAGTACTTCGAGACCCAGGTCAGCTGCACCTGTGGCGCCGAGTTCACCACCCGTAGCACGATCCCCAGCGGCCGCGTCCGTGCCGAGGTCTGCTCCGAGTGCCACCCGTTCTACACGGGCAAGCAGAAGATCCTCGACACCGGTGGCCGCGTGGCCCGCTTCGAGGCCCGCTTCGGCAAGGCTGCTGGCGCCAACAAGTAGCGAGCCACTGCGCCGGTCGTCGGCCGCCCTCGGGAGGGGGTGGCCGGGACCGGCGCTTTTGCCGTCCCGCAGCCGATTCGCGTAGAACGCTCGCGTAGAACCTTCGCGTAGAAAACCAGGAGCCCCCGATGTTCGAGGCGGTCGAGGAACTGATCGGCGAACACGCCGATCTCGAGAAGAAGCTCGCCGACCCGGCGGTCCACGCCGACCAGGCCAACGCGCGCAAGCTCAACAAGCGCTACGCCGAGCTGACCCCGATCGTGGCGACATACCGCTCCTGGAAGCAGACCGGGGACGACATCGAGACCGCGCGCGAGTACGCGGCCGACGACCCCGATTTCGCCGCCGAGGTCAAGGAGCTGGAGCGGGAGCGCGAGGCGCTCACCGAGAAGCTCCGGCTGCTGCTCGTGCCCCGGGACCCGTCCGACGACAAGGACGTCATCCTGGAGATCAAGGCGGGCGCGGGCGGCGACGAGTCGGCGCTGTTCGCCGGCGACCTGCTGCGCATGTACCTGCGGTACGCCGAGCGCGTCGGCTGGAAGACCGAGATCATCGACTCCACCGAGTCCGAGCTCGGCGGGTACAAGGACGTCCAGGTCGCGGTGAAGACCAAGGGCGGCCAGGGCGCCACCGAACCGGGCCAGGGCGTCTGGGCGCGGCTGAAGTACGAGGGCGGCGTGCACCGCGTGCAGCGCGTGCCCTCCACCGAGTCCCAGGGCCGCATCCACACCTCCGCCGCCGGTGTCCTGGTGACGCCCGAGGCCGAGGAGATCGACGTCGAGATCCACGCGAACGACCTGCGGATCGACGTCTACCGCTCCTCCGGGCCCGGCGGCCAGTCCGTCAACACCACCGACTCCGCGGTGCGCATCACGCACCTGCCCACCGGCGTCGTCGCCTCCTGCCAGAACGAGAAGAGCCAGCTGCAGAACAAGGAGCAGGCGATGCGTATTCTGCGCTCCAGGCTCCTCGCGGCGGCCCAGGAAGAGGCGGAGAGCAAGGCCGCGGACGCCCGCCGCAGCCAGGTCCGCACCGTCGACCGCTCCGAGAAGATCCGGACGTACAACTTCCCGGAAAACCGGATCTCGGACCACCGCGTCGGCTTCAAGGCGTACAACTTGGACCAGGTGCTCGACGGAGACCTCGACCCGGTCATCCAGGCCTGCGTCGACGCGGACTCCGCGGCCAAGCTCGCCGCAGCCTGACGCCCCATCCCGTACGACGCCCCCGGAGGACCAGCGTGAACCTGCTGCTCGCGGAAGTGGCCCAGGCCACCCAGCGGCTGGCCGACGCCGGCGTGCCCTCGCCGCGCAACGACGCGGAGGAGCTCGCCGCCTTCGTGCACGGCGTGAAGCGGGGCGAGCTGCACTCCGTCAAGGACTCGGACTTCGACGCCCGCTACTGGGAGACGATCGCGCGCCGTGAGGCCCGCGAACCGCTCCAGCACATCACCGGGCGCGCCTTCTTCCGCTACCTGGAGCTGCAGGTCGGCCCCGGCGTCTTCGTGCCCCGCCCGGAGACCGAGTCCGTCGTCGGCTGGGCCATAGACGCCGTCCGCGCGATGGACGTCGTCGAACCGCTCATCGTCGACCTGTGCACCGGCTCCGGCGCCATCGCGCTCGCCATGGCACAGGAGGTCCCGCGCTCGCGGGTGCACGCCGTGGAGCTGTCCGAGGACGCCCTCAAATGGACGCGGAAGAACGTCGAGGGGTCCAGGGTCGACCTCCGCCGCGGAGACGCCAGGGACGCCTTCCCGGAGCTCGACGGGCAGGTCGACCTCGTCATCTCCAACCCGCCGTACATCCCGCTCACCGAATGGGAGTACGTCGCCCCGGAGGCCCGCGACTACGACCCCGAACTCGCCCTCTTCTCCGGCGAGGACGGCCTCGACCTGATCCGCGGCATCGAGCGCACCGCCCACCGGCTCCTCCGCCCCGGCGGAGTCGTCGTCATCGAGCACGCGGACACCCAGGGCGGCCAGGTCCCGTGGATCTTCACCGAGGAACGGGGCTGGGCCGACGCGGCCGACCACCCCGACCTGAACAACCGCCCGCGCTTCGCGACCGCCCGCAAGGCGATGCCGTGACGACCCAGATCATCAGTGTCAGCTTTTCAGTGAGGAGTCCGGACTAATGGCACGGCGATACGACACCAACGACGCGACCGACCGTACGACCGGTCTGCGCGAGGCCGCGTCCGCCGTCCGCCGTGGCGAGCTGGTCGTGCTGCCCACCGACACCGTCTACGGCATCGGCGCCGACGCCTTCACCCCGGAGGCGTGCTCGGACCTGCTGGACGCCAAGGGCCGCGGCCGCAACATGCCCACGCCCGTCCTGATCGGCTCCCCGAACACCCTGCACGGCCTGGTCACCGACTTCTCCGAGATGGCCTGGGAGCTCGTCGACGCCTTCTGGCCCGGCGCCCTCACCCTGGTCGCCAAGCAGCAGCCGTCCCTCCAGTGGGACCTCGGCGACACCCGCGGCACGGTCGCCATCCGCATGCCGCTGCACCCCGTCGCCATCGAACTGCTCACCGAGGTCGGCCCCATGGCCGTCTCCTCGGCCAACCTCACCGGGCACCCCGCCCCCGAGAACTGCGACGCCGCGCAGGAGATGCTCGGCGACTCCGTCTCCGTGTACCTGGACGGCGGCCCGACCCCCGGCATCGTCCCGTCGTCGATCGTCGACGTCACGGGCAAGGTGCCGGTGCTGCTCCGCGCGGGCGCGCTGACCGCCGACGAGCTGCGCAAGGTGGTACCCGACCTCGAGGTGGCGAATTGACAGCCCCTGAGACGGGGCGTGGCATAGCGGGATTCCCGGGCTCTGCGGGCGCCTTCCGCATCCTCCACGTCAGCACCGGCAACGTATGCCGCTCGCCGATCACCGAGCGGCTGACCAGGCATGCCCTGGCCGACCGCCTCGGCGACCCCCTCACCGGCGGCCTCATCGTGGAGAGCGCGGGCACCTGGGGCCACGAGGGCGCCCCCATGGAGACCAACGCAGAGACGGTCCTCGCCGACTTCGGCGCGGACGCCAGCGGCTTCATGGGGCGCGAGCTCCTCGACGACCACGTCATCCGCGCCGACCTGGTCCTGACCGCCACCCGGGATCACCGGGCGCAGGTCATCTCCATGGGTCACTCGGCGGGCCTGCGCACCTTCACGCTCAAGGAGTTCACCCGGCTCGTGCGGGCCATAGACCCCACGACCCTGCCCGAGCCCGACGGCAACGGCGTGGTCGAGCGGGCGCGGGCGCTGGTCCGGGCCGCCGCCGCGCTGCGCGGCTGGCTCCTCGCGCCGAGCGTGGAGGCCGACGAGGTGTACGACCCGTACGGTGCGCCCCTGCCGTTCTTCCGTTCCGTGGGCGACGAGATCAACCAGGCACTCGACCCGGTGGTGACGGCGCTGACCGGGGTGCCCGCGCACATGTAGCGGCCTACATTGGATCTGAGGTCACCCCCCGCACGGCCCCGGAGCCCACGATGTCGCTCAGCACGGTCAGCACGGTCAGCACCGCACCCGCCACCCCCACCGCTTCCGCCGCGTACACGGATCTCGAAGGGCTGCGCCGGCAGGACCCCGAACTCGCCGATGTCCTCATCGGCGAGGCCGCCCGGCAGTCCGACGCGCTCCAGCTGATCGCCGCCGAGAACTTCACGTCGACCGCCGTCCTCACCGCCCTCGGCTCGCCGCTCGCCAACAAGTACGCCGAGGGCTACCCCGGCGCCCGCCACCACGGCGGCTGCGAACTGGTCGACATCGCCGAGCGGATCGCCGTCGACCGCGCCAAGGCCCTGTTCGGCGCCGAGCACGCCAACGTGCAGGCGCACTCCGGCTCCTCCGCCGTCCTCGCCGCGTACGCCGCGCTGCTGCGGCCCGGCGACACGGTCCTGGCGATGGGACTCCCGTACGGCGGACACCTCACGCACGGCTCACCCACCAACTTCTCCGGCAGATGGTTCGACTTCGTCGGCTACGGAGTGGACCCCGAGAGCGGCCTGCTCGACTACGACCAGGTGCACGCCATCGCCCGCTCGCACCACCCCAAGGCCATCGTCTGCGGCTCCATCTCCTATCCCCGGCACATCGACTACGCGGCCTTCCGGGAGATCGCCGACGACGTGGGCGCCTACCTCATCGCCGACGTCGCGCACCCCATGGGCCTGATCGCCGGGGGAGCGGCGCCCAGCCCGGTGCCGTACGCCGACGTCGTCTGCGCGACCACCCACAAGGTCCTGCGCGGCCCGCGGGGCGGCCTCCTGCTGTGCGGCGCCGGCCTCGCCGAACGGATCGACAGGGCCGTCTTCCCGTTCACGCAGGGCGGCGCCCAGATGCACACGATCGCCGCCAAGGCCGTCGCCTTCGGAGAGGCGGCGACACCCGCCTACACGGCGTACGCCCATCAGGTGGTCGACAACGCGCGCATGCTGGCACAGGCGCTGGCCGCCGGAGGGCTCGCGATCACCACCGGCGGTACGGACACCCACCTGGTGCTGGCCGACCCCGCACCCCTGGGAGTGGACGCGCGGACCGCCCGCGGCAGGCTCGCGGCGGCCGGCATCTACCTCGACACCTGCGCCCTGCCGCACGGCGAGGCGCGCGGCCTGCGCCTCGGCACCGCGGCCGTCACGACCCAGGGCATGGGCGGCCAGGACATGGCGCGCGTCGCGGGCCTGCTGCTCGCAGCGGTGCGCGAGGAGTCGAACGTACGAGAAGAGGTACGCGAACTGGTGGGAAGATTTCCGCCGTACCCGGCCCGGTGAGGGACGGCCGCGTCAGGGGCTCGTGGGACCTCGTGCAACCATCGTCGCTACCCGGAAGTCCCCAACCGTATGCGCGCAAAGCTAGGGTGTGGGGCTGTGACGGCCAGCGAAACCTGTGGGGAAGCCCGTGCGTGAATACCTGCTGACGCTCTGCATCACGGCTGCGGTGACCTACCTGCTGACCGGCCCGGTGCGGAAGTTCGCGATCGTGGCCGGTGCCATGCCGGAGATCCGCGCTCGTGACGTGCACCGGGAGCCCACGCCCCGGCTCGGCGGGATCGCGATGTTCTTCGGCCTGTGCGCGGGCCTCCTGGTCGCCGACCACCTGCCGAACCTGAACACGGTCTTCGAGAACTCCAACGAACCGCGCGCGCTGCTCTCCGGAGCGGCGCTGATCTGGCTGATCGGCGTCCTGGACGACAAGTTCGAGATCGACGCGCTGATCAAGCTCGGCGGCCAGATGATCGCCGCCGGCGTCATGGTCATGCAGGGTCTGACGATCCTGTGGATCCCCGTCCCCGGCGTCGGCACGGTCTCGCTCACCTCCGGGCAGGGCACCCTGCTCACGGTCGCGCTCGTCGTCATCACCATCAACGCCGTCAACTTCGTCGACGGCCTCGACGGCCTCGCGGCGGGCATGGTCTGCATCGCCTCGGCGGCGTCCTTCATGTACGCCTACCGCATCTGGTACGGCTACGGCATCGAGGCCGCGGCCCCCGCCACCCTCTTCGCCGCCATCCTCATGGGCATGTGCCTGGGCTTCCTGCCGCACAACATGCACCCGGCCCGGATCTTCATGGGCGACTCGGGCTCGATGCTCATCGGGCTCGTCCTCGCGGCGGGCGCGATCTCCGTCACCGGACAGGTCGACCCGGCCGCGATGAAGCTGAACTTCGGCGGCGGCCGCGATGCCACGCACGCGATGCTGCCGGTCTTCATCCCGCTCCTGATGCCGCTCACGATCATCGCGATCCCCTTCGCGGACCTGGTCCTCGCCATCGTCCGGCGCACCTGGAACGGCAAGTCCCCGTTCGCCGCCGACCGCGGCCACCTCCACCACCGGCTCCTGGAGATCGGCCACTCGCACAGCCGCGCGGTGCTGATCATGTACTTCTGGTCGGCGCTCATCGCCTTCGGCACCGTCGCGTACTCGGTGCACTCGACGAGCATGTGGATCCTGCTGCTGATCGTCGCCCTCAGCGCGCTCGGGCTCGTGCTGCTCCTGCTGCCGCGCTTCACGCCGCGCACGCCGCGCTGGGCGGAGGCCTTCGTGCCGCCGCGCTACCGGCGTCGCGCCGCTGCCGCCGCCGAACCGGCCGCCCACGACGCGATGCCGGCGGAGGAGGAGGCTCCGGTCCCCGTGGGCGTCAACGGAGCGACCGCGATCGGCGCCCGCTCTCGCTTCGAGGAGCGACGGGAAGCGGAGACGTCACGTTGACGCCCGTCTCGAAATCGCCCCATTACCAGACAAGTTGCCCCGCTGGGTGCACATGCGCGCGGATTACTTCTCATGTGTGACAGTGGGCACACCAAGCAGGTAAAGACCTCATCAAATAGTTTGTGATACGGTTCACGAGATCCCGGGATAGAGCCGAAGGACCGTAGTGCGACGGTCCAGCGGCCCGAGGCCCCCTCTCGACCCGGGTCTACGCTCGTCCATGACGACACCCTGCCCCCATCAGTAAGCGGAGCTGCCGCCATGCCGTCTCAAGACACCCGAAATCTCCTCCAGTCCGCTGTGCCCACAGCTGCCGTCGGCGCGATCGTCGCCGCGGTCAGTGCCGTGGTGGCCGGCGGAAAGGGGGCCATCGGAGCTGTCGTCGGCACCGTGGTCGTCATCGCCTTCATGGGGCTCGGTCTCTTCGTCCTTCAGCGGACGGCAAAATCGCTTCCGCAGCTGTTTCAGGCGATGGGCATGATGCTTTATGTCGCCCAGCTGTTGCTGTTGCTCTTCTTCGTGGCCCTGTTCAAGGACACGACTCTGTTCAACCCGAAGGCGTTCGCCGTCGGACTTGTGGTGGCCACCGTCGCGTGGATGGCCTCGCAGGCCCGCGCGCACATGAAAGCCAAGATCCTTTACGTCGATCCCGACTCCTACAGCGACTCCGAGAAGAAGGACAAGCCGGAGAAGTCGGGGTCGTCGACGTGATGGGTAGGGGCGGGATAAATGGCCGTTCGAGATGCTGCTATCGTCCGGTGCCAACTGCGGCACTGCTGGCGCGGGCATCTGAGCTGACGCCTGCACGATCGCGAGGCTCGATGCCTGAACGCCGCTCACACTTCCGAAACACCAGTCCGGTGCCGAACCGCGGCCGCGTGCCGCGCCGACACGACAACGAGGTTGCCGTACCTATGCGTCACGCCGAAGGAGCCCGCGGTGAGTGCTGACCAAACTGAGCTCGCCTTTGACTGGAGCTGTCGGATCATGTCCGACAACGGCTGTGGCTTCCCGGCTCCGGGTCTGCACTCGTTCCTCTTCAAGCCGATCTTCACCGTCGGCGGGTTCGAGTTCAACAAGGTCATGCTGCTCGCCCTGCTGACCACGCTCGTCGTCGTCACCTTCTTCTACGTGGCGTTCGGCAAGGCCAAGCTGGTCCCGGGCAAGCTGCAGATGATCGGTGAGGCCGGATACGACTTCGTACGACGCGGAATCGTCTACGAGACCCTCGGCAAGAAGGAGGGCGAGAAGTACGTCCCCCTGATGGTCTCGATCTTCTTCTTCGTATGGATCATGAACATCTGGTCCGTGATTCCGCTGGCCCAGTTCCCGGTCTCGTCGGTCATCGCGTACCCGATCGTTCTCGCGCTCCTGGTCTACGTGCTCTGGGTGTCCCTGACCTTCAAGCGCCACGGTTTCGTGGGCGGTTGGAAGAACATCACGGGCTACGACAACTCGCTCGGCCCGATCAAGTGGCTCGTGTCGTTCATCGAGTTCTTCTCGAACCTGCTCGTGCGCCCCTTCACGCACGCGGTGCGACTCTTCGCCAACATGTTCGCCGGTCACCTGATGCTGGTGATGTTCACCGTCGCCTCCTGGTACCTGCTGAACAGCTACATGATCCCGGCCGCGGGCGTCTCCTTCGTGATGACCATGGTCATGATCCTCTTCGAGCTTTTCGTGCAGGCCGTCCAGGCGTACGTCTTCGTACTCCTCGCCTGCACGTACATCCAGGGCGCTCTCGCCGAGCATCACTGAGCCCCTGCTCCCCAACCCCCAGATCGCCCGGTGGCCAACCCCCACCGGCCCATGAAAGAGAAGGAAGTAACGGCATGTCCGCGACCCTCGAACTCGCCGCTGGCGTCTCCGGCTCCCTCGGTTCCATCGGCTACGGCCTCGCGGCCATCGGCCCCGGCATCGGCGTCGGCATCGTCTTCGGTAACGGCACGCAGGCTCTCGCCCGTCAGCCCGAGGCTGCCGGCCTGATCCGCGCCAACCAGATCCTCGGCTTCGCCTTCTGTGAGGCGCTCGCCCTCATCGGCATCGTTATGCCGTTCGTGTTCGGTAAGTAAGCACTTCTTACTGACACTTTTCGACGAAAGGCACTGATGTGATCGCCAACCTGGTTCAGCTGGCGGCCGAGGAAGAGCAGAGCCCGCTCGTCCCGCCGGGTCCTGAGCTGCTCGTCGGCGCCATCGCCTTCGCCATCGTCTTCTTCTTCTTCTGGAAGAAGCTCCTCCCGAACATCAACAAGGTTCTGGAAGAGCGACGGGAGGCGATCGAAGGCGGTATCGAGAAGGCCGAGGCCGCTCAGACCGAGGCCCAGAGCGTTCTTGAGCAGTACAAGGCTCAGCTCGCCGAGGCCCGGCACGAGGCCGCGCGTCTGCGCCAGGAGGCGCAGGAGCAGGGCGCCACGCTCATCGCCGAGATGCGGGCCGAGGGCCAGCGTCAGCGCGAGGAGATCGTCGCCGCCGGTCACGCCCAGATCGAGGCCGACCGCAAGGCCGCCGCGCAGTCGCTGCGTCAGGACGTGGGCCAGCTGGCCACCGACCTGGCCGGCAAGCTCGTCGGTGAGTCCCTCGAGGACTCCGCCCGCCAGAGCCGCACCATCGACCGCTTCCTCGACGAGCTCGAGGAGAAGGCCGAGGCAGCTCGATGACAGCGCACGGAGCGAGCCGCGAGGCACTGGCCGCCGCGCGCGAGCGTCTCGACGCGCTGACGGACAGCACCTCGGTCGACGCCAAGCAGCTCGCGGACGAGCTGGCCGCCGTCACGGCGCTGTTCGCCCGCGAGGTCTCGCTGCGCCGGGTCCTCACCGACCCGTCGCAGTCCGGTGAGGCCAAGGCCGAGCTGGCGGGACGCCTGCTGTCCGGCCAGGTGGGCGGCGAGACCGCCGACCTGGTGGCCGGCATGGTCCGCTCGCGCTGGTCGCAGTCGCGTGACCTGGTGGACGCCATCGAGGAGCTCGCCAACCTCGCCGACCTGACCGGCGCGCAGAAGGCCGGCGCCCTGGACAACGTCGAGGACGAGCTCTTCCGGTTCGGCCGGATCGTCTCTTCCAGCACCGAGCTGCGGGCCGCGCTGACCGACCGCGCCGCGACGGGCACGGCCAAGAGCGAGCTGCTGCGCAGCCTGCTCGGGGGCCGCGCCGAGGACGTCACGGAGCGTCTCGTCGAGCGCCTCGTCACCGCGCCGCGTGGACGTAGCCTGGAAGACGGACTGGAGTCCCTCGCCAAGCTGGCCGCGGACCGCCGCAACCGCATGGTCGCCGTCGTCACTTCCGCCGTTCCGCTCTCGGACCGGCAGAAGGAGCGCCTCGGCGCCGTCCTGGCGAAGGTGTACGGACGCCCGATGCACCTCAACCTCGACGTGGACCCCACGGTCCTCGGCGGGATCAGGGTCCAGGTGGGCGACGAGGTCATCAACGGCTCCATCGCGGACCGCATCGAGGAAGCCGGCCGCCGCGTGGCCGGTCAGTAAGACAAGAAGCACGACCTACGGCCCTAGTTGGGCCGTGCAGAGGATTCCTGGGGGCTGACCCCAGACCCCCCAAGAAAACTTCGGGCCCAACAAGGAGAGCAGGGAACCCAGATGGCGGAGCTCACGATCCGGCCGGAGGAGATCCGGGACGCGCTGGAGAACTTTGTCCAGGCGTACAAGCCGGACGCGGCCTCGCGCGAGGAGGTCGGTACGGTCACCGTCGCCGGCGACGGTATTGCCAAGGTCGAGGGCCTGCCCTCGGCGATGGCGAACGAACTGCTGAAGTTCGAGGACGGAACCCTCGGTCTCGCGCTGAACCTGGAAGAGCGCGAGATCGGCGCCGTCATCCTCGGCGAGTTCAGCGGTATCGAGGAGGGCCAGCCGGTGCAGCGCACCGGTGAGGTGCTCTCCGTCGCCGTGGGCGAGGGTTACCTCGGCCGCGTCGTCGACCCCCTCGGCACCCCGATCGACGGCCTCGGCGAGATCGAGACCAGCGGACGTCGCGCCCTCGAGCTGCAGGCCCCCACGGTCATGCAGCGCAAGTCGGTGCACGAGCCGATGGAGACCGGCTACAAGGCCGTCGACGCGATGACCCCGATCGGCCGTGGCCAGCGTCAGCTGATCATTGGTGACCGCCAGACCGGCAAGACCGCCCTGGCCGTCGACACGATCATCAACCAGCGCGACAACTGGCGCACGGGCGACGTGAACAAGCAGGTGCGCTGCATCTACGTCGCCATCGGTCAGAAGGGCTCCACCATCGCCTCCGTGCGCGGTGCCCTCGAAGAGGCCGGCGCGCTGGAGTACACGACCATCGTCGCCGCCCCGGCGTCCGACCCGGCGGGCTTCAAGTACCTGGCGCCCTACACCGGTTCGGCCATCGGCCAGCAGTGGATGTACGAGGGCAAGCACGTCCTCATCATCTTCGACGACCTCTCGAAGCAGGCCGACGCCTACCGCGCCGTGTCCCTGCTGCTCCGCCGCCCGCCGGGGCGCGAGGCCTACCCGGGTGACGTCTTCTACCTGCACTCGCGTCTGCTCGAGCGCTGCGCGAAGCTCTCGGACGAGCTGGGCAAGGGCTCGATGACGGGTCTCCCGATCGTCGAGACCAAGGCGAACGACGTGTCGGCGTTCATCCCGACCAACGTCATCTCCATCACCGATGGCCAGTGCTTCCTGGAGTCGGACCTCTTCAACGCCGGTCAGCGCCCCGCGCTGAACGTCGGTATCTCCGTCTCCCGAGTCGGTGGTTCCGCGCAGCACAAGGCGATGAAGCAGGTCTCCGGCCGTCTGCGCGTGGACCTCGCCCAGTTCCGTGAGCTGGAGGCGTTCGCCGCCTTCGGTTCCGACCTGGACGCCGCGTCGAAGGCGCAGCTGGAGCGCGGTCAGCGCATGGTCGAGCTGCTCAAGCAGCCGCAGTACGAGCCGATGGCGACCGAGGACCAGGTCGTCTCCGTGTGGGCCGGTACCACCGGTCGCATGGACGACGTGCCG
Source organism: Streptomyces sp. NPDC029674 (assembly GCF_044903205.1). Lineage (NCBI taxonomy): Bacteria > Bacillati > Actinomycetota > Actinomycetes > Kitasatosporales > Streptomycetaceae > Streptomyces > Streptomyces sp. NPDC029674. The sequence continues at coordinate 291,241 of NZ_JBJDPY010000009.1, forward strand.
GTCAACGACATCCGCCGCTTCGAGCGTGAGCTCCTCGCCTACCTGCACCGGCAGGAGCAGGGCCTCATGACCTCCATCAAGGAGGGCGGCAAGATGTCGGACGACACGCTGCAGGCCGTCGGCGACGCGATCGCGGCGTTCAAGAAGCAGTTCGAGACCTCGGACGGGAAGCTTCTCGGCGAGGACGCTCCGGCCGCCGCCGGCAAGTGACGACGGAAGGGACCTGACTCATGGGAGCCCAGCTCCGGGTCTATAAGCGTCGTATCAAATCCGTCACCGCGACCAAGAAGATCACCAAGGCGATGGAGATGATCGCCGCCTCGCGCGTGGTCAAGGCCCAGCGCAAGGTGACGGCGTCCACGCCGTACGCGACCGAGCTCACCCGCGCGGTCACGGCGGTCGGCACCGGCTCGAACACGAAGCACCCGCTGACGACCGAGCCGGAGACGGCGACCCGTTCCGCGGTGCTGCTCCTCACGAGCGACCGCGGACTGGCCGGCGCCTTCAACTCGAACGCCATCAAGGCCGCGGAGCAGCTGACCGCGCGCCTGGAGGCCGAGGGCAAGGAGGTCGACACGTACATCGTCGGCCGCCGCGGTCTGTCCCACTACAACTTCCGCGAGCGCAAGGTCGTGGAGTCGTGGTCGGGCTTCACCGACGAGCCCACGTACGCGGACGCCAAGAAGGTCGCGGTGCCGCTGATCGAGGCGATCGAGAAGGAGACGGCGGAGGGCGGCGTGGACGAACTCCACATCGTCTACACCGAGTTCATCTCGATGATGACGCAGACGGCCATCGACGGCCGCCTGCTGCCGCTCAGCCTCGAAGAGGTCGCGGAGGAGTCGAAGTCCGGCAAGGACGAGATCCTTCCGCTGTACGACTTCGAGCCGTCGGCGGAGGACGTCCTCGACGCCCTGCTGCCGCGGTACGTCGAGAGCCGTATCTACAACGCGATGCTCCAGTCGGCTGCCTCCAAGCACGCCGCCACGCGCCGCGCGATGAAGTCGGCGACCGACAACGCCGGGGATCTGATCAACAGCCTCTCCCGGCTTGCCAACGCGGCCCGCCAGGCCGAAATCACCCAGGAAATCAGCGAGATCGTCGGCGGCACAGCAGCGCTGGCCGACGCGACCGCGGGGAGTGACAAGTAATGACGACCACTGTTGAGACGGCCGTTGCCACGGGCCGCGTCGCCCGGGTGATCGGCCCGGTCGTCGACGTGGAGTTCCCCGTCGACGCGATGCCGGAGATCTACAACGCCCTGCACGTCCAGGTCGACGACCCGTCGACCGAGGGCGCGAAGAAGACGCTGACCCTCGAGGTCGCCCAGCACCTGGGTGACGGCGTGGTCCGCGCGATCTCGATGCAGCCCACCGACGGCCTGGTCCGCCAGGCCCCGGTCACCAACACCGGCAAGGGCATCTCGGTGCCGGTCGGCGACGTGACCAAGGGCCGTGTGTTCAACACGCTCGGCGAGGTCCTGAACGACGACCCGTCGACGGTCGCCGACGCCGAGCGCTGGACGATCCACCGCAAGGCCCCGGCCTTCGACCAGCTCGAGTCGAAGACCGAGATGTTCGAGACCGGCCTGAAGGTCGTCGACCTCCTCACCCCGTACGTCAAGGGTGGAAAGATCGGTCTGTTCGGTGGTGCCGGTGTCGGCAAGACCGTGCTGATCCAGGAAATGATCGTCCGTGTGGCCAAGCTGCACGACGGTGTCTCCGTCTTCGCCGGTGTCGGCGAGCGCACCCGTGAGGGCAACGACCTCATGGTCGAGATGGAGGAGGCCGGCGTTCTCGACAAGACCGCGCTGGTCTTCGGCCAGATGGACGAGCCGCCGGGCACGCGTCTCCGTGTCGCCCTGGCCGGTCTGACCATGGCGGAGTACTTCCGCGATGTGCAGAAGCAGGACGTGCTGTTCTTCATCGACAACATCTTCCGCTTCACCCAGGCCGGTTCCGAGGTCTCGACCCTGCTCGGCCGCATGCCGTCCGCGGTGGGTTACCAGCCGAACCTGGCCGACGAGATGGGTCTCCTCCAGGAGCGCATCACGTCGACCCGTGGTCACTCGATCACCTCGATGCAGGCGATCTACGTCCCCGCGGACGACCTGACCGACCCGGCCCCGGCCACCACGTTCGCCCACCTCGACGCGACGACGGTGCTCTCCCGTCCGATCTCGGAGAAGGGCATCTACCCGGCCGTGGACCCGCTGGACTCCACGTCCCGCATCCTGGACCCGCGCTACATCGCGCAGGACCACTACGACTGCGCCATGCGCGTCAAGGGGATCCTGCAGAAGTACAAGGACCTCCAGGACATCATCGCGATCCTCGGTATCGACGAGCTCAGCGAGGAAGACAAGCTCGTCGTCGCCCGCGCCCGTCGCGTGGAGCGCTTCCTGTCGCAGAACACCCACGCCGCCAAGCAGTTCACCGGCGTGGACGGCTCGGACGTGTCCCTCGAGGAGTCGATCGCGGCGTTCAACGCGATCTGCGACGGCGAGTACGACCACTTCCCCGAGCAGGCCTTCTTCATGTGCGGTGGTCTCGAGGACCTCAAGAAGAACGCCAAGGAGCTCGGCGTCTCCTGAGCTCTGTAGCTCATGACGGTGAGGGACGGGTCACCCCCGCGGGGGCCGTGTCCCGTCCCTCCCCGTACGCCCACTAGAATTTGACCCAACACCCGGCTGAACCGCCGGGTGGTGACCCGAGGAGCCACCCTTGGCTGCTGAGCTGCATGTCGAGCTGGTCGCAGCGGACCGCAGTGTCTGGTCCGGTGAGGCCACCCTGGTCGTCGCGCGCACCACGTCCGGCGACATCGGCGTCATGCCCGGTCACCAGCCGCTGCTCGGTGTGCTGGAGTCGGGCCCGGTGACCATTCGTACGAGCGACGGCGGCACGGTCGTGGCCGCCGTCCACGGAGGATTCATCTCCTTCGCGGACGACAAGCTGTCGCTCCTGGCCGAGATCGCGGAGCTGTCCGACGAGATCGACGTCAAGCGTGCGGAGCGGGCGCTGGAGCGCGCGAAGTCGGAGGCCGACGCCTCCGCCGAGCGGCGCGCCGACGTCCGTCTGCGTGCGGTGGCGACGCGCTGACCCCAGCGCGCGGCGTAACGTGACTCAGCCGCGGCCAGGTCCGGGAACATTCCGGACCGGGTCGCGGCTGAGGCAATGCGGGTGCAATGTATTGGTCCGTTGCCGGCCTGTAGGCCGACAGTAGAGGCGAGGAGGTCGGTGCCGATGATCCTCACTCTGCTCGTGTGCGGACTTGCTTTGATCGTGCTGGTTCTGGTGGGGCTCTTCGTCTTCGGACTGCGGCGCCGGCTGATCCAGCGCTCCGGCGGCACCTTCGACTGCAGCCTGCGCTGGGACGCCCCCGAGAAGGGCGACACGTCCGGCAAGGGCTGGGGGTACGGGGTAGCCCGCTACAACGGTGACCGCGTCGAATGGTTCCGCGTCTTCTCGTACGCTCCCCGGCCGCGCCGTGTCCTGGAGCGCTCCGCCATCGAGGTAGTCGACCGCCGCGCCCCCGACGGCGAGGAAGAGCTGGCCCTGCTCTCCGACGCGATCGTCCTCGGCTGCCTGCACCGCGGCGTCCGCCTGGAACTGGCGATGAGCGAGGACGCGCTGACGGGTTTCCTGGCTTGGCTGGAGGCGGCGCCGCCCGGCCAGCGGGTGAATGTGGCGTAGTACCTCGTACGGCATGGAGAAGCCGGGAAGACAGGGGGCGATCCTGTCTTCCCGGCTTCGTTTCAGGGACGGCTACTTCAGGCCGTCATTGATGGCGGTCACCAACTCACCGTTGCTGGTGTCCCCACTGAACTCCCAGAAGAACGCCCCACCAAGCCCCTGCTCCTTGGCCCAGGCCATCTTGGAGCGGACGGTGGACGGCGTGTCGTAGGACCACCAGTTGCTGCCGCAGTGGGCGTACGCCGTACCGGCGATCGTGCCGTTCGAGGGGCAGGAGTTCTTGAGGACCTTGTAGTCCTCGATGCCCGCCTCATAGGTGCCCGGCGCGGCGCCCGTGGCCGTGCCGCCCGGCTCCTTCTGGGTGACACCGGTCCAGCCGCGGCCGTAGAAGCCGATGCCGAGCAGCAGCTTCGCGGACGGGACCCCCTTGGCCTTCAGCTTGGCGATCGCGGCCGCGCTGTTGAAGCCCTCCTGCGGGATGCCGGCGTACGACGTGAGCGGGGAGTGCGGGGCCGTCGGGCCCTTGGCCGCCCACGCGCCGAAGAAGTCGTACGTCATCACGTTGTACCAGTCGCTGTACTGCGCCGCGCCGCCGTAGTCGGCGGCGTCGATCTTGCCGCCGCTGGAGCCGTCCGCGGTGATGGCGGCCGTGACGAGGTTCTTCGCGCCGAACTCGGTGCGGAAGGCCTGCATCATGTTCTTGAAGACGGCCGGTCCCGACGTGTCGCAGGACAGGCCGCAGGCGTTCGGGTACTCCCAGTCCAGGTCGATGCCGTCGAAGACGTCGGCCCAGCGCGGGTCCTCGACGAGGTCGTGGCAGGACTTGGCGAAGGCCGCCGGGTTCTTCATGGCGTCGGTGAAGCCGCCGGACCAGGTCCAGCCGCCGAAGGACCAGAGGATCTTGATGTTCGGGTACTTGGCCTTCAGCTTGCGCAGCTGGTTGAAGTTGCCGCGCAGCGGCTGGTCCCACGTGTCGGCGACGCCGTCGACGGACTGGTCGGCGGTGTAGGCCTTGTCGATCGCCGCGTAGGAGTCGCCCATGGTGCACTTGCCGCCCTGGACGTTGCCGAAGCTGTAGTTGATGTGCGTGATCTTGTCGGCCGAGCCGGAGGTCGCGATGTTCTTCGCGTGGTAGTTGCGCTGGTAGACGCCCCACTCGGTGAAGTAGCCGAGCTTGACCTTGTCACCGGGTCCTGGACCCGGGTCGCCGCCGCCGGTGGTGCGGACCTTGACGGCGCCGCTGGCGGGTCCGGTCTGGCCGGCGGTGTCGCGGGCCTGGACGGTGTACGAGTAGTCGGTGCCCTTGGTCAGCCCGGTGTCGGAGTACGAGGTGTCCGTCACCGTCGCGACCGTGGCGCCGTCGCGCAGGACGTCGTAGTTCTTGACGCCCTTGTCGTCGGTGGCGGCCTTCCAGTCGAGTTTCACCGAGGTGTCGGTGATGCCGGAGGCGGTCGGGGTGCCGGGGGCGCTCGGCGGGTTGTCGCCGGGGACGCCGCCGCCGTCACAACTGGCGCCGTTCAGCTCGCACTTGGAGGGTGCGCCGGAGCCGGTGCCGTTGAAGCCGAAGGAGACCGAGGCGCCGGGGGCGAGCGTCCCGTTCCAGCCGAGGTTCTTGGCGGTCCAGCGGTTGCCGGAGTTGGTGACGGTGGCGTCCCAGGCCGAGGTCACCCTGGTGCCGGTGGGGAAGTCCCAGGCGACGTTCCAGGAGTTGATGCTGGTGGTGCCGGTGTTCTTGATGGTCCACTTGCCCTCGAAGCCGCTGCCCCAGTCCTGGGTCTTGGCGTACGTGGCGGTGGCCTCGGGGGCGGCGTCGGGTGCCGCCTCGGCGGAGGAGCCGAGGGCGACCAGGGTGGCGAGCGGAAGCAGCAGCGTGGTGACTCCCGCCACGGCTTTGTGTCTGAATTTGAGTCTCGAGCGGTTGGTGCTCTTCATGAAGCGCACGAGGTGCTCCTCGGGTGAGATCCGGGGGGTCTTAGGGGTTGGGACCCTGCGCCGCCCGTGAGCACGTGGACACGTGGGGGAGTGCTCACCGCAGTGCGGTGAGAATAGAAAGGTCTGGACCAACGGTCAAGAGGTCTGAACCATTGGCCCGATCGTGACGTACCGTCACCGAGGCGCCCGGATCAGACGAGGATCAGGCGAGGATCAGACGCCCAACTCCTGCGCGAGTACGGCCGCTTGCACCCGGCTGCGCAGCTCCAGCTTCCCGAGCAGCCGGCTGACGTGCGTCTTCACCGTCGCCTCCGCCATGGAGAGACGGGTCGCGATCTCCGCGTTCGACAGGCCCTCTCCGATGCAGGACAGCACCTCGCGCTCCCGGCGCGTGAGACTGTCGAGGACGGCCGGGTCCGGCGCGTTCGCACCGCGTACCGCCTGCGAAGGGGCGGCGAACTCGGCGATCAGCCGGCGGGTGACGGCCGGCGCGATCAGGCCCTCGCCGCGCGCGACCGTACGGACCCCTTCGAGGAGGTCCTTCGCCTCGGTGTTCTTCAGCATGAACCCGGAGGCGCCCGCGCGCAGCGCCCCGAACACGTACTCGTCTAGGTCGAAGGTGGTCAGGACCAGGACGTCCGCGAGCCCCTCGGCGACGACCTGCCGGGTCGCCGACACCCCGTCCAAACGCGGCATCTGTATGTCCATCAGGACCAGGTCGGGACGGAGTTCGCGGGCGAGCGCGACGGCCTCCTCGCCGTCCGCCGCCTCGCCGACGACCTCGATGTCGGACGCGCTGCGCAGGATCAGGACGAGTCCCGCGCGCACGGCAGACTGGTCTTCGGCGACCAGCACCCGGATCATTCCTTGGCTCCTTCGTCGGCGGGGTCGACGGGCAGGGTCGCGAAGACGTTCCAGACCTTGCCGTCGGGGTTGCTCTCGGGGCCCGATTCGAAGGTGCCGCCGAGCAGTTCGGTGCGCTCGCGCATGCCGACGAGGCCGGCGCCCGAGCCGGGGGCGCGGGGCCCCGAGGGGTCTCCGTAGGGGCTGGTGACGCGGACGGTGAGGGCGCGAGGTTCTTGGACGAGCGCCACGGTGACGCGGCCGGGTGACGCGTGCTTCAGGGCGTTCGTCAGGGACTCCTGCACGATCCGGTACGCGGCGAGCTCCACCGGTGTGGGCAGCTTCGGGCCCTCCGGGGTGCGGGCGTCGTCGAGGGTGACGTCGAGTCCGTTCGTACGGGCGTTGGTGACGAGGGCGCCCAGGCCGTCCAGGGTGGGGGCGGCCGCGGGCTCCAGGTCGCCGGTGTGGTCGCGCAGGATGCCGATGAGGCGGCGCATCTCGGCCAGCCCCTCGACGCTGTTCTCCCGGATGACGGCGAGCGCGTCCTTGCTGGTCCCCGGGTCGTCCAGGGAGAGCGCGGCCGTGGAGTGGATGGCGATCGCCGAGAGGTGGTTGGCGACCATGTCGTGCAGTTCGCGGGCCATCCTGGCGCGCTCGGCGCCGACGGCCTGGGCCCGGTCCATCTCCGCCAGGAGCGCGGTCTGCTCGGCCCGCAGCTTCGCCGCCTCGGCGGCCTCGCGGTGGTTGCGCACGAGGACGCCCGTGGTGGCGGGCGCGAAGGAGACCACGCCGGTGACGAAGCCGATGAGGATGGCCTCCGCCTCCTGGAACCAGGCGAGGAAGCCGACGGTGACCGCCACCGTCACCAGGCCCGTGGTGACGGGGATGCGCCGGGCGGCGGCCGGGGTGCCGTACACGACGGCCGCGTAGACGATGTCCGTGAACATCAGGATCGACGCGAGGTTGCCCGACGTGAACTGGTCGGCCACCAGCGCGAGCGTGCCGCCCACCAGGGCGAACTGCGGCCTGCTGCTGCGCAGCAGTTCCAGCCCCGCCAGGACGAGGAGCGGCAGCAGCGACCAGTGGCCACCGAACGGCCGGTACGCCTGGGAGTGCAGCCCGAGCGCCTCCAGCGTCAGCCCGCAGAGCAGGCTGGCCGCGGCGATCTGCACGTCGACGCGCTGCGGGCGGGGCAGGGACAGGGCCATGGGTCCATCCAACACGGAGGGGCGGCCCCCTGCCTGATCCTGAGGGAGGAACCGTCCGCTACATCGAAGGATGCAGTGCCGGTTCGTCACTGACGACGACGATCAGCGGCCTTCGGAACGCGAACCTTGAGAGGTGACCGGGGAAGCGAACGTAAGGAGAGCGCCGTGATCGTCGCGCTGATCGTCATCTGCGAGGTCGGCTTCTGGGTGCTGCTGGCGGCGGGCCTCGCCGTCCGCTACCCGCTGCGCATGCCGCGCCTCGGCATCGCGATCCTCCTGTGCGAGCCGCTGCTCGAAGTCCTGCTGCTCGTCGTGACCGCCGTCGACCTGAAGAACGGCGCGGAGCCGAGCTGGAAGCACGGCCTCGCCGCGCTCTACATCGGCTTCACCGTGGGCCATGGCCACCGCACGGTGAAGTGGCTCGACGGCCACGCGGCGCACCGCTTCGACGGCACGCCCGTGCCGCGCCCGCCGCGCCACGGCAGGGCGAGGGCCCTGCACGAGGCGAAGGTCTGGCTCGGCACCGTTGTCGCGGCGGCCGTCGCGAGCGGGCTGCTGCTGGTCGCCATGTGGTACGTCGACGACCCCGGCCGCACTTCGTCGCTGGAGTCGTGGATGCACACGGCCTGGCGCACGGCGGGCATCCACGGCCTGATCGCCCTCAGCTACGCGCTGTTCCCGAAGAAGGGCCCGGCACCGGCCCCGCGCGACCGGGACGAGGACCGGCCCCTGACGAAGGCGTGAGCGCTGGGGCCTGTCCGGCGGATCAGGTCGCGGTGGGGTGGCGGCCACCCGTCGGTGCAGGTGAGCGGGGTCTGGTGCGTCGAGATGCAAGGCGGAGGAGGGCGGCAACGTGATGGGGGTGCCCCCTGCTCGAGCGGAGCCGAGAGCTTGGGGGAGTTGACAACCGACGACAACGCCGCAGGGTTGGGGTCTCCCCTGCTCGAGCGAAGCCGAGAGCTTGGGGAAGTGCCAGACCCCGCGGCCCGCGGCATGATCCGCCGGACAGGCCCTAGCGCTCGCCCCCCGGCACCCACAGCACGTCCCCGACCTCCTTGTTGGCCGCGCGGGCCAGGATGAAGAGGAGGTCGGAGAGGCGGTTGAGGTAGGTGGCGGTCAGGGGGTTCATGATCTCGCCGTGGACCTCGAACGCCGCCCACGTCGACCGCTCCGCCCGCCGCACCACCGTGCACGCCTGGTGCAGCAGTGCCGCGCCCGGTGTGCCGCCCGGCAGGATGAAGCTGCGGAGCTTCTCCAGTTCCTCCAGGAAGCGGTCGCAGTCCGCCTCCAGCTTGTCGATGTACGTCTGCTCGACGCGCAGCGGCGGGTACTTCGGGTCCTCGACGACGGGGGTGGAGAGGTCGGCGCCCACGTCGAAGAGGTCGTTCTGGACCCGGACCAGGACCTTGACGACCTCCTCGTCGAGGCTGCCGAGCGCGATCGCCGTGCCGATGGCCGCGTTGGCCTCGTTGGCGTCGGCGTACGCGGCGATCCGCAGATCGGTCTTGGCGGTGCGGCTCATGTCCCCGAGGGCCGTCGTGCCCCGGTCGCCGGTCCTGGTGTAGATGCGCGTCAGATTGACCATGCGGCCAGCGTAGTTACGCTCCGGCCCTCTTGTAGACGCGTGTGCCCACCGTCACGGACAGCAGGACGAAGGCGAGCGCCATCAGGACGCCGTACAGCATCGTCGTGGTCGCGTAGTCGCCGACGTACCCCGCCCGCACCGCGTCGACGAGGTAGCGGAACGGCATGAAGTGGGAGAGCACGTCCAGCCAGGCCGGCGCGAGCGCCATCGGCAGCATCAGGCCGGACAGCAGCATCGAGGGCATGCTGATGGCGTTCACCGCGGGCCCGAACTCGTGCGCCTTGGAAACCTTCATGGCCAGCGCGTACGAGAGCGAGGCGAGCCCCGCGGTCAGCAGCGCCACGAACGCGAAGCCGATGAGGATGCCGCCGAGCGGCGCCCTGAGCCCCATCACGAGCGCGGCGAGCACGAGCAGCACCGCCTGGAAGACGAAGAGCGCGGCGTCGCGAAGGATGCGGCCGAGGAGCAGCGCGAGGCGGCTGACGGGCGTCACCCGCATCCGCTCCACCACCCCGAACTGCTTCTCGATGATGAGCGCGAAGCCGCTGAACGTGGCGCCGAACAGGCCGAGTTGGAGCAGCAGTCCGGGCACGAGCACCTGCCAGGAGTCGCCCCGCGAGCCGAGCGGCAGATCGGTGAGCAGCGGGCCGAAGAAGAGCAGGTAGAGCAGGGGAGTGAGGACGCCGAAGAGGATCTGGAACTTGGAGCGGAGGGTCTGCCGGGCGTACCGCCCGAAGATCAGCGCGGTGTCGGAGAGCAGTGCAGGCATGGTGGGTCCCGGATCGGTTCGTGAAGGTCAGACGGCGACGGGGGTCGTGTCCGCCGGGGCGACGTCGCGCCCGGTGATGGCAAGGAAGGTGTCCTGCAGGGTGGCGTCGATCGAGCCGCCGTACTGGAGCTTGAGGGCGCTCGGTGTGCCCTCGGCGACGACGACGCCCTTGTCGACGACGACCAGGCGGTCGGAGAGCGCGTCGGCCTCGTCGAGGTAGTGCGTGGTGAGGAAGACCGTGGTGCCGTGGTCGTCGCGCAGCTTGCGCACCAGCTTCCACAGGTCGGCCCGGCTGCCCGGGTCGAGGCCGGTGGTGGGCTCGTCGAGGAAGAGCACCTCGGGCCGGTGGGTGAGCCCCATGGCGATGTCGAGCCGCCTGCGCTGGCCGCCGGAGAGCGCCGCGCAGGGGCGTTCCATCAGCTCGGTGAGGCCGAGGTCGTGCGCCAGCTCCTCGGCGCGGGTCTCGGCGCGGGACTTCGACAGGCGGTAGAGCCGGCCCTGGGTGACGAGCTCCTCGCGTACGGAGACGCTCAGGTCGACGCCGCCGGACTGGGCCACGTACCCGATCCTGCTCCGGACGCCGGCCGGGTCCCGGGCCAGGTCGCAGCCCGCGACGGTGGCGGCGCCGCCGGTGGGCGGGAGCAGCGTGGTCAGCATGCGCAGCGTGGTGGTCTTGCCCGCGCCGTTCGGCCCGAGGAAGCCGAGGATCTCGCCCGGCTGTACGCGCAGGTCGATGCCGCGCACGGCTTCGACGGGGCCGCCCTTGGTCTGGAAGGTCCGGGCAAGACCGGAGGTGCTGATGATTGCCATGCCGTCAACAAAAACAGACTCCCTGAAATTTTGCAATCGCCCCAAGTTTCTGTCCGCCCCAACTTTTCAGAGTCTCTAGGATGGGGCCATGAGTGAGGGACTGAGGGAGCGCAAGAAGCGGCAGACGAAGCAGCGGATCTCGGACGTCGCGACCGGGCTCTTCCTGGAGCACGGCTTCGTCACCGTGACCATCGCGGAGATCGCGGAGGCCGCCGACGTCTCGGTCAACACCGTCTACAACTACTTCCCGGCCAAGGAGGACCTCTTCCTCGACCGGGGCGAGGCCGTCGTCGACCGGCTCTCCGGCTATGTGCGCGGCCGCCGGGCGGGCGAGTCCGCGGCCGCCGCCGTCCTGCGCGAGCTGCGCGCGGACGTGGAGGGCCTCTCGCCCGGCATCGGCCTCTTCCCCGGCTGGGCCGACTTCATGAAGGTCATCACCGAGGCCCACGCCCTGCGCTCACGGCTCTGGGAGATCCAGCAGGAAGCGCTGGCACACCTCACCAGGACCCTCGCGGAGGACACCGGCGCCGCCGAGGGCGACCCCATGCCCGGACTGATCGCCGGTCAGCTCTCCTGGCTCCACGGCACGCTCATGGCCTGGATCGGCGACGAGATGTCCAAGCGCCGCGAACCCGCCGAGGTCTCCCGCGAAGCCCTCGTACTGCTCGACGAGATGGAGGAGCTGCTCGGCGAGAAGGTCCTCAACTACGCGGTGCGCGCCGCCGGATGAGGCGTGGCGAAGACGTATCAGTGTGATGTCCGTCATTGGAAAGGGGCGCTGCGGCCTGAAAGGCCTCGTTGAGGGGCGGTGGTCGGGCGACGGGTGGGCGTGACGCGCATCTCTTCACGGCCACAGGCGCGCTCACGAACGCTAACGTGCGCCGGAGAGGCATACGTAAACAGCGTGTAAGCCAAGCGTGATAAGCGGTAGGGGAGTCGGAACAGTGGCACGGAAGCTCGCCGTCATCGGAGCCGGACTCATGGGGTCCGGCATCGCTCAGGTCTCCGCCCAGGCGGGCTGGGACGTCGTCCTGCGCGACGTCACCGACGAGGCCCTGACCCGGGGCACCGACGGGATCAAGGCGTCCTACGACAAGTTCGTGAGCAAGGGCAAGCTCGCCGCCGACGACGCCGAGGCCGCGCTCGCGCGCATCACGACCACCACCGACCTGGACGCCGTCGCCGACGCGGACATCGTCGTCGAGGCCGTCTTCGAGAAGCTCGAGATCAAGCACGAGATCTTCCGCACGCTCGACAAGCTCGTGCGCGACGACGCCGTGCTCGCCTCCAACACCTCCGCCATCCCGATCACGAAGATCGCGGCCGTCACGGAGCGCCCGGAGCGCGTCGTCGGCGCCCACTTCTTCTCGCCGGTCCCGATGATGCAGCTCTGCGAGCTGGTGCGCGGCTACAAGACGAGCGACGAAACCCTCGCCCGCACCCGGGAGTTCGCCGAGTCGGTCGGCAAGACCTGCATCGTCGTCAACCGCGACGTCGCCGGCTTCGTGACGACCCGGCTGATCTCCGCGCTCGTCGTCGAGGCCGCCAAGCTCTACGAGTCGGGCGTCGCCACCGCCGAGGACATCGACATCGCCTGCAAGCTCGGCTTCGGCCACGCCATGGGCCCGCTCGCCACCGCCGACCTCACCGGCGTCGACATCCTGCTGCACGCCACCAGCAACGTCTACACGGAATCCCAGGACGAGAAGTTCGCGCCGCCGGAGCTGATGCGCCGGATGGTTGACGCCGGTGACATCGGGCGCAAGAGCGGGCAAGGGTTCTACAAGCACTGAACCAGCACTGACGTACGCCGTCTGACGCTCCGTCGGGCGCTTCGGCGCCCGGCGGGTCACCCCTCGGAGTGAATTCGGTATCGGTTCGCTTACAGACGGCAACTTCCTCGCCCAAGCGGCAGTCAGTTGCAGTGACATACGCAGACGCCCTACGTATCGGGCGTCACAGCAGACACAGCACTCTCGGGGAGCGCATATGCACATCAGGGGCGACCAGGCCCAGCTGGTCGTCGGGGGACGCCTCGACGTACGCAGCGCGGCGGACGCCCGCACGGTCCTGCACTCAGCCGTCGACGACGGCGCCGGCGACCTGGTGCTGGACCTCTCCGAACTCGACTCGTGGGACGCCACGGGACTCGGCGTCATCATGGGCGCGCACCGCCGCGCCGGACGGTGCGGCCGCAGACTCGTCCTGCGCCACGTGCCACCGCAGATGCAGCGCCTCCTCGTGGCGACCCGGCTCCACCGGATCCTCGCCATCGAAGGCGGCATCGGTGTCGAATCGCTCCCCAGAGCCTGAACGTTCCTGAACCCGCACCTCACGCACAATCCTCACGAGACTGTGACGTCTCGGGCGGGGCGGTACCCCGCCCACTCATAGATACTGAGCGAAGGTCTAGGGTTCGGTCGCCCACCGATAGACGGACCCGCACGGGGGCGCCGGACCAGAAGCGACAGCGCAGTGTGCACGAAGGCCGGAGGGGGCTCTGCACACGACGCATCTGGGGGGCTGAGACCATGGACCCGATGAACCGGGGACCCGAAGAGTACGGCCGCGACGGCATCGACGACGGCATCGACGACGACGGACCGGCGCGCCCGGGGCGGCCGCCGCGCGATCCCCTGACCCCTGACTTCGGTCAGCCCGCGCCCGCGCTGGCCCGCACCGTCCAGCTCGTCTCCGGTGACTTCCTGCTCACCGTGAACCCCGTCGACGGCAGTGAGATCGAACCCTGCCCGCCCGGGGAGCGGCCGGCGCGGCCCGCCAAGCGCACCGCCGCCGAGCGCGCCGAACTGCGCCGGGCCGCGATGCCGCCCGTGCCGCCGGGCCCCGCGTTGCCCAGGCTGCCGCTCCTGGAGCGCCAGGAGGAGCGTGAGCGCCTCGTACGGCTCCTCGCGCGCGGCCGCTCCGTACGGCTCACCGGGCCCGCCGGATCGGGCCGCACGGCGCTCCTCGACGCCGTCGCCGACGACTGCGCGGACCTCGCCCCCGACGGCGTCGTCCGCCTCTCCGGCTACCGCAGGACACCCACAGAGCTGCTCCACGACCTCTTCGCCGCCGTCCACGACGCGCCGCTGCACCGCCCCGACCGCGCCCTGCTCCTCGAACTCGTCCACGACATCGGCGCCGTCGTCGTCCTCGACGACCTGGAGTTCGGCGGCGCGGGCCTCGACGAGCTGCTCGACGCGACCCCCGAGTGCGCCTTCCTCATCGCCACCACGCCCGACGTGGCGGCACCCTCCCCCGACTCCCACCTCGAAGAGGTCTTCCTCGGCGGCCTCGGCCGGGGCGGCGGCCTGGAACTCCTGGAGCGTGCCGTCGGCCGCGTCCTCGACGACGAGGAGGCCAACTGGGCGGGCGACCTCTGGTTCGAGTCCGAGGGGCTCCCGCTGCGCTTCGTCCAGGCGGGCGCCCTGCTCCGCCAGCGCGACCAGCTCCGCGCCGACCCGCACGTCTTCGAGGAGCACGGCTACTTCGCGGAGACCCCCGTCGACGCGCCCTTCGACGCCGGCCTCGACGGCGACGCCGAGATCCCGCTGCCCTCGCTCGCCGACGGCGCCGCGCCCGCGGCCCTGCTCGCCGCACGGCTCAGCCCGTCCGCCCGCGCCACCCTGAAGTTCGCCGTCGCGCTCGGCGGCGAACTGCCCCACCAGGCCCACCTGCCCGCCCTCGTCGGCGACACCCACGCCGACGCGGCCCTCGCCGAACTGGTGAGCTGCGCCCTGGTCACCCCGGTCGGCGCCCACTACCGCCTCGCCGCGGGCGTGCGCGCCCAGCTGGAGTCCGCCGGATACGCCGACGAGGCGGCCCAGCACGCACTGACCGCGGCCCAGCACTACGCCTGGTGGGCCGGACACCCCTCCGTCACCCCGGAGCGCGTCGCCGCCGAGGCGGACGCCGTGCAGGCCGCGCTCGGCGCGCTGGTCGCCAGCGAGGCGGGCGCGGCCGTGCTGCTCGCCCGCACCGCCGCGCCCGCCTTCGCCGGCGGACTCGACTGGGGCGCCTGGGAGCGGGCCCTGCGGTCCGGCCAGGAAGCGGCGCGGAACGCGGGCGAGGTCGCCGAAGAGGCGTATTTCCACCACGAGTTGGGCATCCTCGCGCTCTGCGGCGGGCAGCTGGACCGGGCCCGCGCCGAGCTGGAGGCGTCCATCGGGCTGCGCGGCGCGCTCGCCGACAAGCGCGGCATGATCTCCGGACGCAGGGCCCTCGCCCTGGTCGCCGACCGCTCGGGCGGCGCGCTGCCCGGCGGGCGCACGGGCGAAGAGGTGCCCGACGCCCGCTACGAGGAATCGGCGTCGCCCCCCGGCGGCATACCCGCCGCCTTCGGGCTGCCCGCACCGCCCCCGGAGCCGGACACACTCGTCACCAGCAAGCTGACGCCCTCCGTGGGGTCGGGCCCCGCGCCCAGCCGCCGCTCCATCATCAGCGGCACCCGGCGCAACCTCGTCGCCGCCGGCGCCGGAGCCCTGCTCGCCGCCGTCCTCGGCACCGTCGTCACGCTCGGCGCCACGTCCGACAACAACGACCCGCCCGGCGACAAGGTCAAGACCGAGCAGTCCGCGAAGGAGGGCGGCGAGGGCGACGGCCTGACCGCCGACGAGCCGCAGAAGGGCTCCACGAGCCGCGGGGACACCCCGGGCACCGCCGGCACTTCGGACGGCCCGACACCGAGCGGCAGCGGGAAGCCCTCGGGCACGCCGAGCGACAGCGGCAAGCCGTCCGGCAAGCCTTCGGACAAGCCGTCCGACGAGCCCACGAAGCCGTCCGACAAGCCGACCAAGCCCTCGGACAAGCCGACCAAGCCGTCCGACAAGCCGACGGACCCGCCGACCACTCCGCCCACGACCCCGCCGACCACACCCCCCACCACCCCGCCGACGACGCCGCCCACGACGGACGACCCGCCCACCTCGCCCGACCAGTCGGACTCGGCGGGCGACTCCGGCGGGACGACGCCCGGCGCCTGAGCCGGCGGGCGGGTCAGAACAGCCGCAGCTTGTCGTCCTCGATGCCCCGCAGCGCGTTGTAGTCCAGGACGGTGCAGCCGATGCCGCGGTCCGTGGCGAGGACGCGGGCCTGCGGCTTGATCTCCTGGGCGGCGAAGATGCCCCTGACGGGCGCCAGGTGCGGGTCGCGGTTCAACAGCTCGAGGTAACGGGTGAGTTGTTCCACACCGTCGATCTCGCCGCGCCGCTTGATCTCGACGGCGACGGTCTGCCCGTCGGCGTCGCGGCAGAGGATGTCCACCGGGCCGATCGCCGTCATGTACTCGCGACGAATGAGTGAGTATCCCTCGCCGAGTGTCTCGATCCGGTCGGCGAGCAGCTCCTGAAGGTGTGCTTCCACGCCGTCCTTGATGAGGCCGGGATCCACGCCCAGCTCGTGCGAGGAGTCGTGCAGGACTTCCTCCATCGTGATGATGAGCTTCTCGCCCGCCTTGTTCACGACGGTCCACACACCGGCGTCGTCCCCCGTCCCCTCCTTCAATGTGCAGGGCGGAGACATCCAGTTGAGCGGTTTGTAAGCCCTGTCGTCCGCGTGGATCGAGACGCTGCCGTCCGCCTTCACGAGGATCAGGCGGGGCGCCGACGGGAGATGGGCGGTGAGCCGGCCCGCGTAGTCCACGGAGCATCGGGCAATGACGAGACGCATGGGGCGCAACGCTACTCGACCGGGGCCGGTGCGCGCGATTCGCCCACCCCGCAGCCCCGCGCGAGCGACTTGTCCGGCGATGAACCTGTTCGATCCTGGCCGGTTATGCGCCCAATCTTCTGGTGCGGGCACCGCCCGGTGCCTACCGTAGAAGCAAGAGGTCGTCATCCGTGCACGCTGCGTAGGCGGGCTCCATCCCTGTCCGTTGGCCCCCGCTCCCCGGGGGTGCGAGAGGAGAACCCATGTCGCTCGACGTCTCACCGGCACTGTTGGAACAGGCCGAGCGAGGCGAGGTCGACGAAGCAGAATTCGTCGACTGCGTCCGGACCTCCCTGCCTTACGCATGGGAGATGATCAGCTCCCTGGTGGCCCAGCTCAAGGTCGACGGCGGCGAGTTCGCCGACAACCAGACTCCGCCGCCGGACGAGCAGGCACGCGGGCAGCTGCTGCGCGCGCTCGCGAGTGACGCGATTCGTGGTGCCCTGCAGCGGCACTTCGGAGTGCGTCTGGCATTCCAGAACTGCCACCGCGTAGCGGTGTTCCCGCTGGATCCTTCGGTGGACGACCGGCTCGCCCGTTTCACTTCGATCCGGGGGCAGCTGCTCAACCAGTCGCCTGAACTGCGGGACTGCTGAAGTCTGTTGCTGCCGCTCCGTACGCGGGAGGTGTTTCAGTCCGGAGCGGCAGCTCCTCGGCGGACGGCAGATCTCAGCCGAGCTGAGGCAGTACTTCGGCGCCCAGCCGCCGCACGTTCTCCTCCGTGGCCGCGAGGTCGCCCGAGCCTTCCACGAGGAGGGCGAAGCGCGTGATGCCGGTGCGCTCCGATGTGGCGGCGATCCGGTCGGCGCACACCTGCGGGGTGCCCACGGGATGCAGCCCGCAGAGCAGCTCGGTGTAGGCCGCCGGGTCCCGCATGGCGCGGTGCCTGCCGTCCACGGTCACATGGGCGTCCAGACCCTGCTTCAGCCAGCCGGGCATCGCCTTCTGTAAAGTCTCGGCCGCCTCCACGCGCCGGTCCGCGATCTGTGCGACTCCGGCGGAGACGTGCTCTGCCGCGGCGATTTTTTCGTGGGTGTGGCCGGAAGCACGCGCGTGCCGGTTCCACAAGGCCACCATTTCGGCCTTCTCGTCGTCGCCCACGTGCATGCCGAGCAGCATGGGAAGGCAGCGCTGTGCCGCGAGCCGCACGCTGGACGGGGAGGTGCAGGCGACGATGACCTCGGGGCCGCCGCTGTCGCCCTGGCCGGGCAGCGCCTCCTGCGGGCGCGGCACGACGGCCACCTCGCGGAAGGCGAACCGGCCGCCGCTGCCCTCCACCCGGGGCTCGCTCAGCCACCGGAGCAGCAGGTCGAGCGATTCCGGGAACCCTTTCTCGTACGCCTCCAGGCCGGCCCCGAAGACCTCCAGGTCCACCCACGGGCCGCCACGTCCGACGCCGAGCGAGAACCGGCCGCCGGACGTCATGTGCAGCAGGGCCGCCTGCTCGCCGAGCGCCACGGGGTGGACGGTCGGGAGTACGCTCACGGCCGTGCCGACGCGGATCCGCCGCGTCCGCCCGAGCAGCAGGGCCGCGAGGGTCACCGCGGACGGGCACGTGCCGTACGGCACGAAGTGGTGCTCGGCGAGCCAGACGGAGTCGAGCCCCGCCTCCTCGGCCACCTCGGCGGACCGCACCGCTCGGTGCAGTGCCTCCCCCTGCCCCTGTCCGGGGAACTGGGCGGCCAGAACAAAACTACCTACACGCATGGAACTCCTGCCTCCTTGGCGCCGACGCAGGCACTCCCCCTACGGGCAACAACGCATGACACGTGCCAAAGGCACGGCCTGGCGTGAAGATTGTTGGATTTTCCGTGCAGCGAAGGGTCCGGCGGCCTCCGGCGCGGCACGGGTACCCCCCGGCGCGGCGCGTAGGCTGGTCACACCCCTGACCGCCGTACAGCCCGTGAGGTGTTTCCGTGTCCCCGCGTCGCAACCGCCCCAAGGGCGCCGGTGAGCCGAAGGCGTCCATGGACGCGGAACCGCCGGGCCGCTTCGGCGGCTTCCAGTCCACCGAGAGCTGGCAGGGCGAGGAGTGGAGCGTGCGCCACGTCGCGGGCGCGAGCGCGGCGGGCAAGCGGTACCG
The DNA here is from genome assembly GCF_044903205.1 of Streptomyces sp. NPDC029674. Classification (NCBI taxonomy): domain Bacteria; kingdom Bacillati; phylum Actinomycetota; class Actinomycetes; order Kitasatosporales; family Streptomycetaceae; genus Streptomyces; species Streptomyces sp. NPDC029674. The sequence goes on from NZ_JBJDPY010000009.1 coordinate 309,869, forward strand.
GTGCCCGGGCTGCGACCAGGAGATCCCGTCGGCCCTCGCGCACGTGGTGGCCTGGCCCGAGCACTCCGGCGTCGACGAGCGCAGGCACTGGCACAAGGCGTGCTGGAACGCGAAGGACCGCCGCACCACGCGGGTGCAGCGGTCCCGTAACGCGCCGAGGTACTGAGGCCCCGTAGGGCTGTCCCGTACGGCTATACGTCGCGCTTCTCCAGCAGGGCGAACGCGCCGGCGAGGGCGGCCACCGTGACGACGACGAGCAGCGTCAGCTGCGAGCCGCCGCCGGGGCCGTCCGCGGTGTCCGCGCCGAAGATCTTGGCGAGCGCCGTGATGGCGTTGTAGTCGTTCATCTTCTCGCCGAGCGACTGCGTGCTCTCCCAGATCATCAGGAACGCGGGCATGATCGCCGGGACCAGGACGACACCGAGCATGGCGGTGATGGCGCCCGCGGAGTGCCGCAGCATCGAGCCGACGGCGAGCGCGAGGACGCCGAGCAGCGAGACGTACAGACCGCCCTTGAAGACCGTGCCCGCCCACGGCAGGTCACCCGCCTCGGGGCCGCTGTGGGCGGCGGAGGCCGCCAGGCCCACCAGGAGGATGGAGCCGGCGGAGACCACGAAGGCGACCACGAAGTAGATGATGACCTTCGCGGCGAGGACGCGGTAGCGCTGCGGGGACGCGGTGAACGTCGTACGGATCATGCCCGTGCCGTACTCGGACGAGGTGACGAGCACACCCAGCGTGATCAGGCAGATCTGACCGAGCATCAGACCGAAGAAGGCCGGCACGGTGAACGGCATGTCCGCGTAGTCGGTCGCATCGGTGTTCGCCACGGCGAGCAGGCCGATGCCGACGACCAGGAGCAGGAAGATGCCCAGGGTCCACATCGTGGAGCGGACCGACTTGATCTTCGTCCACTCGGAGGCCAGGGCGTTGCCGAGGTGGGTCTGCTTGACCGGGATCGGCGAGGTGTAGGCGTTGGCCATCGCCTGCTGCCAGGCGGAGGGCGGCGCGGGCGCGGCGGGCGGCGGAGCCATGGGGGCACCCTGCGGCACCGGAGCCCCCTGCGGCGCCGGGGCACCGGCCGGGGCGTACATCTGCTGGGGCTGCTGCGCCTGCGGCTGCTGCTGCGGAGTCGGAGGCGTGGTCATCGGGCATCCTCGTTGTCGGTCGCGCGCTTGGTCATGTCGGGGGCGGGGGCCTGCTGCGGCGCCGCGGCGTAGGGGTTCTGCCCCTCCTGCGGCTGCTGCGGCATCGCGAAGGGCTGACCGCCCTGCTGGGGCGGCGGCGGCGCGTACCAGCCCGGCTGGCCCTGGCCCGGCATCGGCATCGGAGGCTGCCCCTGCGGGACGGCGCCGGGCGGCATCTCCTGCTGGAGGCCCGCGCGCTGGTCGACCGTCGAGCGGTAGTCGACGGCGCCCTGCGTCATCCGCATGTACGCCTCTTCCAGCGAGGCCTGGTGCGGGGAGAGCTCCCACAGGCGGACGTCCGCGCCGTGCGCGAGGTCGCTGATGCGGGGGAGCGGCAGACCGGTGACGCGCAGCGCGCCGTCCTGCTCGGGCAGCACCTGGCCGCCCGCCTCGGTCAGCGCGGCCGTCAGCTTCTCGCGGTGCTCGGGCTCGCTGTCCGGCGTACGCACCCGCGCGAAGTCCGCGGAGTTGTGCGAGATGAAGTCCCTGACGCTCATGTCGGCGAGCAGCTGGCCGCGGCCGATCACGATCAGGTGCTCGGCGGTGAGCGCCATCTCACTCATCAGGTGGGACGACACGAAGACCGTGCGGCCCTCGGCGGCGAGCGACTTCATCAGGTTGCGGACCCAGAGGATGCCCTCCGGGTCGAGGCCGTTGACCGGCTCGTCGAAGAGCAGCACCTGCGGGTCGCCGAGGAGCGCCGCCGCGATGCCGAGCCGCTGCCCCATGCCGAGCGAGAAGCCCTTGGAGCGCTTCCTCGCCACGTCTTGCAGGCCCACGACGCCGAGCACCTCGTCGACCCGGCGGGCCGGGATGCCGGAGAGCTGCGCGAGGCAGAGCAGGTGGTTGCGGGCGTGCCGGCCGCCGTGCACGGCCTTGGCGTCGAGCAGCGCACCGACCTGGCGCGGGGCGTTCGGGAGCTTGCGGTACGGATAGCCGCCGATCGTCACCTGCCCGGTGGTGGGCGCGTCGAGCCCGAGGATCATGCGCATCGTCGTCGACTTGCCGGAGCCGTTCGGCCCGAGGAAGCCGGTGACGGTTCCGGGCCGCACCTGGAAGGAAAGGTTGTACACGGCTGTCTTGGCGCCGTAGCGCTTCGTCAGGCCGACTGCCTCGATCATTCTCCGCACCCATCGAATGGTTCAGGACGTCGGGGCACACGCCCCCGTAAGGGTTAGGAGGATAACGGGGAGCTGACGGTTCCAGCCAAGAGCAGGTAAAAGCGATTACGCCGCCGGGAGCTCCGTCCACGGCAGCACCCAGCCCTCCTCGGCGAAGAGGAGCGTGCCCCGCGCGCGGAGCTCGGGGTCGGCGGCCGCCCGCCGTACCCAGGACGCCGCGTCGGGCCCGAGCAGTTCCCGCAGGCGCGGCGACGCGTCGAGGAGCGCGTCGAGCAGCGCGGCCTGGTCGCCGCCGCCGGGCCTTGGCAGGCCGGTGACCGGGTCGGCGAGGACGCCGCGCACGCTGACGTAGACGTACGCCCCGTCGAGCCGCTCGCCCGACGGCAGGGTCATCCCGTACGCGTCCCCCGGCAGCAGGACCCTCCGGTAGTTGGGGAGTTCGGTGGCGTCGACCGCGGACAGCTGCGCCGCGTCCAGCCAGGACACGACGAGGGTGGTGCGTGCGGTGCGGGCTCCGTAGGGGGCGGCCGCCACGTACCCGGCCCGGCCGATGTGGGCGGAGCAGCCCACGGCGAGGCCGCGCAGCCGCACGGGCACCATCGGCACGGCGCCGGGGATGCCGCGCCGGGTGAGCTTGTGGGAGAGCTGGCCGGGGGAGGCGTTGGAGCCGACGGCGATGACGGGGCGGCGGCCCGCGACGGGGGTCTGGCCGAGGGCGGCGAGGACGTCGTCCAGGGAGGGGCGCGGGCCTTCGCCGGTGCCTTCGACGGTCCACTGGCCGGGCCCGCCGCCGGGGCCGGGGCGCAGCTCAAGGAGTTCGGCGCCGGTCAGCAGGGAGGGGACCGTGACCGGCAGGCCCGGATAGGTGAGGGGCTGCAGCGCGGGCACGCCGTCGAGGCCGAGCGCCGCGAGCCCGCGGTCCTGCGTGGTCACATGTCCCTCCGGGGCACGGTGGCCGTACGTCCCTGTGGACGCCGAGGTCACGCGTCCCGCTTCTTCAGCAGTACGTACCCACCGAGCAGCGCGAGCACCACCCACGCCACCATGATCGCGAGACCGCCCCACGGCCCGTACGGGGTGTCGTCGTCGAACGGCGACTTGACCTGCATGATCTTGCTGCCGGCCTGGTCGGGCAGGAAGCGGCCGATCTTCTCCGTCGCCGACACGTTGCCGAGGATGCTGGAGATGAGGAAGAAGAACGGCATCAGGATGCCGAGGGAGAGCATCGGGCTGCGCAGCATCGCCGCGACGCCCATCGAGAACATCGCGATGAGCGTCATGTAGAGCGCGCCGCCGATGACGGCGCGCAGCACTCCGGGGTCACCGAGCTGCGCCCGGTACTCGCCGAGCATCGCCTGCCCCACGAAGAACGTGAGGAAGCTGGTGGCCAGGCCCACCACGAAGGCGAGCAGCGTCGCGACGGCGATCTTGCCGAAGAGGAACGTGGCGCGCTGCGGGACCGCGGCGAGCGAGGTGCGGATCATGCCGGTGCTGTACTCGTTGGAGACGACGAGCACCCCGAAGACGATCATCGCGAGCTGGCCGAGGGACATCCCGGCGAAGCTGATGAAGGTCGGGTCGAAGGTCAGCCTGTCCCTGGCGTCCAGGCTGTCGTAGTCGTTCTTGGACAGGATGCTGATCACCATGCCGAGCGCGACCGTGACGACGAGGGCGAGCCCGAGCGTCCAGACGGTCGACGAGACCGAGCGGATCTTGGTCCACTCCGACTTCAGTACCTGCGTCGCGGCCATCGCTCAGGCCCCCTTCCGCGGCTGCCAGCCCTGGCCGGGGCCCGGGCGGTCGGCGTGCGCGTGGTACTCGACCGACTCCGCGGTGAGCTGCATGAAGGCCTCTTCCAGGGACGCCTGCTGGGGGCTCAGTTCGTGGAGGACGAGCTGGTTCCGCGCGGCGAGCTCGCCGAGCTCCTCGGCCGGGGTGCCGTCCACTTCGAGGGTTCCGTCACCCGCCTCGACCGGCGTGATGCCGGCCCCGCTCAGGACGTCGAGGAGGCGTTCGCGCTGCGGGGAGCGGAGTCTGACGTACGACCGGGAGTTCTGCCGGATGAAGTCGGACATCGACAGGTCGGCGAGGAGACGGCCCTGGCCGATGACGACGAGGTGGTCGGCGGTGAGCGCCATCTCGCTCATCAGGTGCGAGGAGACGAAGACCGTACGCCCTTGTGCGGCAAGGGACTTCATCAGGTTCCGGATCCAGTGGATGCCCTCGGGGTCGAGGCCGTTGACCGGCTCGTCGAACATCAGGATCTCGGGGTCGCCGAGCAGGGCGCCCGCGATGCCGAGCCGCTGGCCCATGCCGAGCGAGAAGCCCTTGGCCTTCTTCTTGGCGACGGCGGTCAGTCCGACGGTGTCGAGGACCTCGGCGACGCGGCCGCGCGGGATGCCGTTGCTCTGCGCGAGGCAGAGCAGGTGGTTGTAGGCGCTGCGGCCGCCGTGCATCGCCTTGGCGTCGAGCAGGGCGCCGATGTACGTGAGGGGGTCCTTCAGCTGCGAGTAGTGCCGGCCGTCGATGCGGACGGCGCCGGCCGACGGGTTGTCGAGCCCGAGCAGCATGCGCATGGTGGTGGACTTGCCCGCGCCGTTCGGCCCGAGGAAGCCGGTGACCATGCCGGGGCGGACGGTGAAGGTCAGATTGTTGACGGCCACCTTCTCGCCGTACCGCTTGGTCAGCCCCTCGAGCTCGATCATGCGGCAACGCTAAAACGGCACGGAGCCCCCTGCCACTTGGGCAGAGGGCCCTGCAAGTGCCTCGGGAAGGCGACCTCAGCGGGTCTGCTGCGCCGGGACCCCCCGGGAGACGGGCTCGTCATCGGCGGGCGTACCGGCGGCAGCCACAGCCGCCCCGGTGAGCGTAGCCAGCATCTCCCGCACATTGGTGAGCTGCGCGTTGATGGAGTCGCGACGGTTCGTCAGCGCGGCGAGCTCGCGCTCGGACTCCGAACGGATCCGGTCCGCCTTCGCGTTCGCGTCGGCCACGATGTCCTCGGCCTGGCGCTGAGCGGTCTCGACGGTCTGCCGGGCGCGGCGCTCCGCGTCGGTCCGCAGCTTCTCCGCCTCCAGACGCAGCTGCTCCGCACGGTGCTCGATCTCCGCGAGACGCTTCTCCGCCTTGGCCTGACGGGAGGCCAGGTCGCGCTCGGACTGCTCGCGGCGCTTGGCGAGGTTCGTCTCGAAGTCCGCGGCGGCCTGGGCGGCCTTGGCGCGGGTCTCCTCGAAGAGGGCGTCCGCCTCCTCACGCTTGGACTGCGCGTCCTTCTGGGCCTCGGCCCGCAGCGCGCTCGCCTCGCCCTTGGCCTTCTCGACGATCCGGACGCCCTCGTCCTCGGCCTTGGCCTTGCGCTCGGCGGCGAACGACTCGGCGTCGTTGCGCACCTGCTGGGCGGCGGACTCGGCGAGCTCACGGTGCTGCTCGGCCGCGCGACGGGCCTCCTCGCGCAGGTCCTTCGCCTCCTCCTCGGCGAGGCGGAGGATCTTCTCGACGCGGGCACCGAGACCGGCGTACGACGGCTCGGCGTCGGCGACCTGGGCCTGGGCGTTCTGCGTCTCGAGGTGCAGCTCCTCGATGCGCTTTTCCAGAGCAGTGATACGGGCAAGAGCGCTGTCACGGTCGGAGACGAGCTTGGAGATACGTTCGTCCACCTGAGCGCGGTCGTACCCACGCCGCACAAGCTCGAAGCCGTAGGGGGAAGTGTCGCTCATGGGGTTCCTGTCGAATGAGACCGGTGAGGTGATAGAGGGAATCCTAGGGGTCCGAGCGGCGTGTCATCGAGCAGATGCCCGTTTGATCTGGAGAATGACACCCCTTTTGAGTGGCTAACCGCCAGAGCACTTGCCAGCAACAGAGCCAAAGGTCCTTTCAGAGCACGAGAGATGCTCTTTGACTACCCCTCTGACTGCTTGCCACTCGAACGAGTCGATCCCGCCGCCGCCCCCGCCTTGACACCGCCCGCACCCGAACCGCCGCCGGACCCGGACTTCGCACCGCTCGACGGGGCCTCGAAAGACTCCAACGCCTCCAGCACGTCCTGGACACGGGAGATCTCCGCATTGATGTCCGCGCGGCGCCGGACCAGAACCTCCAGCTCCTGCTTGCCCTCCTCGACCATGCGGGTCGCCTCCGCCTCGGCCTCGGCCTTGATCCGCTCGGCCTCGCGGGTCAGCGCGGCCTTCTTCGTCTCGGCCTCCTTCAGGAGCGCCTCGGCCTTCTTCACGGCGGAGATACGGACCTTGCCCGCCTCGGTGTTGGCGTCCGAGACCAGCTCCTTCGCCTTCGCCTCGGCCTCGGCCAGCTGCTCCTCCGCGGCCTTGACCAGCGCGTCGCACCGCTCGCCCGCGGACTTCATCGCCTCGGCGGACTCGCGGCGGGCGCGGTCGTGCAGCTCCTCGATCTCGGCGGTGAGACGGTCGCGCTGCTCCTCCGAGCGCTCCCTTATGGCCGTCGCGTCGCGGCGGGCGCCGATGAGCAGCTCGTCCGCGTCCGTACGGGCCTTCTCCACCAGCGTGTTGCCCTCGACCGTCGCCGCGGCGACGAGACGCTCGGCCTCCTTGCGGGCCGCGCCGACCATCGTGTCGGCCTGCGCCTCGGCGTCCGTGGTCGCCTTCAGCGCCTTCTCCTGGGCGTCCGTCGTCAGCTTCTCGGCCTCGGCCGCGGCCTCCGTGATGAGCGTGTCGACCTGCTCGGCGGCTTCCTGACGGCGCTTGTTGGCCTCCTTGCGGGCCTCGTCGAGCGTGCGCTCGGCCTCCTCGCGCGCCTGGGACGTGAGCTGCTCGGCCTCGCTCGCGGCCGCCGCCTTGACGCGCTCGGCCTCGCTGCGGATCCGCTCGGCGTGCTGCTGCGCGGAGTTGACCGTCTCGGCGGCCTCGGCGCGCAGCCGCTCGGCGTCCCCGGAGGCGTCCGAGATGAGCTTCTCGGCCTTCGCCACGGACTCCGAACGGACCCGCTCCGCCTCGGCGGTGGACTCGGCACGCAGCCGCTCGGCCTGCTCCACGGCCTCCTTGCGGACGCGCTCGGCCTCGGTGGCGGTCTCGGCCGTGAGCCGCTCCGCCTGCTCGACGGCCTCCGCACGGACGCGCTCGGCCTCCGTGGTGGACTCGGTCTTGAGCCGCTCGGCCTCCGCCGTCGACTCGGCACGCAGCCGCTCGGCCGCCGCGGCCGTCTCGTTCTGCAGCAGCTCCGCCTCGCTGCGGGCCTCGCCGATCAGCGTGTCGGCCTGGCCCGCCGCGTCGTTGCGGATGCGGTTGGCGTCCTCGCGGGCGTCGGCACGCGTGCGTGCGGCGTCCTGCTCGGCCTGCGCGATGGTGTCCGACGCCTCCGTGCGCACCCGCTGGGCGTGCTCCGAGGCGTCCGAGCGCATCCGCTCGGCCTCCGCGATGGCGTCCGAAACCGTACGCTCCGCGAGCTCCTTGGCGGCCTCCGAGGCCTCCGCGGCCTCGCGCCGGGTGCGGTTGGCGTCCTCGGTGGCGCGCTCCCGCTCGGCGTAGGCGTCGGCGCGGACGCGGTCCGCCTCCTCCTGCGCCTCCGTCCTCGTACGCTCGGCGGCGTGCTCGGCGGCCGAGCGCAGCCCCGCGACCTCCTCCTGCGCCGCCTCGTGCAGGCCGGCCACGGAGTCCCGTACCGACTGGGCGTGCTGCTCGGCGGCCGAGACCATCTCGGCCGCGCGGCGGTCGGCCTCCTCGACGAGACGGATCGCCTCGGCCTGCGCCTCCTCGACGCGCTTGCGGGCGGAGGCGAGGAGCTCCTCGCTCTGCTCGCGGGCCCGCTCACGCTCCTGGTCGGCCTCGGCACGCGCGGAGTTGAGGGTCTCCTCGGCCTCGCGGCGGCGGCGGGCCGCCTCCTCCTGGGCGGCGGCGAGCGCCTCGGCGGCCTCCGTGCCGACACGCTCGGCGGCGGCCGCGGCCTCCGCGCGGACCCGGTCGGCGGATTCCTGTGCCTCCGTCTTGAGCCGCTCGGCCTCGGCGGCGGCCTCCGAACGCAGCCGTACGGCGATGTTCTCGCCCTCGGCGCGGGCCTGTGAGGCATCGGCGGCCGCTTCGTCGCGCAGCCGCTCCGCCTCGGCCTCGGCCTGCGCCTGGAGCGTGCGGATCCGCTCGGCGGACTCCGTGCGCAGCCGGTCCGTCTCGTCCGTGGCCTCCTTGCGCATCCGCTCGGCCTCGGCGCGGGCGTCGGTCAGCGCCTGCTCGGCGGCGGAGAGCCGGTCCTCGGCCTCCGTGTGCAGCCGCGTCAGCTCTTCGGCGGCCTCGGCCTGCCGTGCCGCTATGGCCCGCTCGGTGTCCTCGCGCAGCGCCCGCGCGGCCTCCTCGGCCTCGGACTTCGTGGTCTCGGCCTGCTCGGCGGCCTCCTCGCGGTGCCGCTCGGCCTCCGCGCGGGTGCGCTCCAGGGTCTCCTCGGCCTGCGTGCGCAGCGTCGTGGCGCGCTCGACGGCCTCGGTGCGGACCCGGTCGCTCTCGGTCGCCGCGGCCGTGCGCAGCTCCTCGGCGTCGGCCTTCGCCTTGGCGAGGAGCTCCTCGGCGGACTTGGCCGCCTCCTCGATCTCCTTGACCGCCTCGCGCCGCGCCTCGCCCCGGATGCGCTCGCCCTCGGAGACCGCGTCGGCCCGCAGCTGCTCGGCCTCGCCGCGCAGCCGGCGCGCCTCCTCCTGGAGCTCGACCGTCTTGGCGCGGTACTCCTTGGTGTCGTCCTTCGCCGCGCCCTTGAGCTCCTCGGCGATGTCGTGCGCCTCGGCGCGCAGCCGGTCCGCCTCGGCCTCCGCCTCGGAGCGGATCCGCTCGGCCTCCTCGGTGGCGGCCTTCGTCGTCTCCTTGGCGTTCTTCGAAGCCTTGTCGAGGACTTCCTCGGCGGTCCGGGCGGCCTTCGCGAGCTGGCTCGCGGTCTCCTCGGCGGTGATCGTGCGCGCCTTCTCGGCGGCGTCCGCGATCAGCTTCTCGGCCTCCGCGCGGGCGTCGGCGACCAGCTGCTCGGCCTCGGACCTGGTGGACTCGGCCTCCTTGGTGGCCTCGCCGACAAGGCGGGCGACCTGCTCCTTCGCGGTCCTGGTGCGCTGCTCGTTCGCCGCCTCGGCGGCCGACAGCTGCTTGGCCGCGGCGTCCTTGGCCTCGGCGAGCACCTTCTCGGCCTCGCCGCGCGCCGCACGCAGCGCCGTCTCGGCCTCGGCCATGCGCTGCTCGGCGGCGCGGCTCGCCTCGGCGGCCTGCCGGCGGGCCTGCTCGGACTCGGTGGCCGTGGTGGTGCGCAGCTGCTCCGCGTGGTCGGTGGCCTCCTGGGCCTGCGTCGACGCGGCGTTCAGGAGGCGCTCGGCGTCGGTGCGGGCGCGGCGCAGGATCGCCTCGGCCTCGGCGCGGGCGGCCTCGGCGTCACCGGCGAGGCGCTGGCGGGCCTCCTCGGCGATCCGGGCGGCCTCCGCGCGGGCGGCGGCCAGAGCCTGGTCGGCCTCGGCGCGCGACTCGTCGAGGAGGCGGCGGGCCTGCTGTTCCGTGCGGGCCCTGAGCTGCTCGGCCCATGCCACGTTCTCGTTGACGTGGGACTCGACGGTCCGGCGGCGCTCGGCGAGCTCCTGGTCGAGCTGCTGGCGGCGCGAGACGGCCTCGGCGTGCAGCTCGGACTGGAGGCGTGCCTGCTGCTCGGCGTGCTCCTGGAGGATGCGCTGGGTCTGCGCGCGGGCGTCGCGGAGCTCGCGCTCGGCGTCGGCGCGCAGCTGCTCGGCCTGGATCTGGGCATTGCGGAGCAGCTGCTCGGCCTGATACCCGATGTCCGCGCTGTCGTAGGCAGGCCGGGACGCGAGGTTGCGGCGCGCCTCGTGCAGCTTGGCGCGCAACACCTCGACCTGGTAGCCGAGGTCCTCGGCGTGCTGGACGGCTTTCTCCCGCTCGGTCTTCAGCCGGTCCATCTCGGCCTCGAACCGCGACAGACTGTCGGTCTCAGCCCGCGAGTTCTCTTGGCGTTCGTAGCCCCGCACTGCGCGGTCCCATCCGTCCCCTGGTCGCAAGTAACTCCAACGAGCCCGTCCATCCGCCGAACGGGCCCCCGGGGGAATGGTGTCAGATCAACAGCGGAGCATGAGCTGCTGCCCCGACGCACGTCCCCCGAAACCCGGACCCCGGTACGTGGCCGCCCAAAGTTCGGACGGCCGCGGCTAACCCTACCGGCCCAGATATACGGAGGTCAGTGCTCCGGTGACTCGGAGGGCGCCGAAGTGACAAGTTCCGTAAGGACTCCGTGGCAGTCCTTCGGGTGCAGGAACGTGATGCGTGACCCCATGGAGCCGATTCGGGGCTCTTCGTAGAGGACGCGTACGCCCTTGTCCTTGATGGCCGCGGCGTCGCCGTCCACGTCCGCGGTGCCGAAGGCGATGTGGTGCACGCCCTCACCGTTCTTGGCCAGCCACTTGCCGACCGCGGAGTCGTCCCTGGTCGGCTCCAGGAGCTGGAGGTAGGAGGCGCCCCCGTCACTCGTCTCGTTGATTTTGAGCATGGCCTCACGCACGCCCTGCTCCTCGTTGACCTCGGTGTGGAACACCTCGAATCCGTACGTCGCACGGTAGAACTCGACGGTCTTGTCGAGGTCGAAACAGGCGATCCCGATGTGATCGATTCGCGTCAGCATGGTTCAAGTGCAGCGCTAGATGCAGTGATTACGCAACGTGCGCGCGATCACAGTCGCCGCCCGGTGACGGCGGGGGTACTGCTCAGTACATTCAGATAAACCCTCGTTAACTCCTCTCCTCCCAAGGGGTCGTCGCACATGGCAGGAACGACCGGCACCACCTCAGTGATCGTCTCGGGCGCACGCACGCCCATGGGCCGTCTCCTCGGCTCCCTGAAGTCCTTCTCGGGTGCGGATCTGGGGGGATTCGCGATCAAGGCCGCGCTGGAACGCGCGGGAATCGGCGGCGACCAGGTCCAGTACGTGATCATGGGCCAGGTGCTCCAGGCCGGGGCAGGGCAGATCCCGGCACGCCAGGCCGCCGTCAAGGCGGGCATTCCCATGAGCGTCCCCGCGCTGACCGTCAACAAGGTCTGTCTCTCGGGCCTCGATGCCATCGCGCTCGCCGACCAGCTGATCCGCGCCGGCGAGTTCGACATCGTGGTGGCCGGCGGTCAGGAGTCCATGACCAACGCGCCCCACCTGCTCCCCAAGTCCCGCGAGGGCCACAAGTACGGCGCCATCGAAATGCTCGACTCCATGGCGCACGACGGCCTGACCGACTCCTTCGACGGCGTCGCGATGGGCGAGTCCACGGAGAAGCACAACACCCGGCTCGGCATCCGCCGCCCGGAGCAGGACGAGGTGGCCGCCCTCTCGCACCAGCGCGCCGCCGCCGCCCAGAAGAACGGCCTGTTCGAGGCCGAGATCACGCCGGTCGAGATCCCGCAGCGCAAGGGCGACCCGGTGCTCTTCGCCAAGGACGAGGGCATCCGCCCCGAGACCACCGTCGAGTCCCTCGGCAAGCTCCGCCCCGCCTTCGCCAAGGACGGCACGATCACCGCGGGCTCCGCCTCGCAGATCTCCGACGGCGCCGCCGCGGTCGTCGTCATGTCCAAGGCCAAGGCCGAGGAGCTCGGCCTCGACTGGCTCGCGGAGATCGGCGCCCACGGCAATGTGGCGGGACCCGACAACTCGCTCCAGTCGCAGCCGTCCAACGCCATCCGGCACGCGCTGAAGAAGGAGGGCCTGGAGGCGTCGGACCTCGACCTGATCGAGATCAACGAAGCCTTCGCCGCCGTCGCGGTGCAGTCAATGAACGACCTCGGAGTTTCCTCGGAAAAGGTGAACGTCAACGGCGGAGCCATCGCGCTTGGTCACCCGATCGGCATGTCGGGCGCACGCCTCGTCCTGCACCTCGCCCTCGAGCTGAAGCGGCGGGGCGGCGGCGTGGGCGCGGCCGCGCTGTGCGGTGGCGGCGGTCAGGGCGACGCCCTGATCGTGAAGGTGACCAAGGGCTGACACGGCGGCACCCGCCGTCCCGTACGCCCACGTAGTGAACGGAGCTGTGATGCAGGACGTCCCCTCCCTGGTGGCGCAGGCCCGCGAGGGCAGGCCACGGGCCGTGGCCCGGCTGATCTCACTGGTCGAGGGGGCGTCACCGCAGCTCCGTGAAGTGATGGCGGCGCTGGCGCCGCTCGCCGGACAGGCGTACGTGGTCGGTCTCACGGGATCGCCCGGTGTCGGCAAGTCGACATCGACGTCCGCGCTTGTGAGCGCCTACCGGCGGGCGGGGAAACGGGTCGGCGTCCTCGCCGTGGACCCGTCGTCCCCCTTCTCCGGCGGCGCGCTCCTCGGCGACCGGGTGCGGATGTCGGACCACGCGTCCGACCCCGGCGTCTACATCCGCTCCATGGCCACGCGCGGCCACCTCGGCGGCCTCGCGTGGGCCGCGCCGCAGGCCATCCGCGTCCTGGACGCGGCGGGCTGCGACGTGATCCTCGTCGAGACCGTCGGCGTCGGCCAGTCCGAGGTGGAGATCGCCTCCCAGGCGGACACGTCGGTCGTGCTCCTCGCGCCCGGCATGGGCGACGGCATCCAGGCGGCCAAGGCCGGCATCCTGGAGATCGGCGACGTATACGTCGTCAACAAGGCGGACCGCGACGGCGCCGACGCGACCGCGCGTGAGCTGAACCACATGCTGGGCCTCGGTGAGTCCCGCGGCCCCGGGGACTGGCGCCCGCCCATCGTGAAGACGGTCGCGGCGCGCGGCGAGGGAATCGACGAGGTCGTGGAGGCGCTGGAGAAGCACCGGGCGTGGATGGAGGAGCGCGGGGTCCTCGCGGAGCGGCGGGCCGCCCGCGCCTCCCGGGAGGTCGAGACGATCGCCGTCACGACGCTGCGGGAGCGGATCGGTTCCCTGCACGGCGACCTCAGGCTCTCCGCGCTCGCGGAGCGCATCGTGGCGGGCGAGCTGGATCCGTACACGGCCGCGGACGAGCTGGTCGAGGGGCTCACGGAGAGCTAGGCGCACGGGAACGGCCCGGACCTGGGGTCCGGGCCGCGATGGTGTTCCGTACGTCAGTCGTCGGAGCCGTCGTTGTCGTTGTCGTTGTCGTCCTGGTCGTCCGAGTGGTCCGCCGTGACCTTGCCGGTCTTCAGGTCGACGTTGTACTCGGACTCGGCGCCCTTCGCGCCGGTCGTCTCCACGTTCCAGGCGGTCGCCGTGCCGTCGTCGTCCAGGTCCACGGAGGTCACGGTGCCCTTGTCGGCGCCGGCCTTCGCGGCGTCCGCGGCGCTGATGGTCGCGCCCTTCAGCGCCGAGTTCACGCGGGCGGCGTCGGCGGCGTCGTCACCGTCATCATCCTTCTCCGTCCAGGAGCCGAGGACCTTGCCGGTGCCCGGGTCGACCTCGACGCTGTGCCACGTCTTGCCGTTCAGGATGTCGACGTCCCAGACCAGGCCGCCGTCCTCGTCGTCGAGCTCGGCGGAGACCGCGGTGCCCTTGGTGTCCGCGAGGGCGGCCTTGATGGCGTCCGCGGCGGTCACCTTGGCGGCCTTCGCCTCGGCGGTGTTCTCCGCGGCGTCGTCGCGGTCGTCGTCCTTGCCGTCGTCGTCACCGCGGTCGTCGTCCTTGCGGTCGTGGTCCTTGAGCTGGACGCTCGAACGGCTGGCTGCGCTGTCGTCGTCACCGCCGACCGCGAAGGCGGTGGCGGTGCCGCCTCCGATCAGGGCCGCGGCGGCGACGGTGGCGATCACGATGTTGCGCTTCATGAGTGTTCCTCCGAGACGGTGTGCGAGTTCGCTGCGGCCGGTGGGCCGCTGCCGTTCGCTTTCGACGAGGACCAATCTGGCGGAGCGATCCTGAACGCACGCTGAAGCCGCCTGAAGAACTCTTCAGCTTCGCTCTGCCACCCTGAGCGCATGCGTTTGTTGATCGTGGAGGACGAGAAGCGGCTGGCCCTGTCGCTCGCCAAGGGGCTGACCGCCGAGGGCTACGCCGTCGACGTCGTCCACGACGGCGTCGACGGGCTGCACCGGGCGAGCGAGGGCACGTACGACCTGGTCATCCTCGACATCATGCTGCCCGGCATGAACGGCTACCGCGTCTGCTCGACGCTGCGCGCGGCGGGCAACGAGGTGCCGATCCTGATGCTCACCGCCAAGGACGGCGAGTACGACGAGGCCGAGGGCCTCGACACGGGCGCGGACGACTACCTCACCAAGCCCTTCTCATACGTCGTGCTCGTCGCCCGCGTGAAGGCGCTGCTGCGGCGGCGCGGCGGCGCGGGCCCGTCCCCGGTCCACATCCTGGGCGACCTCAAGGTCGACACGGCCGCGCGCCGCGTCTTCCGCGGCGAGGACGAGGTCACCCTCACCGCCAAGGAGTTCGCCGTCCTGGAGCAGCTGGTCCTGCGGGCCGGTGAGGTGGTGTCCAAGGGCGACATCCTGGAGCACGTCTGGGACTTCGCGTACGAGGGCGATCCCAACATCGTCGAGGTGTACGTGAGCACGCTGCGGCGCAAGCTCGGCGCGGCCCTCATCAAGACCGTGCGCGGCGCCGGATACCGTCTGGAGGCCCCCCGATGAGCAGGCTGTTCGGATCGGTGCGGGCCAGGGCCACGCTCGGCGCGAGCCTCGTCGTCGCCCTCGCCCTGGTCGCCGCGGGCGCCGCCGTGCTGCTCGCGCTGCGGGCCAACCTCACCGACCAGGCGGACGGCCGCGCCGACTCCGCGGCCCGCGATGTCGCCTCGCAGCTGGTGGCGGGCCGGCCGTTCGACGACCTCGACCTGCCGGACGAGGACGACAGCCCGGTGCAGATCGTCGACGAGAACGGCAGGCTGGTCGCCGCCAGCGACGACCTGGAGCGGATCAGCGGCACCGGGACCGGCGCGGTGAAGCCCGTCGGGGCCGCCCCGCGCTCCGGCGCCGGGAACCAGGGCGACGAGGACGACAAGGGTGAAGCGCCCGAGCGCGGTGAGGTCGACGAGGACGCCGAGTACAGCTCCGGGTCCGCCACCGTCGACGGCGAGAGCGCCGACTACCGGTTCGCCGCCGTCGAGGCGAGCACGGAGGACAGGGGCGACTTCACGGTCTACGCGGGCGGTTCGCTCGCCGACGAACAGAGCGCCACGTCCACGGCGCTGACGTCCATGCTGATCGGCTTTCCGCTGCTCCTCGCCGTCGTCGCCGGGGTCACCTGGCTGGTGACGCGGCGCGCGCTGCGCCCGGTGGCGGCGATCACCGCGGAGATGTCCGCGATCACCGCGTCGGAGGACCTCGCGCGCCGCGTGCCCGAGCCGGACACGCACGACGAGATCGCCCGCCTCGCCCGCACCACCAACGAGACGCTGACCGCCTTGCAGACCTCGGTGGAGCGCCAGCGCCGGTTCGTGGCGGACGCCTCGCACGAGCTGCGCAGCCCCATCGCGTCGCTCCGCACCCAGCTCGAAGTGGGCGCGGCTCACCCGGAGTTGCTGGATGTGGACGGCGCCGTCGAGGACACCGTGCGGCTGCAGGAGCTCGCCGCCGACCTGCTGCTCCTGGCGCGCCTCGACGCGGGGGAGAAGCCGGGGGAGGGGCGGGTCGACCTGGCGGCGTTCGTCCGCGAGGAGCTGTCGCAGCGCACCAGGGACCGGGTCGACGTGCACACGGACCTGAAGAGCGTGGAAGTCGCGGGCTCCCGCGGCCAGTTGGCGCGGGTGCTCGGCAACCTGCTGAACAACGCCCAGCGGCACGCGCGCTCCCGCGTCACGGTCACCACCCGGAGCGATGGCGCCTGGGCGGTCCTTGAGGTGGCCGATGACGGGAGCGGCGTGCCTTCGAGCGAGCGGGAGCGGATCTTCGAGCGGTTCGTACGGCTCGACGACGCGCGGACCCGCGACGAGGGCGGGGCCGGTCTTGGCCTCGCCATCGCGCGGGACGTGGCGGTGCGGCACGGCGGCACGCTCGTGGTGTGTGAGGCGCCGTCCGGTGGTGCGCTGTTCGAGCTCCGGCTGCCCAGCCCTCAGTCGTCGGCGGAGTGAGGGTCGGCGAGGCCGGCCGTGACGGAGCGGATCAGGGCTTCCCGCGCTGGGAGCGCAGGTGTTCCGCGATCGGGGTCAGTGCCTTGCGCAGCTCGTCGAGTGCCTCGGCGGAGATGAGGTCGACGAAGTGCCGCCGGACGGAGGCGACATGGTGCGGAGCCACTTTCTGCATGGTCTCCATGCCTTCCTCGGTGAGGACGGTGTAGAGCCCTCGCCGGTCGGACTCGCAGTTCTCGCGGCGCACCAGGCCCGCGTTCTCCATGCGGGTGATCTGGTGGGACAGGCGACTCTTTGACTGCAGGGTGGCTGCGGCAAGATCACTCATGCGCATCCGCAGCTCTTCCGATTCGGAGAGGTAAACGAGAATGTCGTAGTCGTTCATGGTCAGGTTGAACGGCTGGAGGTCCTTTTCGAGCTGATACGTCAGCATCCTGTTGACCTCCACGTGAGTACGCCAGGCGCACTGTTCCTCGTCGGTCAGCCACTGCGGGGCCGTCTCGGTCTCCATGGAATCGATTCTACCTAAGAAGTTGAAAGGTGAACGAATGGTGGGATGTGACGCGCCTCGCACCACCTGCCTCTCGGAGGGGCACAGGCGTTCGCCGTCACACTCCGCAGACTACCGCTCACAGCCCGAAGCGACGCTGGAGGTCCCCCAGTTGTCCGGGAAGGCGCGGTGTCCCGGGCTGCTGACCCGGTTGTCCCGGAGTGCCCCGTCCGCCGGGTACGCCCCCCTGGTGCGGGACCTCGCCCGTGGCCTGCTCGGGCAGCAGCGCCTCGGTGGACTGGAGCAGCACCGTGCCGGCTCCCACGAACTCGAACTGGTGCTCCTCGCCGGAGGTGCCGCCGATGCCGGTCAGCGCCCGCACGCCCCCGATCACGCCGGTGAGGTACCCGTGGTCGTAGTGGTGGCACGGTGAAGGGCAGTCCGCCCAGCCCACGAGCGCCTGCGGATCGACGCGGACCGGCGGCTCCATGAAGACCACCGGGCCGTTCGAGGCGGCGACGAACTTGCCGGTGCCGATGAGTGTCAGAAAACCCGGAACGATCGACTGTTTGAGCGCGAGAGTTGGCTGAAAAGCGAGGAGGTTGCCCGAGCGAATGGTCAGGTTGCCCTCTTCCAAGTCATACGAATTCACGTCGAAGGCCCGGTCGGCGAGGAGCATCTTGCCCTGCCCGTCCGCCACGACCCAGTCGCTCGCGTGCAGCGGCGAATGGAAACTCGTCCGGACCAGACGGTCGAGACGGCCGTGCCCGATGCCGTTGAACTCGATCCGTCCGTAGTAGGCGATCATCTTCCCCTTCTGCAGGAACCACTGGCTTCCCTCGAGCTCCACGCAGAAGGTGTACGGATTGACGCTGTCGTCGCTCGGCAGCGTCATGGGGTCGAAGACGACGGGCGCGCCCGCGGGCGTCGAGACGTTCGGATTCACAGCTTCTCCTCCGAAGCCTGGACATACACCGAGCCGGTCCCCGACAGCTCCAGCTGGAAGGCCTCGCCGGAGCCGCGGCCCACCATGTCCCGCCAGCCGAGCGCGGTGGAGAGCTTGTTGCGCACGTCACCGTGGTGTGCGACATACGCCTGGGGGTCGACGTGGACGGGACTCTGCGGGGTGATCGGCACCTCGATGACGCCGCCGTGCGCCATGACGGCGACCGCGCCGTGGCCCTTCAGGGTCGTGGTGAACAGGCCCTGACCACTGACCTGGCCGCGCACCATGCCCATGACGCCGCCCTGCGAGCCCATGAACATCGTGCCCTGCTGGAGCGTGCCGTCGAAGGCGAGCAGGCGGTCCGCCTCCACGTACAGGGTGTCTCCGGAGAGGCCGATCACCTGGATGTGGTGACCGCCGTGCCCGAACAGGACCGTGCCGCTGCCCTCCACGGTCATCAGCGGGGTGGCCTCGCCCGCGACCCGGCGGCCGATCATCGACGCCAGACCGCCCTGCCCGCCCTGGAGGTTCGGGGTGAAGGAGACATCTCCCTTGTAGGCGAGCATGGCGCCGCGCTGGCTGAAGATCTTGGCGCCCGGCCGCACCGCGGCCTCGACCATCTTCGAATTGATCTCACGGAAGGGCATGTCACACATCCCCGGCGATCGTGGCGCGCTCGCTGGGCTGGACGTAGACGAGGCCGTCGCCCTCGAAGCGGATCTGGAAGGCCTCGCCGCCGCCCTCGCCCATGAAGGTGCGGAAGGTGACACCGGACTGGAAGCTCTGCCGGACGTCGCCCTGGTGCGCGATGTACGCCCCCGGGTCGACCGTCAGCGGGTACTCCCGGGAGACGCGCAGGACCACCGCGGGGCCGTCGGAGACGATCGCCGCCTGGCCGGTGCCCTCCACGGTCGTCGTGAAGAGGCCGTTCCCCTGGCTCGCGCCGCGCAGGCCCGTGAAGCTGGTGCCGGTGCGCAGGCCGGCGTCGGTGCAGAGCAGATTGCCCGCCTCGACGTACAGCTTCTCGCCGCTCAGCCGCACCAGGTTGATCTCCGTGGCGCGGTCGGCGAACCAGCAGGTGCCGTGCCCCTTCACCTCCATCACCGTCATCTGCTCACCGGTGACGCGGCGGGTCACCATGCCGCGGATGCCCTCGCCGCCGCCGGACATCTTCTTGAAGGCCATCCGGCCCTCGTACGCCACCATCGAGCCGTTCTTCGCCTTGACGGCGTCGCCGGTCATGTCGACGGCGAGCACTCTGCTCCCTTGGAGCCGGAACGTAGCCACGAATCGACGGTAGCCGCCGCGTACCCACCCAGAACAGGGTGAAGAGCCCTGAGGGAACCCGGAGAACACCCCGATGTCACAATGGGGGTCGCTTGTGCGTCCGTTCACAAGATCGGCGACGCCGAGCTCCCGCCCTTGCCTGCCGTCCGTCCCACCGAAGGTGACCCGTGGACATCAAAACCGCTTCCGCACTCCGCCGCCTCCGCCTGGTCTCCGTGCCCGAGGGAATCTCCTGGATCGTGCTGTTGGTCTGCACGATCATCAAGTACACGGTCGCGGAGAGCTTCAACGTCGCGCCGGTGCTCGGCCCGATCCACGGTGTGCTCTTCATCCTGTACGTGCTCTTCTGGCTCGACGCCTGGAACCGCACCAAGTGGGACGTCAAGACCGGCATCCTGTACTTCGCGTTCTCGATCATCCCCGGCGGCGGGTTCATGGCCGAGCGCAAGCTGAAGCGTGAGGCCGAGGCCGCGGTGATCGCCTCCCGCGCCCGCAAGGAAGGCGTCGTCAACGCATGATCGTCGCCTTCTCCGTGACCCCGCTCGGGGTCGGCGAGGACGTCGGTGAGTACGTCGCCGACGCGGTCCGCGTGGTCCGCGAGTCGGGGCTGCCGCACCGGACCGACGCCATGTTCACGTCCGTCGAGGGTGAGTGGGACGAGGTGATGGACGTCGTGAAGCGCGCCGTCGCCGCGGTCGAGGCGCGTGCGCCGCGCGTCTCCGTCGTCATGAAGGCGGACATCCGCCCCGGCGTGACGGACGGCCTCACCTCCAAGGTGGAGACGGTGGAGCGCCACCTGTCCGCCTAGCCCCTCGCGCCGCCGGTCCCGCGCGCTCTGGGAAGCCCCCGCCCTATGGGCGGGGGCTTTTCTGTGCCCGCATCTCCACTTGAGCGACTGCTCAAACTCCCGTACTTTGTGTTTGAGTAATCGATTTGAGCAGTCGCTCAAACAGCCGTTGACGTGGGGGTTTGCCGTGAGTCTGTACATCGAGGCACGGATACGCGCCGAACTGGACGACCTCTGGGCACGCACCCAGGAACCCGGCTCGCACCAGCGCTGGGACCTGCGCTTCACCGAGATCGACTACCTGCCGTGCGAGGAGGGCGAGCCGCAGCACTTCCGGTACGCCACGCGCGTGCTGCCCTTCCTGACCATCGCCGGCACCGGGGTCTCCGCGGGCGAGAAGCGGCGCCCCGACGGCACCCGGACGTCCGCCCTGCGCTTTGCCTCCCCGCATCCGCTCTCCCTCCTCGAAGAGGGCAGCGGCTACTGGCGCTACGTACCGACGCCGGACGGCGACATCCGCTTCCTCACCGGCTACGACTACCGCCCGCGCTGGGGCCGGTTCGGGAAGATCGCCGACCGCGTCGCCTTCCGCCCCCTCATGGGCTGGGCGACGGCCTGGTCCTTCGACCGCCTCAGGCTCTGGCTGGAGCGGGGCATCACACCGGAACGGGCCCTGCTGCACGCCGTCGCGGAGTTCACCGCCCGCGTCCTCCTCGTCGTGGCCGCGATTCTCTTCGCCCCGATGACGGCCCTCGCCACGGCGGCCCTCATGCTGATGCTGCCGCCGCTGCCCACGACGCCGGCGGCCCGCCGCTGTCTGCGTACGCCACCGGTACGGGCCCGTGACCCGCGCGTCCTCGCCACTCTCGCAGCAGTCAAGGGGCAGCACTCATGAAGCACCCCGAGTCCGTCTTCCGCACCGTGATGGGGTCCGACTTCGACCGGCTGCACCCGCAGCTCCGGCGCCGCTTCTCCGTCGGTCT
Organism: Streptomyces sp. NPDC029674; assembly: GCF_044903205.1. Taxonomy (NCBI): domain Bacteria; kingdom Bacillati; phylum Actinomycetota; class Actinomycetes; order Kitasatosporales; family Streptomycetaceae; genus Streptomyces; species Streptomyces sp. NPDC029674. The sequence continues at coordinate 330,628 of NZ_JBJDPY010000009.1, forward strand.
CGCGAGCGGCGAGGCCTGCACCGGGCGGGGCGTCATGGACCGCATCTGGCACGGCCGGGGCTTCGTGAAGCCGTTCCTCGCGCTCGGCGGCACCCGCAACATCCTTGTCCCGCGCGAGGGCAGGAACGTGCCCTTCGTCATCGAGAACGTGCCGTACACCGACACGTACGGCCGTGAGACGGTGACCTTCGTGCGCACCTTCGACCTGCCCGGCGGCCCCCGCCGCTTCGACGCCCAGATGGTCCTCGGCCCCAAGGGCGACCGCGTGCTCGACTACCTCGGCACGCACCAGCACCTCGCCAGCGACCTGCACTTCCGGGCGGAGCCCGACGGTTCGCTGCTGATCCGCTCCGGAGAGCACCGTTTCCGTGAGGGGCCGGTGGACTGCCGTGTGCCGTCCCTCATCGGCGGTGACGCGGAGGTCCGCGAGTCGTACGACGACGCGACCGGGCGCTTCCGTATCCGGGTCCGGGTGGTGAACCGGTACGTGGGGCCGCTCTTCGGCTACGAGGGGTCCTTCGAGGCCACGTACACCGACGTCCGTACGTGCGGGGTGCGGGCCGGGCTGCGGCCCGTCCGCGAGGAGGCGCGGGCGTGAGCGCCGCGAAGGACCCCGCCAAGGCTCAGGAGACCCGGAGCAAGCTCCTCGACGGCGCCCTGCGGACGCTCACCGAGCAGGGCATCGCCAAGACGTCCGCGCGGAGCATCGCGGCGGCGGCCGGGGTCAACCAGGCGCTCGTCTTCTACCACTTCGGCTCCGTCGACGAGCTTCTCTCGGCGGCCTGCCGGTACGGCACGGAACAGCGGGTTTCCCGCTACCGGGAACGCCTCGCCGGGATCGGCTCCCTCTCCGAACTGCTCGCCTTCGGGCGGGAGATGCACGAGGAGGAGCGCGAGGCGGGGCACGTCGCCGTCCTCGGTCAGCTGCTCGCCGGGGCGCAGACCCAGCCGCGGCTGGCCGCCGCCACGGCGGCGGGGCTGGCCCTCTGGATCGAGGAGATCGAGAAGGTCCTCGTCCGGGTGCTCTCCGCGTCCCCGCTCGGGGAGTTCGTCGATCCGGTGGGGCTGGCGCGGGCGGTGGCCGCGTCGTTCGTGGGGATGGAGTTGTACGAGGGGGTCGACGCGGAGGGTACGGAGCGGGCCCTGGACTCCCTGGACCAGCTGTCCGTCCTCGTGACGGCCGTCGAGGACCTCGGGCCGCTCGCGCAGCGGGCCGTTCGTCACCGGTTGCGTCGTACGCGCAACTAGGCACCGGGCGAGGTGGGTGAGGACGCCCACAAACCACCCCCCGCCGCAACCCCTCCAAAACCGTCCACCCTAAAACCGCTCGCACGGGCGAACCCCGTTCGACACGCCAGGGAAACTCCCCTTTTGTGAGGGTATCGGCTCGTTTGGATTTCCCAGAACCTGGAGGGCGCTGTGCGGCAGCCGGAGGGCTACGACTACGAGACCCACAGCACGCTCGCCGGACCGCTCACGGAGCCGGACGGCGCAGGCGGCACGGAAGGCGAGGGGGCGTACCGGGTTCAGTACCGGAAGCTGCTGGCCAGCGAGCCGCACCGAATACGTGCCGTCCTGCTCATGACCCTCGCCCCCGTCCTCACCGGGCTCCTCCTCGTCTACCTCGTCTGGCCCACCCACTGGACCGAGCGCGAGGGCGCGGACAGCTGGCTGATCGGGCTGGACGTCACGATGCTCGTGGCGATCGCACTGATCGAGCTCTTCATGCTCGTGAACGTCGTCTCGATCGCGCACGCCACGATGGTGGCGAGGGACCCGATACCCGTCCGTCCGGAGGCCGGCACCCGCGTCGCCTTCCTCACCACGTACGTGCCGGGGAAGGAACCGCTCTCGATGGTGCGGGCGACCCTCGAGGGCGCGGTGCGGATACATCACCCCGGGCCCCTCGACGTATGGCTGCTGGACGAGGGGGACACCCCGGAGGCCAAGGCCCTCTGCGAGGAGCTGGGGGTGCGCCACTTCACGCGGCGCGGCGTGCCGGAGTGGAACCGGAAGAAGGGCCCGCACAAGGCCCGCACGAAGCACGGCAACTACAACGCCTGGCTGGCGATGCACCGGGCCGAGTACGACTTCTTCGCCTCCGTTGACACGGACCACGTCCCGCTCCCCAACTTCCTGGAGCGGATGATGGGCTACTTCCGCGATCCGGACGTCGCCTTCGTCGTGGGGCCGCAGGTGTACGGGAACTACGAGACGCCCGTCACCAAGGCCGCCGAGTCCCAGCAGTTCCTCTTCCACGCGCTGATCCAGCGCGCGGGCAACCGCTACCGCGCCCCCATGTTCGTCGGCACCAACAACGTCGTACGCATCAGCGCGCTCACCCAGGTCGGCGGCCTGCACGACTCGATCACGGAGGACATGGCGACCGGCTTCGAGCTGCACCGTCACCGCAACCCGGTCACCAAGAAGCACTGGCGCTCCGTCTACACCCCGGACGTGCTGGCCGTCGGCGAGGGTCCTGCCTCCTGGACGGACTTCTTCACCCAGCAGATGCGGTGGTCGCGGGGCACGTACGAGACGTTGTTCAAGCAGTACTGGAAGGCCCCGTTCACGATGCCGCCCGGGCGTCTCTTCTCGTACTCGCTGATGCTCGTGTACTACCCGATGACGGCGGTCAACTGGCTGCTCGGCGTGCTGAGTTGTGTGCTGTTCCTGTGGTTCGGGGCCAGCGGCACCCAGGTCGCCGCGTCCGTCTGGCTGATGCTCTACAGCGACGCGGCGGCCCTCCAGATCGGCCTCTACCTCTGGAACCGCAGGCACAACGTGTCCCCGCACGAGCCCGAAGGCTCCGGAGGCCTCGCCGGCATGGCGATGTCGGCGCTCTCCGCACCCATCTACGCCAAGTCGCTCGGCGCGGCCGTCCTGCGCCGCCCCAGCCGCTTCGTCGTCACCCCCAAGGGCGACGGCACGAGCCCCGACCGGCTCCTCACCTTCCGTATCCACCTCTTCTGGGCAGTGGTGCTCGCCACGTCGCTGGCCGCCTCCTTCGTGCTGGACCACACCCACGTGGCGATGCGCACGTGGACGGTGCTCGCGATGGCCATCTCGCTGGCGCCGGTCAGCGTCTGGGCCTTCGGTCTCGCCAAGGAGCGCAGAGCGGCCCGGCAGCAGCGGGAGCAGCGGGAGCCGGAGAAGCCGGGCCTGCGCGCCGAGAGCGAGCCGGCCCTGCGGGCCGAGAACGCGGAGGGCGAGCCGGAGCCGGCGTTCGCCACCGGCACGACGACAGGAGGGAACTGACCCATGGCCTACCGGCCCTCGAAGCGCACGAGAAAGACCGCCATCGGAGTCGGCGCGGGCGCGCTGCTCGTCGGGCTGAACGCTCCTGCCGCGCTCTCCTTCGCCGAGGAGCAGTACTACGAGTACAAGATCGCGCAGCCCGGCTACAAGAAGAAGTACGGCTCCTGGAAGCAGGTCGCCATCCCCAAGGAGTACCGCACCAACGCCATCCACGCCGCGCTGCTCCACACGGGCAAGGTGCTGATCGTCGCGGGGTCCGGCAACGAGCAGAAGAAGTTCGACTCGGGTTCGTTCGACACCGTCCTGTGGGATCCGAAGAACGACACGTTCAAGAAGATCCCCACGCCCGAGGACTTCTTCTGTTCCGGGCATGCCCAACTGCCCGACGGCCGGCTGCTGGTGGCGGGCGGCACCGCGCGTTACGAGCAGCTCGACGGGGAGGTGGAGCGGGCCGGCGGCGGTATGCGCGTGAAGAACGAGAACCCGGACAAGCCGGTGGTCCTGAAGAAGGGCACCAAGTTCCGCTCGCCGTCCGGCGTCGAGTACGTCAGCAGGTTCGACGTCGAGGTGCCGAAGGCGAAGCGGGACTACGAGATCACGTACTCCAAGTCCGGTGTGATGCAGCCCTGGAAGACGAAGGTCAAGGCGAGCGAGGCGCGGGTCTTCGTCGAGGCGGTCCAGGAGGGCGAGCAGGCGGTCACCGAGAAGTCCGCGCAGTACGAGATCGAGGGCCTGACCGGCGACGAGGCCGACAACACGTACGGCATCGCCGAGAAGATCGACATGGAGAAGCAGGACTTCCAGGGGATCAAGGCGGCGTACGAGTTCGACCCCAAGGCCGAGCGGTACATCCCGGTGGACCCGATGGACAAGGCCCGCTGGTACCCGACGCTCGTCGGCCTGGAGAACGGCAAGGTGCTCGCGGTCTCCGGACTCGACGACGTGGGCGTCGTCGACCCGGGCGACAACGAGATCTACGACCCGAAGACGAAGAAGTGGTCGGACGGTCCCAAGCGGTACTTCCCGACGTACCCCGCGCTCTTCCTCACCAAGGGCGGCAAGCTCTTCTACCCGGCGTCCAACGCGGGGTACGGACCCGCGGACAAGGGCCGCGAGCCGGGCCTGTGGGACCTGGAGACGAACAAGTTCGAGAAGGTCCCGGGACTGGAGGACCTCGACCAGACCGAGACCTCGGCGTCCGTGCTGCTGCCGCCCGCGCAGGACCAGAAGGTGATGATCATGGGCGGCGGGGGAGTGGGCGAGTCGGACAAGGCGACGCGGCGCACGGCGGTGATCGACCTCAAGGAGGAGGACCCGTCCTTCCGCACCGGCCCTCAACTGCCGCAGGGCACCCGCTACCTGAACAGCGTGCTCATGCCGGACGACTCGGTCTTCACGACGAACGGCTCCGAGGACTACCGGGGGCGCAGCGCAAGCAACATCTACAAGGCGCAGTTCTACGACCCCAAGGCGAACGAGTTCCGCGAGGCCGCGGCGCCCAAGGTGGGCCGGAACTACCACTCGGAGGCGCTGCTGCTGCCCGACGGCCGGGTCGCCACGTTCGGCTCCGACCCGCTCTACGACAACGAGCAGAACACCAAGCTCGGCCACTTCGAGCAGCGCATGGAGATCTTCACGCCGCCCGCGCTGCACCGGGGCGGCAAGAACCGCCCGGTGCTCGGCGAGGGCCCGCAGGAGCTGGCGGCGGACGGCCGGGCGACGTTCCGCACCGACCGTCCCGAGAACATCGTGTCGGCCCGTCTGATGCGCCCGAGCGCGGTGACGCACACGACGGACGTCGAGCAGCGCTCGATCGCGCTCGGCCTCACCAAGGGCAAGGGCTCGGTGACGGTGGACGTGCCGCGCGAGGACCCGGCGCTGGTGCCGCCGGGCTGGTACATGCTGTTCGTGGCCGACGAGGACGGCACGTCGTCCGAGGCGAAGTGGATCCACGTCGGCACGGACGACCGGGCGCCGCGTGACCCGTGACCCGTGATCAGGCGGCCTTGGCGTTGCGCGCGAGGCCCAGCGCGTAGTCCGGCCACCACTGCCCCGCCGCGGGGCCGCCGCGGCACGGGCCGTCCGAGTCCCCGGGCCGCTTGATCCACAGGACGGCGTCGAGCAGCGGGTCGCCCGTGCGGTCGGTCGGCGGGGTGCCGAGGCCGCGGCCCGGCGGGTTGCACCAGGCGTCCTCGCGGTCGCCGGACAGGGGGCCCTTGCCGTTGCGGCTGGTGTCCATGACGAAGTGCTTGCCGCCGACGGTCGCCGAGAGGGTGCGGCCGTACGACTTGATCGTCTCGTCGGTCTGGAAGTTGGAGACGTTCAGCGAGAAGCCGTCGGCCTGCGCGATGCCCGCCTGCCGGAGCGGCTCGGTGAGCTTGTGCGGCTCGCTGATCCAGCCGGGGTTGCCCGCGTCGAGGTAGACCTTGACCTTCGGCTGCCGCTTGAGGCGCTGGATCGCCTCGGAGAGCAGCTGGTAGCGGTCCGCGTGGTACTCGGCGGGGGTGCAGCCGTCCACGATGTGCGGGATCGCGTCGGGCTCCAGGACGACCAGGGCGGGCGCGTCGCCGATCGCGTCGGCGAAGGTGTCCACCCAGCTCCGGTAGGCGTCGGCGCCGGCCGCGCCGCCCGCGGAGTGCTGGCCGCAGTCGCGGTGCGGGATGTTGTACGCGACGAGCACGGCGGTGCGGCCCTCCTGCGCCGCGCCCCGCGTCGCCTCCGCGATGTCGGTCGCCGGATCGTCCCCGGCAGGCCACACGGCCATGGGCCGCTCGGAGATGCGCCGGAGCGCCTCGGCGTCGTGGTCGCGGCCCTGCTCCTCCCACTGTCTGACCTGACGTGCGGCGGGGCTGTCCGGGTCGACCCAGAAGGTCCCCGCGGCAGGCGTGGCGCTCGCGGCCGCGGGCTTGCGCGCGGCCGCCTCCTTCTTCCCGCCGGAGCCGGGGCCGGAGTCCGGGTCCGAGGAGGAGCAGCCTGCCGGGAGCCCGAGGGCGGCGAGGGCCGCGAGTGCCGTGAACGTGCGGAGCAGCCGGTGCATCCAGCCCCCTTGGGCGATGGTGACGGTGACAGTGACGTGACGGTCAGTCAGCCCGGCAATCGTTACATAGAGGACTAATCAAGCTCTTGTGCCACACCGCCCCCGGTGCCGAGCGCGCTGCCGAGCGGCGTGCACTCGTAGAACACATGGTGCCCGTACCGCCGCGACACCAGGAGCCCGGCGCCCCGCAGCGCCGCCAGGTGCGCCGACACGGACGACGGCGCGAGCCCGAGCCGGTGCGCGAGCCCGGTCGTGGTGTCCGGCGTGTCCAGCGCGGCGAGCACCGCGGCCCGGCCGCGGCCGAGGAGCCGTACGAGCGATTCGGGCGTACGCTCCGCCGGCTCGGCCCACAGCCCCGCGATGCCCCGCACCGGATAGGCGACCGTCGGCTGCCACGGAGCGTCGAAACCGCTGATCACGTCCGGCCAGGAGAAGACGCTCGGGATCAGCACGAGGCCTTCCCCCGACAGCCGCCGCACGTGCTCGCCGCGCCACTCGACGGTGAGCGTCCCCGCGTCCCACGACAGCCGCCGGTCCAGCTCCGGCAGCAGCCCGCCGAGACCGACCTCCGCGAGCCGCCGCGAGTGGAACGCGACATCGGCCTCCAGGAGCGCCCGCAGACGCGGCCAGTCCGGCTCGATCAGCGCGTGCCAGGCGGCCTCGAGGGTGTCCGCGAGCTCGCGCACCGCAGCCGCCGGATCGGCGAGCAGGGCGCGCCCCTTCGGGGACTCGGCGGCGCCAGGGGTGCAGGCCAGCGCCCGCGCCATGTCGTCCCGCGCCGCCACGGGATCGGAGGCGCGCACCCCGGCGATCTCCTCCTCGAAGCGGGCCGCGGGCCCGATCGGCGGCGGCCCGAGGAAGTCGGGTGAGTGTCCGCGCTGCGGCATCAGGAACCACAGCGCGGAGAGGTCGAGCCCCCGTCCTGCCTCCCGGATCCGGCGCAGCCACTGCGGGTGGTAGGTGTGCCGGTCGGGACGCCTGAGAGTGCGTACCGCCTCCTGCGTCTCCCACAGCGGCGACACCGCGAACCGGCAGCGCAGCAGGTCGTCCTGGCCGAAGTGGATGCGGAACGGCACGAAACCAGCCCCCTCGCCGAGCCCCGAAGATTCGCCCGAGCCCGAAACTCTAAGTCAGCGGCCCCGCCCGCGTGAGGCTGCGGCCATGCCCGCCAACGCCACCGAACCCACCGGCTACACCCGCGTCTTCGCCGTCCGCGAGTTCCGCGCCGTCTTCGCCGCGCACGCGCTCTCCCTGCTCGGCGTCGTCGTCAGCGAGATCGCGCTGACCGTGCTGGTCTACGACCTCACCGGATCGCCGCTGCTCGGCGCGCTCACCTTCGCGCTCGGCATGCTGCCGTACGTGGTGGGCGGCACCCTGCTCTCCGGCGTCGCCGACCGGTACCCGCCCCGCCGGGTGCTCGTCGTGTGCGACGCGGTGTGCGCCGGCTGCGCGGCCCTCATGGCGCTGCCCGCGACACCCGTAGCCGGACTGCTCGCCCTGCGCTGCGTCATCGCCCTCGTCGCGCCCGTCTTCAACGGCACGCGGATGGCGACCCTCACCGACATCCTGGGCGACGGCGACCTCTTCGTCCTCGGCCGCTCCCTGCTGCGGATCGTCTCGCAGAGCTCCGTCCTGGTCGGCTTCGGGCTCGGCGGCGTACTGCTCACCGTCGTGACGCCGCGCGGGGCGCTCGCCATCACCGTCTGCACGTTCGCGGCGTCGGCGCTGCTGCTGCGGTGCGGGACGCGGCGGCGGCCCGCGCGGGGCAGCGGTGACGCCGCGCTCGTGCGCCACTCGCTGGGCGGCGCCCGGCAGGTCCTCGGCGACCGCCGGGTGCGGGCCCTGCTGCTGCTCTTCTGGGTGCCACCGATGTTCCTGGTCGTCCCGGAGGCGCTCGCCGCCCCCTACGCGGACGAGATCGGCGTCGGCGTCACGGGCGTCGGACTGCTCATGTGCGCGATGCCGGTGGGCACCATCGCGGGCGAGCTGTACGCCGGGTCCGCGCTGTCCGCGTCCGCCCGCGCCCGCATCGTGCTGCCGCTCGCCTCGCTCACCCTGGCGCCCCTCACCGTGTACGCGGTCACGCCCGGCCTCGTCCCCGCGCTGGCCGCCCTCGCGCTCGCCGGGGCCGGCTCCGCGTACACCCTGGGCCTGGACCGCTGGTTCGTCGACGCGGTGCCGGAGGGGCTGCGGGGACGCGCGATGACGGTGCACACGGCGGGGCTGATGACGATCCAGGGCGTCGGCATGGCGCTCGCGGGTCTTGCCGCCGAGTTCTGCGCGGTGAGCACGGTCGTCACGGCGGCGGGCGTCATCGGCACGGTCTGCTGCCTGCTCCTGGTGGCGGAGGTGCGGCGTACGACCGAATCGCGAGACGGGGCTGACCAGCATGTGACCGGCGGGTAAGGTCGATGCCGTGCCGAAGCCGCTCAGCCTCCCCTTCGATCCCATCGCCCGCGCCGACGAGCTCTGGAAGCAGCGCTGGGGATCGGTCCCGGCCATGGGCGCGATCACCTCGATCATGCGGGCGCACCAGATCCTGCTCGCCGAGGTCGACGCGGTCGTCAAGCCGTACGGACTGACCTTCGCGCGCTACGAGGCGCTGGTGCTGCTCACCTTCTCGCAGGCCGGCGAGTTGCCGATGTCGAAGATCGGCGAGCGGCTGATGGTGCATCCGACGTCCGTGACGAACACGGTCGACCGGCTCGTGAAGTCCGGGCTCGTCGACAAGCGCCCGAACCCCAACGACGGCCGCGGCACGCTCGCCTCCATCACCGAGAAGGGCCGCGAGGTCGTCGAGGCGGCCACGCGCGAGCTGATGGCGATGGACTTCGGGCTCGGGGTGTACGACGCGGAGGAGTGCGGGGAGATCTTCGCGATGCTGCGGCCGCTGCGGGTGGCCGCGCGGGATTTCGAGGAGAAGTAGGCCCGGTCGCCGGGCGACGGGCCCGCTCGTTCCGGTCGGGGCGGGGGCGGCGAAGATCGCGCGAAAAGGACGGTTACGCTCGTAGCCATGAAACGCAGCGTGCTGACCCGCTACCGGGTGATGGCCTACGTCACCGCCGTCATGCTCCTCATCCTGTGCGCCTGCATGGTGGCCAAGTACGGCTTCGACAAGGGCGAGGGTCTGACGCTCGTCGTGTCGCAGGTGCACGGCGTGCTCTACATCATCTACCTGATCTTCGCCTTCGACCTGGGCTCCAAGGCGAAGTGGCCGTTCGGGAAGCTGCTGTGGGTGCTGGTCTCCGGCACGATCCCGACGGCCGCGTTCTTCGTCGAGCGCAAGGTCGCCCGTGACGTCGAGCCGCTGATCGCCGACGGTTCGCCGGTCACCGCGAAGGCGTAACCCGCACCGTCACGGACAGGTCCGTGGCGGTTGCCCATCGACTTTTACTAGGACGTCCTAGTAAATTCAATGGTATGGACGCTGACGCGATCGAGGAAGGCCGCCGACGCTGGCAGGCCCGTTACGACAAGGCCCGCAAGCGCGACGCGGACTTCACCACGCTCTCCGGGGACCCCGTCGACCCGGTCTACGGGCCGCGGCCCGGGGACACGTACGACGGGTTCGAGCGGATCGGCTGGCCGGGGGAGTACCCCTTCACGCGCGGGCTCTACCCGACCGGGTACCGCGGCCGGACCTGGACCATCCGCCAGTTCGCGGGCTTCGGCAACGCCGAGCAGACGAACGAGCGCTACAAGATGATCCTCGCCAACGGCGGAGGCGGCCTCTCCGTCGCCTTCGACATGCCGACCCTCATGGGGCGCGACTCCGACGACCCGCGCTCGCTCGGCGAGGTCGGCCACTGCGGTGTCGCCATCGACTCCGCCGCCGACATGGAGGTCCTCTTCAAGGACATCCCGCTCGGCGACGTCACGACGTCCATGACGATCAGCGGGCCCGCCGTGCCCGTCTTCTGCATGTACCTCGTCGCGGCCGAGCGCCAGGGCGTCGACCCGGCCGTCCTCAACGGCACACTGCAGACCGACATCTTCAAGGAGTACATCGCCCAGAAGGAGTGGCTCTTCCAGCCCGAGCCGCACCTGCGCCTCATCGGCGACCTGATGGAGCACTGCGCGCGCGACATCCCCGCGTACAAGCCGCTCTCGGTCTCCGGCTACCACATCCGCGAGGCCGGGGCGACGGCCGCGCAGGAGCTCGCGTACACCCTCGCGGACGGTTTCGGGTACGTGGAGCTGGGCCTCTCGCGCGGACTCGACGTGGACGTCTTCGCGCCCGGCCTCTCCTTCTTCTTCGACGCGCACGTCGATTTCTTCGAGGAGATCGCCAAGTTCCGCGCTGCACGCAGGATCTGGGCCCGCTGGCTGCGCGACGAGTACGGCGCCAAGACCGACAAGGCCCAGTGGCTGCGCTTCCACACGCAGACGGCGGGTGTCTCGCTCACGGCGCAGCAGCCGTACAACAACGTGGTGCGTACGGCCGTGGAGGCGCTGGCGGCGGTGCTGGGAGGGACCAACTCCCTGCACACCAACGCCCTCGACGAGACCCTCGCGCTGCCCAGCGAGCAGGCCGCGGAGATCGCGCTGCGTACGCAGCAGGTGCTCATGGAGGAGACGGGCGTCGCGAACGTCGCCGATCCGCTGGGCGGCTCCTGGTACATCGAGCAGCTCACCGACCGCATCGAGGCCGACGCGGAGAAGATCTTCGAGCAGATCAGGGAGCGGGGGCGGCGGGCCTGCCCCGACGGGCAGCACCCCATCGGGCCGATCACCTCCGGCATCCTGCGCGGCATCGAGGACGGCTGGTTCACCGGCGAGATCGCCGAGTCCGCGTTCCAGTACCAGCGGTCCCTGGAGAAGGGCGACAAGCGGGTCGTCGGCGTCAACTGCCTTGAGGGCTCCGTCACGGGTGACCTGGAGATCCTGCGGGTCAGCCATGAGGTCGAGCGCGAGCAGGTGCGGGAGCTCGCGGCGCGCAAGGGGCGGCGGGACGACGCGCGTGTCCGGGCCTCGCTCGACGCGATGCTTGCCGCTGCGCGGGGCGGGGCGAACATGATTGCTCCCATGCTGGAGGCGGTGCGGGCGGAGGCAACCCTCGGGGAGATCTGCGGGGTGCTTCGCGATGAGTGGGGCGTGTATGTGGAGCCGCCGGGGTTCTAGGCCTCGTCGCCGGCTGCGGGCGGGTGGGGGCTGGCCGCGCAGTTCCCCGCGCCCCTGGAGGGGCCTGTCGTGCGTGGTTGGCTGCGGGTGGGTGGGGGTTGTTCGCGCAGTTCCCCGCGCCCCTGGAGGGGCCCGTCGTGCGTTGTCGTCTGCGGGCTGTGGGGGTTGAGCGCGCAGTTCCCCGCGCCCCTGGTGGGGCGCCTGCGCGTTGCCGGGTGCGGGGGTGTTTTTAGGGGCGCGGGGAACTGCGCGACCAGCCCCCACCCACCCGCAGATGTGGACGAAAGAGGCAAAGTGCCCCCGCCCCGGCCGGGCGGCGAGAATTCGTAGGTTTGAGGCCCAGGGGCCAGGGCAGGCGCACGCGCGGTCAACCACCCCCCGCCCCAGGAGCCCCCGTGACCTCGACCGGCCCGACCGGCCACGCCCGCACCGCCGCCATCGCCATCGGAGCCGCGACCGCCACCGTTCTCGGTGCGCTGCTCATCGGCGGTTCCGGTGAGGTGAGTGCGAGCCCGCCGCCCGAGCCGAAGGTTCAGGACGACTTCGACTCGCTCGGCCCCGAGGTGCGTGCCGCGAAGCTCTCCGACGGGCGGACGGCCCACTACTCGGACACGGGCAACAAGGACGGCAAGCCCGTCCTCTTCATCGGCGGCACCGGCACCAGCGCCCGCGCCTCGCACATGACGGACTTCTTCCGCTCGACGCGCGAGGACCTGGGCCTGCGCCTCATCTCCGTGGAGCGCAACGGCTTCGGCGACACCGCGTTCGACAAGAAGCTGGGCGCCGCCGACTTCGCGAAGGACGCCCTCGAAGTCCTCGACAAGCTGGGCGTGGACGACGTGTCCGTCGTCGCGATATCCGGCGGCGGCCCCTACGCCGCCGAGCTCGCCGAGCGCGCCCCCGGGCGGATCTCTCAGCTGCACCTCGCGGCCGCGCTGCCGCCGTTCGGCGCGAAGCCCGCGTACTGCGATCTCTCCGACGACGCGCTCACCGACGCCGTGAAGGACCAGATCAAGGACCCCCGCAAGTGGTGGGCGTTCCCCGACGACAGCCCCGTGAAGTCGATCCCGGGCTTCGCCGACACGGCGTACGAGGAAGGCGCGCGCACCTACAACCAGCGCGGCCAGCAGGCCGACCCGGCGCCCCAGGTGCACGAGCAGAAGCTGTACTGCGAGCGCCCGGGACCCGACCTGTCGAAGCTGGACGCACCCGTCTACCTCTACGGCGGCAAGAAGGACACCACCGTGCCGCCCGCCACGCTGAAGACCTGGCAGGAGGCGCTGCCGGGCGAGGCGAAGGTGCGCTCGTACGCGGACTCCGGGCACGACGTGCAGTACCGCCACTGGGACCAGATCCTCGTCGACCTGGCCGGGCACGGGGACCGCACCGTGGTGTGCAAGGGCGACCACACCCGCGTACTGATGGCCCGCGACGCCGACCGGCTCCTCGGCAAGGGCAAGGCCACGCTGGGCAGCTGCGCCTGGAACGAGAAGTAGCCCGGCGGAGTCTCAGGACGCGGGCAGGGTGAGGCGGAACAGTGCGCCGCCGCCCGGCGCCCGTTCCGCCGTCAGCTCCGCTCCGTGCGCGTGCGCGATCTGCCGGGCCATCGCGAGGCCGAGGCCCGAGCCCGGCAGTGCGCGGGCCTTCTCCGCGCGGTAGAAGCGGTCGAAGACGTACGGCAGGTCCTCCTCCGCGATGCCGGGGCCGTGGTCGCGGACGGTCAGCTCCGCCGTGGTCCGCTCCGTGGTGGTCAGCGTGACTTCTACCGGTGCGCCGGGCGGGCTGAACTTCGCCGCGTTGTCGACGAGGTTGGTGAGCAGCCGGGACAGCCGCGCCGGTACGCCGGGCACGCTGAGCTCCGCCGCCTCCGGCGCCACCTGGAGCGTGAACGGGATGGCGGGCCAGTGGCCGCGCGCCGCGTCCACCGCGTGGGCGGCCAGCGGGGCGAGCCGTACCTCTTCGAGCAGCGGCTGCGGCTCCGCGTCCCTGGCCAGCTCGATCAGGTCGTTCACCAGGCCGGTGACCTCGCGCAGCTGGCGGCCGAGCGCGCCGGACGCCCGGTCGCGCTGGGCGTCCGTCAACCGGTCCGCCTTCGCGAGCAGCTCGGCGTTCGTGCGCAGCGCGGTCAGCGGGGTGCGCAGCTCGTGCGAGGCGTCGGCGACCAGTCGGCGGCGCGCGGCCACGGACTCCTCCAGCTCGGCGAGCATCGTGTTGAAGGTGGCGGCAAGGCGGGTCACCTCGTCCTCGTGCCCGTCACGGCCCGGCGGTCCCGGCGGCAGCTCGATGCGGTGCCGGGCGTCCCGCGTCGCCGCGATGCGCTCGGCCGTGGCGGTGAGGCGGGTGATCGGCGCAAGGCCGGTGCGCGAGACCCAGTAGCCGCCGGCCGCGGAGAGCAGCACGCCCGCGCCGCCCACCGCGGCCAGCAGCCCCGCGGCCTGCCGCACGCCGCGCTCCGCGATGTCCGCGCGCAGCGCGACCTGCACCGCCTCGCCCTGCTTGCCGAAGGTGGTGGTGTAGAGGCGTCCCGGCTTGCCGCCCGGCAACGTGAAGTTCGAGTAGTACGGGGTGCGGCGGCCTGCCGCGACGTCCCGGGCCGGCCCGTCCACCGGCAGCAGGTACGGCTCCGCCGGGTCGTCCGCCGCGTCCGCCGGGACGATCTGCGAGCAGGCGGGCGCGCCCAGGAACCGGCACTCGCCCGTCATGACGCCGGGCCCCTCGGAGCGGTGCTGCTGGGCGATGAGCGTCGCCGACTGGGCGAGGTTCTGGTCGAGCTGCTGGTACAGCTTGTAGCGGATCACGAAGAACGCCGCGGCGCACACCCCGATCGCCACCACCGCCACGGCCGCGGCGGCCATCACCGCGAGGCGGGTCCGCAGCGGCCTGCGGCGCCGCCAGCGGGCGCCGAGCCTGCGCCGCGCGCTCACGGGGAGCCCAGCCGGTAGCCGACGCCGTGCACGGTGTGGACGAGGCGGGGCTCGCCGCCCGACTCCAGTTTGCGGCGCAGGTAACCGACGTACACGGCGAGGGAGTTGGAGTCCGGCCCGAAGTCGCGGCCCCACACGGCCTGCTGGATCAGGTCGCGCGGCAGGACCTGGCCCGCGTTGCGCAGGAGCAGCTCCAGCAGGACGGCCTCCGTACGGCTGAACTCGACGCGGCGCCCGCCGCGGCTGCCGGTGCGCGTCGCGGGATCGAGGACGAGATCGCCGTACGAGAGGTCGTCGCCGTCGTCCGCGGCCCGCTCCGGCGTCGCCCGCCGCAGCAGCGCCCGCACCCGGGCCACCAGCTCGTCCAGGGCGAACGGCTTGACCAGGTAGTCATCGGCGCCCGCGTCCAGACCGTCCACGCGCTCGCTCACCGAGTCCAGCGCGGTCAGCACGAGGACCGGGGTGCGGTCGCCCGCGGCGCGCAGCTGGCGGCAGACCGCGAGGCCGTCCATGACCGGCATCAGGACGTCCAGGACCACCAGGTCCGGCTGCCAGCGGGCCACCGCCGTGAGCGCGCGATGACCGTCCGCCGCGCCCCGCACGTGGTGACCCTCGACCGTCAGGGCGTCCTCGACGGCGGCCCGTACCTCGGGGTCGTCGTCGACGACGAGGATCCGGTGCGGTGCCGTCCCGCCCGCGCCCGGCGGGCCGCCCTTGCTGGTCACGCTCGCGAAACTCATGCACCAAAGGTGCCAAACGCGGCTCTTAAAACCCTCTTAGACCCTCGCGTGAGGCTCCACTGCCATGCGAACCTCTCTCTCCGTCGTGATCGGCGCGGGCGGCACCGGCGGGCACATCTACCCCGGCCTCGCCCTCGCCGACGCGCTGCGCCGGGCCGTGCCGGACGCGGTGATCTCCTTCGTCGGCACCGAACGGGGCCTGGAGACCCGGCTCATACCCGACGCCGGGTACCGCCTCCACACCGTCGACATGATCCCCTTCGACCCGTCGCTCGGTGCCCGCCGCTATCTGCTGCCGGCCGCACTCCTGAAGTCCGGCGCCCAGTGCCGGGCCATCCTGCGCGAGCAGGGCGCGCAGGCCGCCGTCGGCATGGGCGGCTACCCCAGCGCCCCCGTCATCGTCGGCGCCCGCATGGCCGGACTGCCCAGCCTCATCCACGAGTCCAACGCCGTACCCGGACGCGCCAACCGGTTCGCCGCCCGGCTCACCCCGAACATCGCGGTCGCCTTCGACCGCAGCCGCGCCCACCTGCCGGGCGGCGAACGCGCGCACACCACCGGGATGCCCATCGCCGCGCCGCTCGCCGCGCTCGACCGGGCCGCGCTGCGCGACGAGGCCCGGCGCGAGCTGGGCGTGCCGCCCGGCGCCCGCCTGATCCTCTTCAACGGCGGCAGCCTCGGGGCGGCCCGCCTCACCGAGGCTGCGGTCGGCCTCGCGGAGCGGTGGCGGGACCGCCGCGACGTCCACCTGCTCATCAAGACCGGCCCGGCGGCGCTGGAGGAGACCCGCGCCCGCCTGGCCCTCGAAGGCGGGGACGCCGTCGCCCGCGCCGTCCCCTACCTCGACCGCATGGACCTCTCCTACGCCGCCGCCGACCTCGTCGTCTGCCGGGCCGGCTCCGCGACCGTCGCCGAACTCGCCGCCACCGGCGTCCCCGCCGTCCTCGTGCCCTACCCGCACGCGCCCGGCGACCACCAGACCCACAACGCCCGGGTCCTCTCCGACGCCGGCGCGGGGATCCTCCTGCCCGACGCGGAGACCACCGCGGACCGCCTCGCGCGGACCGTCGGGCCGCTGCTCGCGGACCCGGTGCGGCTCGCCGCGATGAGCGGAGCCGCGGACCCCGGCCCGCACGCCCACGCGGCCGGCCTGCTCGCCGAGCGGGTCCTGCACCTCGCCCACACCACACCCCACCTGGAGTACGCATGAACACCACCTTCTCCTGGCAGGACCGCACCGTCCTCGTCACCGGCGCCGAGGGCTTCATCGGCTCGACCCTCGTCGACCTGCTCCTGGAGGCGGGCGCGAAGGTCCGCGCCTTCGTGCACTACAAGCCGTACGCGGAGAAGGGCCACCTCGCCCACCTCCTCGGCGACCCGCGGGTCGAGATGATCGCGGGCGACGTGCGGGACGCGGGGCGCGTGATGGACGCGGTCGCCGGCTGCGACACGGTCTTCCACCTCGCCGCGCTGATCGGCATCCCGTACTCGTACGACTCCCCGGGCGCGTACGTCCAGACGAACGTGGTCGGCACGGAGAACGTCGCCGAAGCCTGCCGGCGGCACTCCGTGCGGCGCATGGTGCACACGTCCACGAGTGAGGTGTACGGGACCGCGCTGACGGCGCCGATCAGTGAGTCCCACCCGCTCCAGCCGCAGTCGCCGTACTCCGCGTCGAAGATCGGCGCCGACATGATGGCGCTCTCGCACTGGCACGCCTTCGAACTGCCGGTGACCGTGGTGCGCCCCTTCAACACGTACGGGCCGCGCCAGTCGGCGCGCGCCGTCATCCCCACGATCCTCGCCCAACTGCACGCGGGCGCCCGGGAGATCAAGCTGGGCTCGCTGACGCCCACGCGGGACTTCACGTACGTGACGGACACGGCGCGGGGGTTCATGGCGATGGCGGTCGCCGACCGGGCGCTCGGCCACGCGGTCAATCTCGGCGTGGGCCGGGAGATCTCCATCGGTGACCTCGCGGAGGCGCTGATCGCGGCGTCGGGGCGGGAGGCGTCCGTGGTCGTCGATCCGGCGCGGCTTCGGCCCTCCGGGAGCGAGGTGGAGAGGTTGCTGTCGGACAACTCCCGGGCCCGGGAGTGGGCGGGGTGGGTTCCGGAGGTCTCCCTCACGGAGGGCTTGAAGCACACCTCGGCCTGGGTCGCCGAGAATCTGCACCTGTTTGCGCCTGAGCGGTATCAGGTCTGAGCTTTGGGTGCGGGGCGGTGGGGGCTTGTCGCGCAGTTCCCCGCGCCCCTGACTCGACCGTGCTTGCGTCACCCGCTCAGGGCTGCGCCGCTGCCGCCGCCAAGCCGCCGAGCAGCAGCAAAGTAAAGCGGCGTGCCCACTCCTCGTCCACCGGTTCCGCGCTGACCAGGGCGCGGTGGACCACCGCGCCGGCGATCACGTCGAAGATGAGGTCGGCGGTGCGGGACGCGGCCAGGGGGTCTGGTTCGGGTGGGAGTTCGCCGCGGGCCTGGGCGCGCTCGCGGCCCGCGAGGACCAGCCGTTTCTGGCGGTCGACGATGGACGCGCGGATGCGGTCCCGCAGGGGCTCGTCCGTCGTGGACTCGGCGACCACCGCCATCAGCGCGGTCTTCGTCTCGGGGCGCCCGAGCAACACCGCGAACTGCAGGACGACGCCCTCGATGTCGGCGGCCAGGCTGCCCCGGTCGGGGAGTTCCAGTTCGTCGAAGAGTTCCGCCACCGCGTCCACGACCAGCTCGCTCTTGCCCGCCCAGCGCCGGTACAGGGTCGTCTTGGCGACGCCCGCGCGCGTGGCGACGGCGCCCAGCGTCAGCTTGGACCAGCCGAGTTCGACGAGGCCCTGCCGGGTCGCCTCCAGGATCGCGGCGTCGGCGGTCGCGCTGCGCGGGCGGCCCCCGGTGCGGGCGGGTGGAGTGGTGGACGTACGGCTCTGCATGGCCGCGACCATACCGGCCAGTACGGAGCGGTCCCGGGTGCACAGTGAGGGAGATCACCGGGAGGGGCTCCCCAGCACCCCGTCACGGCAGTTACGCTACGACGCGTAGCGAAAGCCACGAGAGACGTCGGCCGGAGCCACGAGAGACAACCACACAGCACGACCACCGGCACGGGGTGGGGACCCCGCGCCAACCTTTGGACCGTGTCGCCCGTGCAGTCCCGCAATCCGGCGGGGTTCGCGGACGGGCACGGTTCCCGCACGGGTTGGGGGAGGATGTACTCATGCAGCCACGGAACATGTCCATGAGCGGAGTCGTCGACCTCGCCGCGGTGAAGGCGGCCCAAGAGGCCAAGGCGAAGGCGGAGCAGGCGCGCGCCGAAGCGGCGCGGCAGGGCGGGGGCGCGGCGGGCGCCGCGGTGAGCCCGGCCTCCCTCGTCATCGATGTCGACGAGGCCGGCTTCGAGAGCGAGGTCCTGCAGCGCTCCACCGAGGTCCCGGTCGTCATCGACTTCTGGGCCGAGTGGTGCGAGCCGTGCAAGCAGCTGGGCCCCCTCCTCGAGCGGCTCGCGCAGGAATACAACGGCCGTTTCCTCCTTGCCAAGATCGACGTCGACGCCAACCAGATGCTGATGCAGCAGTTCGGGGTCCAGGGGATCCCGGCTGTCTTCGCGGTGGTGGCCGGACAGGCCCTCCCCCTCTTCCAGGGTGCCGCCCCCGAGGCGCAGATCCGCCAGACCCTGGACCAGCTCATCCAGGTCGGCGAGGAGCGCTTCGGCCTCACCGGCCTCGTGGTCGACGCCGACGCCTCGGGGCAGCAGGCCCCCGCGCCGGCCGAGGTGCCGGCCGGCCCCTACGACGCTCTGCTCGAAGCGGCCGTGCAGGCGCTGGACGCGGGCGATCTCGGCGGTGCCGTGCAGGCGTACAAGAACGTGCTCAGCGACGACCCGGCCAACACGGAGGCCAAGCTGGGCCTCGCGCAGGCCGAGTTGCTCCAGCGTGTGCAGGGTCTGGACCCGCAGGCGGTCCGCAAGGACGCCGCCGACAACCCGGCGGACGTGCGGGCCCAGATCGCCGCGGCCGACCTGGATCTGGTGGGCGGTCATGTCGAGGACGCCTTCGGGCGGCTCATCGACACGGTGCGGCGCACGGCGGGCGACGACCGGGACGCCGCGCGGGTGCGGCTCCTCGAGCTCTTCGAGGTCGTGGGCGGCGACGACCCGCGCGTGACGTCGGCGCGTACGGCGCTCGCCCGGGTCCTCTTCTGACCCGGCCGCACCACCCCCTCCGGCTGACCAGTCCCTAAACGCGGGGCGGTGTGATGCCGGAGTGAAAAGTCTGTTCCCGGGACACCACAGTGGCCGCGCTTTGCCAAAACTTGGCAAACGCGGCCACTGTTACTGGGAGTAAGAGACGGGTATCCCTCTGGGCTGTTGTGCCCGCTGATGCCCCGTTCTGTGACACCTCTTTGAGCCACCGTCCGTGGCCGACCGATACCGCGCGGTCGCGCATCGGTTATCCGGCCGTTACTAGCCAGTAACGAACCCCCTTGTGCGGGGGCCGAGAATGCACCACGATCGGCCACGCTCGGTCCGATGACCCGCAACCCGAAAGCCAGTCGGGAGCGGGCCCTTCGGGTCCCCACCGAGCAGGCCGGTGACGCCGTCGCCGGTCTGGACAGGGGGGTCTCTGCCGTATCCGGCAGGGCCTGTCCGTGAGGTTGTGCGTGATGCGTCAGGCGCGACCAGTGGTTGTCGCTCGGGGGTGATCGCCGGTGAACGTGGTGCGGTTGCGCGCCTCCGATGCGGGCGCTCTCCTTCCCGAGGACGTAGCACTTCTCCCATCCCTGCCCGGCTGAGCCGCCCGAAAGGGAGCAGTCAGGGCCGGAGATGTACGTCCGAGAAGGAGGAAAGTCATGGAATCTGTGGCTCGTGGCGGAACCAGATGGAAGCGGTTCGCCGTAGTCATGGTGCCGAGCGTCGCGGCTACGGCCGCGATAGGTGTCGCCCTCTCGCAGGGCGCGCTCGCGGCATCGTTCAGCGTGTCCGGCCAGTCGTTCAAGGTCTCGGCCGACAAGCTCGACGGCCGCGGCATGGTGCAGTACGGCGGCGTCGACGTCGGTGTGGACATGAAGGGTGAGAAGGCCTCTCACCCGGTCTCGGTCTCGGCCTTCAAGAAGGCCAAGATCACCAACATGTGCCAGTCCGTCGTGACGCACATCCCGGTGCTCGGCGATGTCACGCTGCAGCTGCGGGCGGGCGGCGGCAAGACGCCGGTCGAGGCCAAGAACCTGTACATCGACGTGGCGCAGCTGGATGCCGACGCCGAGTTCAGGAACATCAACATCGGTGTCGCTGCCGGGTCCTCCACCAAGGGCCCCGGCATGAAGGGCGGCAAGGAGCAGGCGAACCCGAACGGTTTCGCCCAGGAAGCCGACCGCGCCATCCTGAAGAACATCGAGCAGACGGCCTGGGCGACCAGCGCGGGCACCTTCAAGCTCAGCGGCCTCAACATGAAGCTGCACAAGGGCAAGAACGAATGCTTCTGAGCATCCGCTCGAGCACCCGCTGAGTCCTTGACCCGCCGGCCCGTCAGGGCGGGCACGGGACAGTGACTGGCCCGGCGGGCGGGGAGAGCACTCTCCCGCCCGCCACCGCAGAGCTTCACCGAATTCACGTACCGCCGGTTCCAAGGAGCTGTTTTCCCATGAGCGCCAAGTCACCGGGGCCGAACGACCACTTCATCGCGGTCTACCGCGGGAAGTTCCGGGCCTGGCGGGGCTCCCGCCCGTTCTGGGCAGGCCTCCTCACCATCCTTGGCGGCGTGCCGATCGCCTACCTGCCCTACGGCAACATCAAGCTCGGCAACCTGACGCTGGCCCTGGCCACGACGGCGGGCGCGGGCTCGCTGATCATCGGCGTCCTCCTGATGGTGCTCGGTCTGACGATGTGGTTCCAGGTGCACACCCGCGTCTTCGCGGGCGTCGCGGCGATCCTGCTCGCCCTGGTCTCCCTGGTCGTCTCCAACATCGGCGGCTTCCTCGTCGGCTTCCTGCTCGCGCTGATCGGCGGCGCCCTCGGTATCGCCTGGGGCGAGCCCGGGAGCGTACCCGCGAAGGGTGCGAAGGGGCGCGCGGAGAGGAAGCCCGAACCCGCGGTCGCGGGCGGTGTGGACGGTGCGAGCGCTACCGACGATCTGTCAGGAACGAGCCCGGTGGACGGGACGAACGGGAGGCACCGTGCAGGCTGACGAGGTGCACCACGAGGACTCCGCGGGGGAGCCTCGCGCGAGATCCGGGCCGCGCCACGCGGCCCCCAGGAAGCCGCTGCTCACCCGTCTGCAGATGCCCGCGGGCAAGGCGATAGCCCTCGCGGCCATGCCGAGTGCGGTACTCATGGGGATGGGCCTGACCCCGACGCTCGCGCAGGCGAAGCCGGGCGTCCCCAAGAACCCCTTCCGGGACGGCCCGTGCGTCACGGCGCCGGACGACGCGTCCAAGTCCGTCGAGGAGGAAGCGAAGGACGCCAAGGACGCGAAGGACGCTGCGGACGCCAAGAAGAAGGCCGACGAGGAGAAGGCCGACCGGGACGAGCCGGGCAAGGACACCACCGAGCCCGAGGCGACTCCCTCGCCCTCCGATGGCACGAAGACCGACCCGGACGACAAGACCGGCTCGGACGGTGACGGCGAGGCCACCTCGCCCTCCGCGGACGAGAAGGACAAGGACGCGGCCGAGGAGCCGGCGCCCGACCCCTCGCCCTCCGAGACCAGGAACCCCTGGGACCCGCTGGGTGTGGGCGACGCGCTCAAGGACGTCTTCACGCCCGACGACCCCGACGACAAGGAGTCCCCGAGCCCGACGCCGACCCCCTCCGCCTCGGAGGAGACCAAGTCCCCCGAGGACACGGCGAAGGACACGGCGAAGGACACGGCGAAGGACACCGTCGAGGACACGACGGACAAGGTCACCGAGCCCGTCGAGGACACGGCCGACAATTCCGGCGACAAGGCCGACGAGCTCGAGGACGAGGCCGGGGACAAGGCTGACGACGCCAAGGCCGAGGAGACCGAAGAGGCCACCGACCCGATGGCTCCGGACGCGGACGGCAAGAAGCCGTTCCCGTGCGTCGTCGAGAAGAAGGTCGACGGCGAGGCCGAGCAGACGCCCGCCCCGATCCCGGACGACCCGTGGGAGCTGGAGGCCAGCTCCCTGCTCCTCAAGGGCCTGGACTACAAGGGCGTCGTGAACCTCACGACGGCCGGCGGCAAGAAGAAGCAGGCGCTGAAGTTCACCGTCGACAACGGCACGGACATCGGCGACCTGCACCAGATCGCCCCGGGCCCCGACGGCTCGAAGTACCACATCAGGGCGGACGAGGGCTCCACGTCCACGATCCGCGACGGGCAGACGATCATGTACACGGAGCGGTTGCAGGGCAACCTGTTCGGGCTGATCCCGATCGTCTTCGACCCCGAGCACCCGCCGCCGCTGAACGTCCCCATCGCGTACTTCACCAAGGTGAAGGTCCTGCAGGCGGCGCAGTTCGGCGGCACGCTGACCGTGCCGGGCCTGGAGCAGACGATCACCCGCTGACACCGGCCGGACCTGCGCACACATACGCCGAGGGCGCCTCCTGGACCAGGAGGCGCCCTCGGCGTATGTGCGGACCCGGAGGACCCGGAGGGTCAGTCGCGGTCGCCGCCGCCCAGGTGGTGCACCCGGACCATGTTGGTGGTGCCGGGGACGCCGGGGGGCGAACCGGCGGTGATGACGACCGTGTCACCGTCGTTGAAGCGGTTCAGCTTGATCAGCTCGGCGTCGACGAGCTCGACCATCGCGTCGGTGTTGTCGACGTGCGGCACGACGTAGGTGTCCACGCCCCAGCTCAGCGTCAGCTGGTTGCGGGTCGCCTCGTCCGTGGTGAAGGCGAGGATCGGCTGGGCCGCGCGGTAGCGGGAGAGGCGGCGGGCCGTGTCGCCGGACTGGGTGAAGGCGACCAGGGCCTTGCCGCCCAGGAAGTCGGCGATCTCGGCGGCGGCACGGGCCACCGAACCGCCCTGCGTACGCGGCTTCTTGCCCGGCACGAGCGGCTGAAGACCCTTGGAGAGCAGCTCCTCCTCGGCCGCGGTGACGATCTTCGACATCGTCTTGACGGTCTCGATCGGGTACGCGCCGACGCTCGACTCGGCCGACAGCATGACCGCGTCGGCGCCGTCCAGGATGGCGTTGGCGACGTCGGACGCCTCGGCGCGCGTGGGGCGCGAGTTGGTGATCATCGACTCCATCATCTGGGTCGCGACGATCACCGGCTTGGCGTTGCGGCGGCACATCTCCACGAGGCGCTTCTGCACCATCGGGACCTTCTCGAGCGGATACTCGACGGCCAGGTCGCCACGGGCCACCATCACGGCGTCGAACGCCGCGACGACGCCCTCCATGTTGGCGACGGCCTGCGGCTTCTCGACCTTGGCGATGACGGGGACGCGGCGGCCCTCCTCGTCCATCACCTTGTGGACGTCCTTGACGTCGTTGGCGTCGCGCACGAAGGACAGGGCGACCATGTCGCAGCCCATCTTCAGGGCGAAGCGGAGGTCGTCGATGTCCTTCTCGGAGAGCGCGGGCACGTTCACGGCCGCGCCGGGCAGGTTGATGCCCTTGTGGTCGGAGATGACACCGCCCTCGACGACGATCGTCTTCACGCGCGGGCCGTCCACCTCGACGACGCGCAGCTCGACGTTGCCGTCGTTGATCAGGATCTGGTCGCCCTTGGAGACGTCGCCCGGCAGACCCTTGTAGGTCGTGCCGCAGATCGACTTGTCGCCCGGGACGTCCTCGGTGGTGATGGTGAACTCGTCACCGCGCACCAGCTCGACGGGTCCCTCGGCGAAGGTCTCCAGACGGATCTTCGGGCCCTGGAGGTCGGCGAGGACGCCGACGGCACGGCCGGTCTTCGCGGCGGCCGAGCGGACGCGGTCGTACCGCCCCTGGTGCTCGGCGTGCGTGCCGTGGCTGAAGTTGAAGCGGGCCACGTTCATGCCGGCCTCGATCAGCGAGACGAGCTGCTCTTCGGAGTCGACGGCGGGGCCCAACGTGCAGACGATTTTGGAACGGCGCATGGGGGCGATCCTATCGGTTTGTTTCGCTACGGAATATTCCGTCTGGTGGAATCTACAAATGGGCGGCTGTGCGCTCAGGCGTTGCGGTCATCCACCAGCGCATACGTCTGAGTGGCGATCTCCAATTCTTCGTCGGTCGGCACCACGGCGACGGCGACGCGCGCGTACTCGGGCGAAATCAACCGCGCTTCGTCGGAACGTACGGAATTGAGCGCCCCGTCCACCGCGAGTCCCAGCTCCTCCAGGCCCGCCACCGCGGCCTCCCGCACCGGAGCGGCGTTCTCGCCGACCCCGGCGGTGAACACGATGGCGTCCACCCGGCCGAGTACCGCGTAATACGCGCCGATGTACTTCTTCAAACGGTGGATGTAGATGTCGAAAGCGAGTGCCGCCTCTTCATCACCGGCGTCGATACGGCGCCTGATCTCCCGCATGTCGTTGTCGCCGCAGAGCCCGATCAGACCGCTCTTCTTGTTGAGCAGAATGTCGATCTCGTCGATGGACATTCCGCCGACCCGGGCGAGATGGAAGATCACCGCCGGGTCCATGTCACCGGACCGGGTACCCATCACGAGCCCCTCAAGCGGCGTGAGCCCCATCGATGTATCGACGCACCGGCCGCCCCGCACGGCGCTCGCCGACGCGCCGTTGCCCAGGTGCAGCACGATGACGTTCACGTCCTCGGGTGCCTTGCCGAGCAGCTTCGCGGTCTCGCGCGAGACGTACGCGTGGGACGTGCCGTGGAAGCCGTACCGCCGCACCCGGTGCTCGTCGGCCGTCTTGACGTCGATGGCGTAGCGCGCCGCGGACTCCGGCATCGTCGTGTGGAACGCGGTGTCGAAGACGGCGACCTGCGGCAGGTCGGGGCGGAGCGCCTGGGCGGTGCGGATGCCGGTGATGTTCGCCGGGTTGTGCAGCGGCGCCACCGGGACGAGCCGCTCGATCTCCTTCATCACCGCGTCGTCGATCACGGTGGGCTGGGTGAACTTCAGACCGCCGTGCACCACCCGGTGGCCGATCGCGGCCAGCTCGGGGGAGTCCAGGCCGAGCCCGTCGGCGGCCAGCTCGTCGGCGACGGCCCGCAGCGCCGCCTCGTGGTCCGCCATCGGCTCCTCGCGCTCACGGGGCTCGGCGCCGCCGCCGGTCAGCGGGGTGTGCTTGAGGCGGGAGCTCTCCTCGCCGATCCGCTCGACCAGGCCGACGGCGAGACGTGAGCTGTCCCGCATGTCGAGCAGCTGGTACTTCACCGACGACGAGCCGGAGTTGAGGACGAGTACGCGCGTGGCGGTCACTGATCGAGACACCTTCTGTGGGGGTTACTGGGTCGGCGGCTGGGCCTGGGACTGGATCGCCGTGATGGCGACGGTGTTGACGATGTCCTGGACGAGCGCGCCCCGGGACAGGTCGTTCACCGGCTTGCGCAGGCCCTGGAGGACCGGGCCGACGGCGATCGCGCCGGCCGAGCGCTGCACGGCCTTGTACGTGTTGTTGCCGGTGTTCAGGTCGGGGAAGATCAGCACGCTCGCCTGGCCCGCGACGTCCGAGCCGGGCAGCTTGGTGGCCGCGACGGACGGCTCCACGGCGGCGTCGTACTGGATCGGCCCCTCGATCTTCAGGTCGGAGCGCTGGCCGCGCACCAGCTCGGTGGCCTCGCGCACCTTGTCGACGTCCGCGCCCGAGCCGGACGTGCCCGTCGAGTACGACAGCATCGCGATCCGCGGCTCGACCCCGAACTGCTCGGCGGTGGTCGCCGACTGCACGGCGATGTCCGCGAGCTGCGGGGCGTTCGGGTCCGGGTTGACCGCACAGTCGCCGTAGACGAGCACCTTGTCGGCGAGGCACATGAAGAAGACGGAAGAGACGATCGAGGCGTCCGGCTTGGTCTTGATGATCTCGAAGGCGGGCCGGATGGTGGCCGCCGTCGAGTGCACCGAGCCCGACACCATGCCGTCGGCGAGGCCCTCCTGGACCATCAGCGTGCCGAAGTAGTTCACGTCCGCCACCACGTCGTACGCGAGCTCGACGGTGACGCCCTTGTGGGCGCGCAGCTCGGCGTACTTGGCGGCGAAACGGTCCCGCAGCTCGGAGGTCTGCGGGTCGATGAGCTCCGAGTCGGCGAGGTCAACGCCGAGGTCGGCGGCCTTCTTGCGGATCTGCTCGACCGGTCCGAGCAGCGTCAGGTCGCAGACGCCGCGGCGCAGCAGCACGTCGGCGGCGCGCAGCACCCGCTCCTCGGTGCCCTCGGGCAGCACGACGCGACGCCGGTCGGCGCGGGCCCGCTCCAGGAGCTTGTGCTCGAACATCATCGGCGTGACCCGGTCGCTGCTGGGCGCCGAGACGCGCTTCAGGAGGTCCGCGGTGTCGACGTACCGCTCGAAGAGACCGAGCGCGGTCTCCGCCTTGCGAGGCGTCGCCGCGTTCAACTTCCCTTCGAGGGCGAAGAGTTCGGCCGCCGTGGGGAAGGAGCCGCCGGAGACCGCGACCACCGGGGTGCCGGGGGCGAGGCGGTCGGCGAGGGTGAGGATCTCCGGGCCCGGCTGCTCGTTCAGGGTCAGCAGGACGCCCGCTATGGGCGGCGTACCGGCGCTGTGCGCGGCGAGCGAG
The DNA here is from genome assembly GCF_044903205.1 of Streptomyces sp. NPDC029674. Lineage (NCBI taxonomy): Bacteria > Bacillati > Actinomycetota > Actinomycetes > Kitasatosporales > Streptomycetaceae > Streptomyces > Streptomyces sp. NPDC029674. The sequence continues at coordinate 357,349 of NZ_JBJDPY010000009.1, forward strand.
CCGACCACGAGGTCGGCGCGGTCGCCGGGGGTGACCACGAGGCAGCCCGGAGTCAGGGCGTTCAGGAAGTTCGGCAGCATGGCGCCGCCGAAGACGAAGTCCAGGGCGTCGCGCGCGAGCCCCGAGTCGTCGCCGAGCAGCACGCGGCCGCCGAGGGCGTGGGTGATCTGCGCGACCGTCGGCGCGGAGAGGGCGGCCTCGTCCGGCAGCACGTAGCAGGGCACGGGAAGGCTGGCCTTCAGCCGCTCGTGGATCTCGTCCCGGTCGGCCGGGGCCACCCGGTTCGTGATCATCGCGAGGACGTCGCAGCCCAGCGAGTCGTACGCGCGATAGGCGTTCCGCGTCTCGGCGTGCACCGACTCGGCGGTCTGGTTCTTGCCGCCGACCACCGGCAGCACGGAGGCGCCGAACTCGTTGGCGAGGCGTGCGTTGAGCGCGAGCTCGTCGGGCAGCTGGGTGGCGGCGTAGTCGGTCCCCAGCACGAGGACGACTTCGTACTCCCGCGCGACCCGGTGGAACCGGTCGACGAGCCGCGAGACCAGTTCGTCGGTACCCTGCTCGGCCTGGAGCGCGGACGCCTCGTGGTAGTCCATGCCGTACACGGTCGCGGCGTCCTGCGAGAGGCGGTAGCGGGCCCGCAGCAGGTCGAAGAGCCGGTCGGGGCCGTCGTGGACGAGCGGCCGGAAGACGCCGACCCGGTCGACCTGGCGGGTCAGGAGCTCCATGACTCCCAGTTCGACGACCTGGCGACCGTCGCCCCGGTCGATCCCGGTCACGTACACGCTGCGCGTCACGCGTGCTCTCCCCTTCTTCGCTGCCTGCCGGGGATCCGTCGGGTACCCCGGGTGAGCTGGACAAATTACCCGATATCGCGGCTGTGCCCTCTTGACAATACCTCTGCGGCTGGCTAGGTCGCCCGCCGGAAGAGCTCTGGAGGGACGGGGTCCCCCAAAGCCTCTGCCCCCGGATCGGACACACATCCGTCGGACAGGTGTGAGCGGCGCCCCCCTTCCGGCCGTGGAACAATCGGACCGGCTCACAAGTACCAACAGCGAGCAGGAGACACAGCGCGATGCGTATCGGAATTCTCACCGCGGGCGGCGACTGCCCCGGCCTCAACGCAGTGATCCGGTCGGTCGTGCACCGCGCCGTGACGCACTACGGCGACGAGGTCATCGGCTTCGAGGACGGCTACGCGGGCCTGCTCGACGGGCGCTACCGCCCCCTCGACCTGAACGCCGTCAGCGGCATCCTCGCCCGTGGCGGCACCATCCTCGGCTCGTCCCGCCTGGAGCGCGGCCGGTTCCGCGCGGCCTGCGACAACGCCAAGGACCTGATCGAGCGGAGCGGCTTCGACGCGCTCATCCCGATCGGCGGCGAGGGCACGCTCACCGCGGCGCGCATGCTGTCCGACGCGGGCGTGCCGGTGGTCGGCGTCCCGAAGACGATCGACAACGACATCTCCTCCACGGACCGCACCTTCGGCTTCGACACGGCGGTCGGCGTGGCCACCGAGGCGATGGACCGCCTCAAGACCACCGCCGAGTCGCACCAGCGCGTGATGGTCGTCGAGGTCATGGGCCGCCACGCGGGCTGGATCGCCCTGGAGTCCGGCATGGCCGGCGGCGCGCACGGCATCTGCCTGCCCGAGCGCCCCTTCGACCCCGCCGACCTGGTCGCCCTCGTCGAGGAGCGCTTCTCGCGCGGCAAGAAGTTCGCGGTGATCTGCGTCGCCGAGGGCGCGCACCCGCTGGACGGCACGATGAACTACGGCAAGGGCGCGATCGACCAGTTCGGCCACGAGCGCTTCCAGGGCATCGGCACGGCGCTCGCGTACGAGCTGGAGGCCCGCCTCGGCAAGGAGGCCAAGCCGGTCATCCTCGGCCACGTCCAGCGCGGCGGCACCCCCACCGCGTACGACCGCGTCCTCGCCACCCGCTTCGGCTGGCACGCGGTCGAGGCGGTGCACCGCGGCGAGTACGGCCGGATGACGGCGCTGCGCGGCACGGACATCACGATGGTGCCGCTCGCGGAGGCGGTCACGGAGCTGAAGAGGGTCCCGAAGGACCGGATGGACGAGGCGGAGTCGGTCTTCTAGGGGGCTCTTCGGCGGGGGTGGCGGCGGGGCCCGGAGACGTCGGGTCAGGTGCGGCCGCCGGCTCCGCCCCGGGCCAGCGCCCAGAAGTGCTCGAGGACCCGGTCGAGGAAGTCCCGCCCGGCCTCCCCGGACGCGTCGGAACCGGCGCCGCCGCCCCAGCTCAGCGTCCGCGCCATCCGGGACTGGTAGTCCTCGTGCATCTGCCGCAGCACGTCCTCGACGTGCCGCTTCTCCAGCGGCAGCAGCTTGCTGACGGGCCGCACATACCCCTGCCACCGGGTGGTGACGGCGCTGCGCAGCAGCTCGGCGAGGGGCTCGGCGCGGCCGGTGACGTTGACGAAGTCGGGCACGGAGAGCTGGAGGATCCGGGCCAGCGCCTCGGACTGCCGCTCGTTCCCGCGCCAGGTCTCGGTCTCCTCCATGCGCAGATAGGCCTGGATCTCCACGCCGGCCTCCCGCGCGACGTCCTCCGGCGCGAGCCCGCGCGCGACCCGGTGCTCGCGCAGGGTCCGCGCGGCCCCCATGAGCTCCCCGGGCGAACACCACAGGGTCGCGGCGAGCGCGGTGAGCTCGGCGGAAGTGGGCGAGGCGAGCCCCCGCTCCCAGGCGGCGACGGTGTCGGCGGTGATGTACGTGAGCCCGTAACTGGCCCGCAGCCCATAGGCGACGTGCCCGTGGGCCATCCCCAGCGCCTCCCGCAGGCGCCGGGCGGCGGGGAAGTTGAACGGGGGCGTGGGCTGCTGGGGTTGGTGCGGCGGCTGGCCGGCTTGGCTCGGTTGCACGGGCACACGGTAGGCCCCTGTGGGGGTGGTGACTACGGTGTGTTTCTACGAGGTTGCGGATTGGTGGGAAGGTACGGGCCCGGTCGGTTCATTTCTGGGCGGCGGCCAGCAGTTCGCGGAGGTGCTTGACTTCCTCCACGAGCCGGGGGACCGCTTCTCGGGCCATGGCGATGAACGCTGCGTTCTCGTCCCACCGGCTGTCCGCGCAGTCCACATAGCGTGGGCTCTGCACGAGTGTGGCCGCGATCATCTCTCCTTCGTCGAAGGCGGGCCATCGTTCCCCGCGCCCGGTGTCCTCCACCGTGCTGACCGCAACGAGGTTCATGGCGTGATCGTCGTCCAGGTTCCTGACGTACCAGGGGCCGGGTGTGGCCGCCGCGCACATCTCCATGATCTCTTCAAGGTCCACGTCGGGGGTGCCGTTGGTATCGCGCATGACGGTATTCCTTTGGTGTGCTGACTCAGTACCGTTCAGTCGTGTACCCGAGTCGTTCCGCATTCTGATAGAACTTCTTGTCGTTCGTGATGAGCGGGAGGCCTTCCTGGGCGGCTGAATGCAGGACGGAAGCGTCATCGTCCTTGATCATGGGGTTGAATGACTTGCCCTTCCACATTGCCTTCAGCCTGCCCTGGATGTCCGCTACGCCTTCCGGTGTGGATTCGGGCCCCATACGCCCTCCGCGATCCGACAGCCACTTGCCGATGGCCTGTGGATCATGTCCCCCTTCGATGAGCTCGCGATGAGCCTGCGGCGAAAGAACCGGCGATCGTCCGGCCAGAGCGGCATCCACGTCTGCGGTCCTGGAGCCGTTGAGGGCATCGATCATCGGGTTCGTGTCGACAGCGGCATAGGGGGAAAGGCCGAGGGGGTCGGTCCACCGATGTGGGTTCGTCACGTAGGTGACCGGGTTCGGGGCCGGTGAGATGCCCAACGGGTCCGGCGACACGTAGCGGGCCGTAGCAGGGTCATAGTGCCGGAAGTAGTTGTAGTGGAAGCCCGTTTCGAGATCGTCGTACTGGCCGGGGAATCGTAGCGGAATAAAGGCCGTGGATCCGACTCCCCAGGCCAGCTTTCCCCAGAGCGTGAACCGGGCCTGCCAGGCGACACTGCCATCCTCGGCCAGCAGCTCGTTTGGCATCCCGATCAAATCGGTGACGATTGCGAAAAATCGAGAATCTATTTCCTGCTGCGGCGCACCGACCGCGGTGATGCGTTCAGTCTGAGCTACGGGATGGAGGCCGTCGTGGTTCCACGTCAGGCTCACCAGCTGTGAGCTTTGCTGGTATTGCGTGGTCTGCTCGCAAAGAAAGGAGCCGTCCCAGACGAACGTGGTCTCCTCCAGGACGGTGGCACCGTCTGTGGCCAATCGCTGCTTGGCGGTGCGGCGCCCCAGGGGGTCGTAGCGGTATCGCCAGCGGGTGCCGTCGGGTGTCACTGTGCCGATCAGTCGGTCCTCGGCATCCCATTCATACCGCCATGTGTCGGGTTTGCGGGAGAGACGAGCGACTTGACGTAGCACCACACGGCCCAGAGCGTCGTATTCGTAACGCGTCTTCCCCGCTCGCTTGATGCGCGTCCCCGTGTATTCGCGGGACCCGGTTGCCGAAACGTCCGGATGGGCACCCGTCCACTCGGCTGCCGTCTGGTTGCCCGCCGGATCGTAGTCGTAATGCTCCGTCCAACTCGGTGCGCGCACGGTTCTGACGCGGCCCATCGCATCCAACTCGAAGGCGCGTGTGCCATGAGAACGGTCGTGGAGCCGGACAAGATCACCGCCGGGCCGATACGTGTACGCGTGGAGCGCTTCGCTTGGCCGGTCGGGTGTCGCCAGATGCTGTGCAGTGAGACGGCCCACCTCGTCGAACCGGTTCGTCAACTGTGCGTAACCGTCGATATGGCGGCATATCTCCCGCCCGGCCTTGTCGCGGTCGAACCGGATGACATGGTCGGAAGTGGTCAACTCGATCTGGTTGCCCGCGGCGTCGTAGGCCTGAGTGGTGACTGCCCCTGATGGAGTGGTTCGGCGTATGCGCTGCCCCAAAGCGTTGTATTCGTTCTTGAGGGCGCGGCCGTTGCTTCTCTCCTCGATGACGCGTCCCGCGCGGTCACGCCGGAACGTTATCTCGCAGTCGCTTCCGGTGGCGCGGGCGAGTTCGCCGCTTCCGTCATAAGTGAACTCGGTGACCCGGCCGTTGGCGTTCTTTCTTGAGAGCCGCCCCAGCGCGTCGTACGTGTAGCGGATGGTGTGCCCAAGCGAATCGGTACGCGAGGTCACTCGGCCGACTGGGTCGTGTGTGTAGGTGAGAGTGCGGTCGTCGAAGTCGGATTCGCGGATCAAGCGCCCGGCTCGGTCGTAGGTGTAGCACCACTCAAGCCCTTGCGGGTTGCTGATCCGGGTAAGCCGCAAGGAGGTGTCGTGCTCGAAGGAGTATCGACCGCCGTCGGGGTTGAGGCGGGACGTGAGCAGGTCGAAGTGGCCGTACTCGAAGACGGTCGCGGCGCCGGTCGGGTCGACGTGCCTGACACAGTTCCCTTCTCCGTCGTACTCCCATGATTCCGTTGCACCGTCCGGAGCGGTGCGGCTGGCGAGTAGCCCTTCAGGTGTCCATGCGCATAGCGTCGAGTGCCCCAGCGGGTCTGTGTGACTGATCAGGTTTCCCGTCGCATCACGTTCCCAGAGCTGTACGGCTCCGAGCGGGTCTGTGGAGCGACGGGGCAGGCCGGCGGAGTCACATTCCACCGTGGTCGTCCGCCCCAGGGGATCGGTGACGGAGGCGAGATGGCCTGATGCATCGTATGTGTAGAGGTACGTGGCCCCGGCTGTATCTGTGACGGCCGTACAGTTGCCCCGCTCGTCGTATTCGCGAGTCCATCGGGAGCCGTCGGGGAGCAGACCTGCTGTGGGATTCCCCATTGCGTCGTACTCGTACTGGAACACCGAACCGTCGGCCAGCGAAACTTTCAGGGGTTGGCCCAGTTCGTTGTTCGTGAACCGCGTGGTGCAGCCGACTTCATCCGTGAGTGAAAGAATCTGATGGTGCTGGTCGTACAGGGTCTCGACAGTGCCACCGAGCGGGTCGATTTCAGCGATGACCTGGGAGGTGTCGTTGACCACGAAACGAGATACGGCGCCTTCGGCGGTTGTCAGCGTGGTGATGTTCGAGCCGGGCCAGTCCGCGTCTGCGCCGCCGTACTCGAGAGTGATGGCGAGGTGACCCGCTTCGCCGCCTTCGGCGACACAACGGTCGAGATCGTCGTAGGTGTAAGTGTATTTTCGATCATTGCTGTCGGTCCATGATGTGATCCGCATGCGATCGTCGCAGGAGAACGACAGCGAGTGCCCGCCGGCATTGGTGACAGAAGTCAGGACACCGTCGGTGTACCCGTAGGTCTTGATGATGACGTCGGCGTCGCCTCCGCCGAGGTGAAGGCCCGTAACACGGTCCTCGTCCACGGTGAACTTCAGAAGGTAGCCGCCGGAATGGCGGAGAAACGCTGGGACGCCTTGAGCGTCGTACTCGAAGTCGATGGTGTTGCCATTGCGGTCGACCATCCGTGACAGGAGGGCGACTTCACCGTCAGGGGGAGAAAATACGCGACAGATGCCGGTCACCGGGTCGGTGACCTGGTAGCCGCGGTCGGCCAGCTGTATCAGTGGCCACCGTGGGCCGGAATCGGACACGACCGGCTTGCCCGGCGTTTGAGGATGCGGGTAGCTGAGGAGCATGCCGTCCTCGGTGACGAAGACGACGCCTTCCTCGTCGAGCTCCAGGCGCTGGTCGATCGTGGAGGACCAAGTGGGACCGAACCAACCTCCGCACCGGTAGCCGGAGGCAAAGCGACGGGTGAAACTCAGAGGCAGGGAACCCGGCAGATCGATGTCGGTCTGGGCAAGAAACATTTCGCCGGTGGCCATGTCCACCGGATCGCTGCCCTTGGACCGTACGACGCTCTTGACCCGGTTGTACGCGCCCTTCGCCCCGTTCTGGAGTACGGTGCGGGCCGACTTGAATCCCTTGAGCCCGCCCTTGAGACCCTTCAGCCCCTTGCCGAGTTTGGCGGCGGTGGTGATGCCCTTCATGCCGGGTACGCAGTCCAGGGCGGCAAAAGCGACGTCCATCAGGCCTGCTTGGCCCTTTGCGTATTTGGTCAGGGTGTCGGCGAGGACGATGGCGCCGGCGACGATGACGATCGCGGCGAGGATGGGACCGCCGATGATGATCGCGATGACGCCCACGACGGCGACGACGACCTTGCAGACGGCGACGATGGCGTCCCAGTTGTCGGTGACCCAGTCCCCGATCTCCTCCCACCACTTGCGGTTCTGGATGCCCGCGTCGGAGGCCTCGTCGATCTTCCGCTTCGCGGTCCCGGCGGCCTCCTCCCGCATCTTGCGGGCGTCCTCGGCCATCTTCTTCGCGGCGTCCAGCGCGCTCTTGGCGGAGTCCACATCACCCTGCGCGGACTTCTGCGCCTTCTCCGCGGAGGCCGCGTTACGGGTGGCGGCCCGCACCTTGTCCTCATCCGGCTGGGGCACGTCCTTGCCGCCGCTGGGCTTGTCCTTGTACTTGTCGGCCTCCTTGCCCGCCTTCTCCACCCAGGAATCGGCCGAGGAGAGCCGGGACTTGGCGGATGCCAGGTCGGCCTGGGCCTCGCGGCCCTTGACCAGGGCCTTGTCTGCGAGGGTCTGGGCGCGCTCCAGTTCGGGCCAGTACGCGGAGAGGGCGTCGCCCGCCATCTCGTAGGACTTCTTGAGCTTCTTCAGCTTGTCCGGGGCGTCCTCGAACTTTTCCGTGAAGGCGTCCGCCGTCTTGCCCGCCCACTGCAGGATCGCGTCCTCGCCCGCCATCCCCTTGATGTCGCGGAGCACTCTGCCGACGTCATCGGCGAAATCGTGCAGGTTCTTCGCCAGCGACCGCACCCGGTGTGGATCGCCCGGCGTCGGATCCTTCTCCAGATCCAGCACATGCCAGTCCGACGGCCGATGACCCCCCATGCGACTTCCTCCGCCCCACCTGCACCGTCAGTAACCGTACGCACAAGCGAAGTTATCGAATGAGCTCGCGTACGTGAAGGCGTTATGGGAGGGGAAGGGGTGGGGCGTGTGGTGCGAGGGCTACGTGCCCAGGAGTGTCTCCAGCGCGTGGCCGTACTCCCTGAAGTGTGGTCGGGACTCGGGGTGTGCCGAAGAGCCCGGGAGGAGGAGGTCGGTGAGGCAGGCGACGCGCCACATTCTGAACGCGGTCTTCCGCGCGGTGATTGGATCGTCGTCGTCCAGCGCTCCGGCCAGCAACCCCACGGCGATCCGCACCGCCTCGGCGATCGGCCCCGCACCCCGCGAGACGTTCACCCCCCGCGCGATCGCCGCCTCGACCAGTGCCTGGAGGAAACGTGTGAGTTGCAGGTCCGCGCCCGTGCGGCACATCCGCCGGACGGCTTCGGGCTCTTCGAGCCGGGACGACACGTCCTCGTACGCGGACGACCACAGGAGGAGCGACGGGGTGTGTACGGAGCGCTCGCGCTGATAGCCGAGGTCGTCGAAGATCAGCATGGTCGGTGCGCCGAAGCCGCCGGTCTCCCGGATCAGTTCGAGGAGGCGGGTCACGTCGTCCCGGTGTGTCGCCGCGAATGCGCCTATGGACGTGTCCGTCAACGACCACGTGCCGGTCGCGGCGATCGCGCCGATCTCCACGATGCCGCCCAGCGGCCCGAAGACCGCACGGGCGAGCAGGCGTTCCGGGATGTCTTCCGGGAAGCCCCCTTGCGCGCGCGGTGTGGACAAGGGGGGTGCATCTCCTGGGCGTAGGAGGGAGGGGATACTGCCGGACCGAGGCCACGGGCCTGTTGCGTTGTAAAGCGTCAGCGCAGCGGGCCCACTGCCACCTTCTCAGGCCGCCCTAGCGATTGATGGACTGGACCTCCTCAACCACGACGTCCTGTTCCGCTCCGAACTCGCCGTCGGGAAGCCCCCGTTCGCCGTCCACGCCGGTGCCGGTCCAGTGGATCTTCCACGTGACTGTCGCCTTCAGCGGGTATGAGCCGTCGCCCGAGGAGCGCAGGTACTTCACGCCGCAGGGTGGGGTCTCCTTGGCCTTGCCCTTGGCGTAGGGCGCGCCGATCTTGTCGTCGACGATCTCGCAGGTGCCGGATGCGGGGTACGTCTCGGCGTCCGGCGTGCCCGGGTCGATCTTTAGGGATACGGGTTCGGCGGTCGCCGTTGCGTGAATCTTGAGGATCGGCACCGAGGCCGTTACCGAGACCGGTTTGAATTCCGCCTTGTCCAGCCAGGCCCAGGTGGGCAGGTTCACCTTCGTCGCCTCTTCAGGGGCCAGCGTCACCTCGGTGTCGGGGACACGGATCTCCGCGTAGGCGAGATGTGCGAGGAGCTCAGGGGTGACGGCCTCGGGTATGTCCGTCGGGGGCGGGTCACCCTCGTCGACCCAGAAGTACGGCTTGTCGCAGTCGAACGCTCCCGGTGCGCTCTCGCGGCCTTCCGGGATGAAGCTGTCCCACCAGTAGCCCTTGCCGGCCTTCTTCTTGTTGAAGTCCTTATAGGGCTTTCCGTTGACGTACCGGTTGCGTTGAGAGAGGTCCCACTCCGGTCCGGTGGAATCGACGGCCCAGATCGGCTCGAGCTTCTTCTTCAGCTGCGCAGGGGAATACGCGGGAGCGTAATAGCAGGCAGGCGGTGTCCAGTTGGTCACCGGTGTGACGGGCCCCGCATTGCCGCCCTTGCCGTTCTTCGAACGGTCGTAGACGATGCCGCCCGCGACGGTGGAGACCGTCTGCTGGTCGGTGTCGGCGTCCACCTGCGTCTCGGACTCGCCGCCTCCCGGGTCGATGTCGGCCCAGGCGGGTGAACTGCTCGCGGCAAGCACCATGCCCGCGCCCGCCAGCACGGCGGCGAAGGCCGGAACTCTTCTTATGGCTGGCACTGAGCCGCCCCCCTCGTGGAGAAGATCTGCGAGGTCTGCCATGTTCCCTCGGAGTTCTTGATCAGCTGTGTGTTGTACGCGACGTAGCTGTTCTTCGTCACCGGGGTCTTGTTGACCTTTTCGGTCGACTTTTTCTTGGTGTAGCCCTTGCCCTCATCGGCGCAGAAGGCGAGCGTGGCCGTCTTCTCGTCCTTGAGCGTCACTTGCCGGTCGTAGTAACGGATCTCTCCGGTGAGGCTGAGGCCGGCGTCCTTGAACTTCGCGACCCACGTCGCCGAGGCCTCCAGGGCCTTTCCGGTGTTGTAGAAAGCGATGCCCTCGCTCTTGGGGTCCGTCCCCGTGATGGCCGCGTTCACCGCACGCATGCGTTCGGCGTTGTCGGTGAGCACGGCCTTCTTCACCGGGTCACTGGTCTGTGGTGACTCGAAGGTCATGGTGAGGTCCGACGGAAGCTTGGTCTTGGGGCGGCCCGAGTTCTCCGCAGGAGATTCGCTCGGCGACGCCGAGGACTTCCCGCCCCCCTGCTCCGCTCCCGCGATCTTGTCATCGTTCCCGGAGGACTTGTCGTCGCTGCCGCAGGACGTGAGCAACAGGGCTGCGGACGCCGTGAGCGCGGCCGTCGCGAGGCGGAGGGGGCGGGTCACTGTCGGCTCCTGGCTGGTGGGAGGCATGGCGCGGGTTCAGCACGCTAGTGCGGTGCCGGGGGCGATGCCAGGGAGATGTGTGGGCATGAAAGGGGCGGGTGGGACGTATCGGCCCGGATTCATGTCACAGTTCTGTGATCGCCCGCGCTGGACGAGGCTCAGCCCTTCACCGCCCCGCCCAGCGCGAAGCCCCCGCCCAGCTTCCGCGAGACCAGGACGTACAACAGGATCACCGGCGTCGAGTAGATGATCGAGAACGCGGCGAGCTGGCCGTAGACCACCGTCCCCTTGTTGCCGAAGAAGTCGTTGATGCTGACCGACGCCGGCAGCTGTTCCGGGGTGAGCAGGAGCATGAAGGGGACGAAGAAGTTGCCCCACATCATGACGAAGGAGAAGACGGTCACGACGGCCACGCCCGGTCCCATCAGGGGCAGGACGATCTTGAGGAGCGACTGGAAGGATGACGCGCCGTCCGTCCACGCCGCCTCCTCCAGCTCCTTCGGGACGCCGTCCATGAAGTTCTTCATCAGCCAGATGGCGAAGGGGAGTTGGGACGCGGCGAAGAAGAAGATCGTGCCGTGCATCGTGTCGATCAGGTCGACCTGCACGAACAGCGCGTACACCGGGACCATGATCGCCGTGATCGGCAGGCTCGTCGCGAAGAGGATCGTCAGCATGAAGGGGCGGTTGAGGCGGGACTTGTAGCGGGACAGGGGGTAGGCCGCGAGGGCCGCGCAGGCCACCGTGAGCAGGGTGCCGCCGCCGCAGAGCAGCAGGCTGTTGAGGAGCGGCGTGAAGGTGATCTCGGGAGTGAGGACCTGGTCGTAGTTGTCCAGGGTGAGGCTGTCGGGGAGCCGCACCCTGAGGTCCGCCTTCGGGTCGAAGGAGGACAGGACCACCCAGGCGAGGGGCAGTACGAACGCCGCCGCCACGACCAGCAGGCCCGCGTCGGCGGCCAGGCGGTGCTTCGTGCGGCGGCGTGAACCGCCGCTGCCGGAAGGGTACTTGGCGGGCATTCAGGCCTCCGTACGCAGCAGGCGCATGTAGACGACGGAGAAGAGCGAGCCGACCAGGAGGAGGAGCAGGGCCACGGCCGTGCCGTAGCCGATCATGCTCTTCTGGAAGGCCTGCTCGTACATGAACAGGGGGAGCGTCTGGCTGTCGTTGCCCGGGCCGCCGCGCGTCATCACCCAGATCAGGCCGAAGACGGAGAGCGTCTGGAGGGTGTTGAGCATGAGGTTCGTGCCGATCGAGCGGCGGATCATCGGCAGCGTGATGTGCCACATGCGGCGCCAGCCGCTCGCGCCGTCGACCTCCGCCGCCTCGGTGATCTCCTTGGGGATCTCGTTGAGTGCGGCGGAGTAGACGAGCATCGAGAAGGCCGTTCCCCGCCATACGTTCGCGAATGACACGGCGAGGATCGGGAGCGTGAAAAGCCAGTTCTGGGACGGGAGATGGAGGAATTCCAGGACCGCGTTGAGGGTGCCCTCGCGGCGGAAGAAGGCGTAGAGGAGGAACCCGGCGACGACCTCCGGCAGGACCCAGGCCGTGACGACGATCGCGCCCGTGACGGTGCGGACCGGTTTGGACGCGCGCTGCATGAGGGTGGCGAGGGCCAGGCCGAGGGTGTTCTGGCCGATGATCGAGGAGAGGACCGTGAAGACGAGGGTGAGCCAGACCGCGTTCAGGAACCGCTCGTCGCCGAACGCCTCACGGAAGTTGTCCAGGCCCACGAAGCTCGACTCGGCCTGACCGGTGAGCTGCAGGTCGGTGAACGCGATGTACGCGCAGTAGCCGATCGGGCCCGCGAGGAAGAGCGCGAGGAGGACGACGGCGGGGGAGACGGGCAGGGCCCGGAGGAGGCCTCGGCGGATCCGGGCCCGGGGGCCCGGGGGTGCGGTGGCCGGGCCGCGGGGCGTCTTGGCGACGCCGCCGGGGCCCGAAGGGGACGCGGCGGACGCGGAGGATGCGGTGGTCACGTACGGGCACTCACTCTCTGGTACCGGGTGGCGCGTACAGGGTGCTGTGCGGGGTGCGGCGCGTACCGGACGGTCGCGTGCTACCTCTCGACAACCTCACCGTCCGTCGCCGACTCGACCTCCTCGTCGTAGCCGCTCGCCGCTTCCTCCACCGAGGCGTCGCCCGTCGTCACCGACTCCATCGCCTCCTGGATCGCCGTGGAGACCTTGGGGTACGCGGGATACGCGGGCCGGTAGTGCGTCGAGGAGACCAGGTCCGTGAAGAACTTGAGGCCGGGCTGCGCCTTCACGTACGACGGGTCGGCCGCGACGTCCTCGCGGACCGCGATGCCCGAGTTGGCGATGTACCACTTCTTGGCGTTGGCTTTCGTCTGCATCGTCTCGATGAACTTGAAGGCCAGGTCGGGGTTGCTCGCCTTGGCCGGGATCGACCAGGTCCAGCCGCCGGACATGCTCACCTTGCCGGGTGCCTGGCCGTGCTGCGTCGGCATGGCCGCGAGCCCCAGCTTCTGGGACCACTCGGGCCACTCGTGGCCGGCGCCCTCGCCCCAGTCCTGCGGCAGCCACGAACCGTCGAGGTCGATCGCGAGCTTGCCCTCGGGCAGCAGCTCACCGCGTACGCGCGTGGCGAAGTTGGGGTCGAGCGCGTCCGAGACGTCGGGGCCGAGCTTCTCCTCGTAGACGGTCTCCACGAACTTCAGGGAGTCCTTGAAACCCTTGCTGCCGGTGACCCACTTCTTCGCCTTCGGGTCGTAGAGGGGGTCCTTGCCCGTGCCGTACGCGAGCATCTGGAAGCCCTGCATGGAGGCGGCCTCACCTGCGGGCTTGCCCGTGTAGACGTTGAGGGGGGTGACGCCGGGGACCTTCTTCTTGATGGTCCGGGCCGCGTCGAGGACGTCGTCCCAGGTCTTCGGCTGCCAGTCCGCGGGCAGGCCGGCCTTCTTGAAGATCGCCTTGCTGAACCAGAGCCCGCGGGTGTCCGTCCCGTCCGGCACGCCGTACGTCTTGCCGTCGGCCGCCTTCGCCGCCGTCTTGGCCGTGCCGATGAACTGGTCCCAGTCCTTCCACTTCTCCAGATAGGGGTCGAGGGGTTTCAGATAGCCGCTGGTGATGTCCGAGTTGATGAGGAACGTGTCCTCGTAGACCAGGTCGGGCGCGGTCTTCGGGGAGCGCATCATCTGCTGCAGCTTGGTGTAGTACTCGGAGTCCGGCGCCTTGATCGGCACCAGCTTCACCTTCTTGCCGGGGTTCGCCTTCTCGAACTGCTTCTTGACGCCCTCCAGAAAGGTGTCCATGACCCTGATCTGGTTGTCCGTGGACTGCTTGAAGGAGATCCTCACGGTGTCGGGATCGTCGCCCGAGCCGCCGCCGCACGCGGTGAGGGTGCCGGCGGCCAGCAGGGCGGTGGCGGTGAGGAGCAGCGGGGTGGTGGTGGGACGCACGGGCACGACCTCCTACAACGCGGGGGTGCAACGCGGGGCTGCCCGGTGAACGTAAGGGCGGGCTCGGAGCAAGGTCAATGCCCGTGCCACGGATGGGCGTTGACGCCTGTCATCAACGTGACAACGTTGTTATAGGACGTACGGGGCCGACGCGTCCCGAGTGGTGCGTCACTCCGGTGCCGTGAGCCATCGGTAGACCAGCTCGGGGCGGCCGACGTGACCGTACTGGGGGCTGCGGGCGGCGCGTGCCGTGTCGACCAGGTGCTCCAGGTAGCGGCGGGCGGTGATGCGGGAGAGGCCAGCCGACTGGGCGGCCGCGGTGGCGGTCAGGCCGTCGGGGGCGTCGCGCAGGGTGCGGATGACGCGTTCGAGGGTGGGGCCGCTGAGCCCCTTCGGCAGGGCGACGGGGCCGGGCGCGCGCAGGGTGGCGAGGGCGCGGTCCACCTCGTCCTGGCCGGTGGCCTCGCCCTCCGCGGCGGCGGTGCGGAACTCCGCGTAGCGGGTGAGGCGGTCGCGGAGGGTGGCGAAGGTGAACGGCTTCAGGACGTACTGGACGACGCCGAGGGAAACGCCCTCGCGCACGACCGCCAGGTCCCTGGCCGACGTCACCGCGATCACGTCCGTCGGGTGCCCGGCCGCGCGCAGGGAGCGGGCCAGCTGGAGGCCGTGGCCGTCGGGGAGGTGCAGGTCGAGGAGGATCAGGTCGACCTGGGTGCGGTCGAGCGTGCGGCGGGCCTCGGCGGCGGAGTGGGCGGGCCGCTCGATGGCTTCGAACCCGGGGACCCGGTTCACATAGAGGACGTGGGCGTTCGCCGCGACGGGGTCGTCCTCGACCACGAGTACGCGGATCACTGGGCGCCTCCCTCGCCGGACCGCACAGCAGCAGGAGCGGAAGCCGAACGGGCAGCCGCAGCCGCTGTCGTCGTCAGCAGCGTCACCTCGAACTCCGCCCCGCCCTCCGGCGACTCCCGTACGACCAGCGTGCCGCCGTTCCGTGTCACTGTCTGGTGGGCCAGGGCGAGGCCGAGGCCGCGGCCGGTGGGTGCCTTCGTGGACCAGCCGCGTTCGAAGACCGCCTCGCGTTGCGCGGGGTCGACGCCGGGGCCCGTGTCGGAGACGCGGAGGAGGAGGCCCGAATCGTCCGCGCGTGCCGTCACGGTGACGCGCGCCGCCGGGGAGCCCTGCGCCGCGTCGACCGCGTTGTCGATGAGGTTGCCGAGGACCGTGACGAGGTCGCGGGCGGCCAGGGTCGCCGGAAGCATGCCGTCGTCGATGCTGCTGTCGTCCGAGACGACCAGCTCCACGCCGTGCTCATTGGCCTGCGCCGCCTTGCCGAGCAGCAGGGCGGCGAGGACGGGTTCGCTGACGGCGGCCACCACCTGGTCGGTCAGCGCCTGCGCCAGCTCCAGTTCGGCGGTGGCGAAGTCGACCGCTTCGTCCGAGCGGCCGAGTTCGATGAGGGACACCACCGTGTGGAGCCGGTTGGCCGCCTCGTGGGCCTGCGAACGCAGGGCCTGCGTGAAGCCGCGCTCGGAGTCCAACTCCCCGGCGAGCGCCTGGAGTTCGGTGTGGTCGCGCAGGGTGACCACCGTCCCGCGGCGCTCGCCGCCCGTCACGGGGGAGGTGTTGACGACCACCACGCGGTCGGCCGTCAGGTGCAGCTCGTCGACCCGGGGCTCCGCCGCGAGCAGGGCGCCCGTCAGCGGGGCGGGGAGCCCGAGCTCGGCGACGTTGCGGCCGATCACCGGGTCGCCCGCCACCCCGAGCAGCTCGCGGCCGCCGTCGTTGATGAGGGCGATCCGCCGCTGCCCGTCCAGCATCAGCAGGCCCTCGCGCACCGCGTGCAGCGCCGCCTCGTGGTAGTCGTGCATGCGGCTCAGCTCGGCGGCGTTCATGCCGTGCGTGCTGCGGCGCAGGCGGGCGTTGATGACGTACGTACCGATGCCGCCGAGCACGAGCGCCGCCGCCGCGACCCCGAGCAGCGCGACGAGCCGGCCGCGCGCCTTCTCGGTGATCTCCTCGATGGTGATGCCTGCGCTGACCAGGCCGACGATGCGGCCGTCCCCGTCCGTGGCGCCGCTCCAGATCGGCGTGACCACCCGTACCGACGGGCCCAGCGTCCCCGTGTACGTCTCCGCGAACGTCCTGCCGCGGAGCGCGTCCGCCCGGTGGCCGAGGAAGCGTTCGCCGATGCGGCGCTCGTCGGGGTGCGTCCAGCGGATGCCGCGCGGGTCCATGATCGTGACGAAGTCGACGCCCGTGTCCCGCTGCACCCGTGCCGCGTACGGCTGGAGCGCCTTCGAAGGGTCGCTGCCGCGGATGGCCTCCCGTACGGAGGGGGAGTCCGCGACGGCCCGCGCCGCCGCGGTCGCCTGATGGCGCGCGCCCTCCTCGGCCTGGTGCTTGTCGCTGAAGTACGTGAAGAGCGCGCATCCGGCGACCACCGCGGTGACCAGCACGATCTGCATCGCGAAGAGCTGGCCCGCCAGGCTGCGGGGCAGCCGGCGCGGGCGGGTGGAGCGGGTGCGGGACATGCTGCCAGTCTGCCTCTTCGTACATGTGGTCGAGCGGTCGTGGCGGCGCGGGCCGCACGATCGCGTGAGTGCGGACCAAACGTGCGGACCAAACGTGCGGACCAAACGTGCGGACCAAGCGTGTGAACCAAGTGTGCGGACCAAGTAAACGTGTAAGCGCGAACTAAATGAACGCAAGGGTGACCGCCCTCACAGCCCAAGAGATAGTCACCGGGATCGCCCAGGGACGTGAGCCGCACGCACCGCAGGCGCCACAACGCCGATGTCGTCGTTCAAGGAGGGCCCCGTGACCAGCACGGCCGACCCACAAGCGCAGCCCGCCCCCGTCAAGCGGGACCGCACGCACTACCTCTACATCGCCGTGATCGGCGCCGTGCTGCTCGGCATCGCCGTCGGTTTCATCTGGCCCGACTTCGCCAAGGAACTGAAGCCGGTCGGCACCGGCTTCGTGAACCTGATCAAGATGATGATCTCGCCGATCATCTTCTGCACGATCGTCCTCGGTGTCGGTTCGGTCCGCAAGGCCGCCAAGGTCGGCAAGGTGGGCGGCCTCGCGCTCGCCTACTTCATGGCGATGTCGGTCGTCGCGCTCGCCATCGGTCTGCTCGTCGGCAACATCCTGCACCCGGGTTCGGGCATGGACATCACCGAGTCCGAGAAGGGCGCGGGCCACGACGCGGCCGACGAGGCCGACAAGGGGCTCGTCGACTTCGCGCTCGGCATCATCCCGAAGACGCTGGTCTCCGCCTTCACGCAGGGCGAGGTGCTGCAGACGCTGCTCGTCGCGCTGCTCGTGGGCTTCGCCCTCCAGGCCATGGGCCGCTCCGGCGAACCGGTCCTTCGCGGCATCGAGCACATCCAGCGCCTTGTCTTCCGGGTGCTCGGCATGATCATGTGGGCCGCCCCGATCGGCGCGTTCGGCGCGATGGCGGCCGTCATCGGCGAGACCGGCGCGGACGCGCTCAAGGCGCTCGCCACGATCATGATCGGGTTCTACGTCACCTGCGCGCTGTTCATCGTGATCGTGCTCGGCACGCTGATGCGGCTCGTGACCGGGGTCAACCTCTTCAAGCTGCTCAAGTACCTGGGCCGCGAGTTCCTGCTCATCCTCTCGACCTCGTCCTCCGAGTCCGCGCTGCCGCGGCTCATCGCGAAGATGGAGCACCTGGGGGTCAGCCGCCCGGTCGTCGGCATCACGGTCCCGACCGGCTACTCGTTCAACCTCGACGGCACCATGATCTACCTGACCATGGCCTCGCTCTTCATCGCCGACGCCACGGACCAGCCGCTCGGCATCGGCGAGCAGATCTCGCTGCTGCTCTTCATGATGATCGCGTCCAAGGGCGCGGCGGGCGTCTCCGGTTCGGGCATCGCGGTCCTCGCGAGCGGCCTCCAGTCGCACAAGCCCGCCCTTGTCGACGGCGTCGGCCTGATCATCGGCGTCGACCGCTTCATGAGCGAGGCCCGCGCCCTCACCAACTTCGCGGGCAACGCGGTCGCCACGCTGCTGATCGGCACCTGGACGAAGGAAGTCGACAAGGAGCGGGTCACGGCGGTACTCGCCGGACAACTCCCCTTCGACGAGCGTACGTTGGTGGACGACGGCCACGGTCCTTCCGCCGCCGAGGACGCCCGCGACGCGGACGCGGACCCCGACGTGGACGCCGTACTGGAGCCGCGAGACGACGGCAAGCAGCCGGTGAAGGTGTAGTCACCGGCCGCGCGCCTCACGAAGGGGCCGCCGGGACGGGGCCGCCGGGCGCCGCCCACGACGTACGGGAGCTTCCTCCTCGTACGCCGTGGGCGGCGCTTTCGCGTGCGCGCTCAGGTGGCCGATCGGTCGTGGGGCAGCGCGGCGATGATGTCCCGCACCCGCGCCACCGGAACGCCCGCCGACATGAGCGCCGTCGACGCGGCGGCGCGGCCCGCGTCCTCGGGGGCGAGCAGGCCGTCGTTGACGGCCTCCATCAGGCCGAAGAGCTGCTGTTCGTGGACGTACGCGAGGGCGGCGGGCGGCAGGGGCGAGGTGAACGCGCCCTGGCCGAGGCCGAGTCGCAGCACGTTCACGCACTCCTCGCGGACCGGGGCGAGGCGCTGTCTGATGCCCTCCATCGCGACGCTGCGCTGGGCGAGGGCGACGAGGAGGCGGTAGCCGTCGGCGATCTCCCAGACGGCCACCATCGAGTGGGCCAGCGACTCGGCGGGGTCGTCCGAGCGGGCGCGTCCGGAGGCGTGGGCCGCGGCGACCGCCTCGACGGCGCCGTCGATGAGGGCGCCGATCAGCGCCTCGCGGCTGGGGAAGTGGCCGTAGACGGTCCTGCGTACGACGCCCGCCGCGCGCGCGATCTGGTCCATGGAGGCGTCCGGATCGCGCAGCAGCTCGGCGAGGGCCACCTCCAGGATGCGGCGGCGGTTGGCGTCGGCTCGGCTCATGGGCTCCATTGTGCACGCGCCCGTTTTGCACACCAGTGTGCAGTGGCGTAAGTTGCACACTCGTGTGTAATTGCACAGTGCTGTGCAAGGTCACCGGCAAGCACGACGAGCACGGACGTATGTGGACAAGGAAGGGTGAGGCTTCGGTGGCTCTGCTCATGAAGCAACCGGTCGAGGAGATGAAGCAGCCGTACGCACGCCGCTGGTGGGCGCTGCTGGTGCTCTGCCTGAGCCTGCTGATCATCGTGATGGCGAACACGGCGCTGACCGTCGCCGCCCCCGACATGACCAAGGACCTCGGGCTCTCCAGCTCCGACCTGCAGTGGGTCATCGACGGCTACACCGTTCCGTACGCCGCGCTGATGCTGCTGCTCGGCGCGATAGGCGACAAGTACAGCCGGCGCGGCGCCCTCGTCCTCGGCCTCGTCGTCTTCGGCGCCGGATCGGTCGCGGGCTCGCTGGTCGACAGCTCGGGCGGGGTCATCGCGGCCCGCGCGGTGATGGGCTTCGGCGCGGCGATGATCATGCCGGCGACGCTGTCGCTGCTCGCGGCGACGTTCCCGCGCGCGGAGCGGGCCAAGGCGATCGTGCTGTGGACCGCCACGGCGGGCCTCGCGATCGCGGCCGGCCCGCTGGTCGCCGGCGCGCTCCTGGAGAACCACGGCTGGGCGTCGACCTTCCTGATCAACGTGCCGGTGGCCGCCCTCGCGATCGTCGGCGCCTTCGTGCTCATCCCGCCGTCCAAGGCCGGGCACTCCAACCGCATCGACTACGTCGGCGGACTGCTCTCCGTGATCTGGACCGGCGCCCTGATCTACATGATCATCCAGGGCCCGCACTTCGGCTGGGACGTCAAGGCGGTCTCGGCGGCGGTCGTCGCGGGCGTCGGCCTGCTCGCCTTCGTAGCCTGGGAGCTCCGCCACCCGCACCCGATCCTGAACGTCCGCCGCTTCCTCGACCGCCGCTTCGCCGGCTCGAACCTCGCGGTGGCGCTCTTCTTCCTGGCGGTCTTCGGCGCGTTCTACTACCTCACGCAGCACCTCCAGTTCGTCCTCGGCTACAACCCGCTGGAGACGGGCGTGCGGATGCTGCCGCTCGCGGGCGCGGTCTTCGTCGGCTCGGCCCTGACCGGCTATCTGACCCCGCGCATCGGCATGAAGATCACCGTGTCGGCGGGCATGGTCGCGGGCACGGTGGCGCTCGCGCTCCTGACGCGGGTGGACGCGTCGTCCTCGTACGGGGACTTCGTCGCGCCGCTGATCATCCTGGGCGTGGCCATCGGCCTCGCGCTGTCGCCCTGCACCGACGCGATCATGGGCGCGTTCCCCGAGTCCGAACTGGGCGTCGGCGGCGCGGTCAACGACACGTCCCTCGAACTCGGCGGCTCGCTCGGCATCGCCATCCTCGGCTCGGTGCTCGCCAGCTCGTACTCCTCGAAGCTGGGCGACGCGGCCGCCGCCTCCGGCGCGAAGCTGCCCGACGGCACGCTGGAGACCGCGCAGGACTCGGTCGGCGCGGGCTACGCGGTCGCGCAGGGCATCGGCGACCAGGCCCGCGCGACGGCGGAGAAGGCGGCCCACGCCGGTTCGCAGCAGCAGGCGGCCCAGCTGAAGGGCCAGGCCGAGCAGCTCGCCCAGGGCGCGGGCAAGATGGCGGACGCGGTCGGCTCCGCGTTCTCGGACGCGGTGGCGCACACGAGCCTGATCGGCGCGGTGATCCTCGGCGCGGGGACGGTGCTGGTGGCGGTGCTGCTGCCGAGGAAGTCCGCCTCGGCTGCGGCTGCCCCGGAGGGCGCCGACGCGGACGAGAACGTACGGAACCGGGAGCGGGAGCCTCAGCGGTAACTGCGTAGCGTTTCAGCGGTAGCGCCCCCGGCGCCGGCGATGTCGGCGTCGGGGGCGTTGCCGTAGTTCCCGCTACTGGCCGTTCGGCGCGCACGAGCGTCCGGCGTGCGCCACGAATGCGGACCAGGACGACGGGTGGAGGAGGAGGGCGGGGCCCTGGGGGTTCTTGGAGTCTCGTACGGCTATGCCGGTGTCGGGGGTTGCGGACAGGTCGGCGACCTCCAGGCAGTTCTGGCCGGTGCCGTCGCTGTACGACGACTTGAACCAGGCCCGGTCCGGGGCGAGATCGGGCGCTGTGTGGCGAGTGTTCATGGTCTACAGCTCTCGTTCTAGTCGGTTCAGGAAATCAGGCGTGTCCTCGGGTGGCAGGGCCGAAGCGGCCATGGCGTCGAACCGGCGCATGAACCGGTCGACTTCGCGGCGCTTGTCCGAGGTGTGCGTCGATCCCCGGCGCCGGGGGCGGTGCCGTTTCCGGTCCGGAACGGCACGGTCGCCCTCAGCTGCTATCCGCTATTGGCCGTTCGGCGTGCCCGCGCGGCTCGCGTGGGCCACGAATGCGGACCAGGAAGACGGGTGGAGGAGCAGGTTGGGGCCCTGGGGGTTTTTGGAGTCTCGTACGGCTATGCCGGTGTCGGGGGTCGCCGTCAGGTCGGCGACCTCCAGGCAGTTCTGGCCGGGGTCGCTGTAGGACGACTTGAACCAGGCGTCTTCGCTGATCAGTTCGGCCGTGGGGCGGTGAGTCCTCATGGATTTACAGCTCTCGTTCTAGTCGGTGCAGGAAATCCGGTGTCTCCTCGGGCGGCAACGCTGATGCTGTCATGGCGTCGAACCGGCGGCTGAAGCGATCGACTTCGCGCGGTTTGTCCGAGGTGGAGACAGAGCCCCAAGCGCTGTCGGTCTGGACTCGCGGCGGCAGTGCGTTGCCGAAGTCGAGGAGTACGAAGTCGTTGGTGGAGCGGTAGCTCCTGCGGAAGGGCAGCACCTGGACGGTGACATGATCCCAGCCCGACAACTCCTCGATCCTTCCGTACTGTTCGCGCATCACGTCGGCATCACCCGCAACGTGGCGCAGGGCTGCCTCGCCGAGGATGACGTGCAGCTTTACCGGGTACTCCCGGGTGAGCACTTCCTGGCGCCTCATCCGCAGCTCCACGCTACTTCGGATGAACTCGGTGGTGTACTCCTCGATCGGCTTGTGCGCCTCGTGCGTGGCGCGTGCGTAACGCTCGGTCTGGAGCAGGCCGTACACCACCGTCGGGTGGTAAGCCTTCATGGCGCGCGCCTCTGGTTCCAGCCCGACGAAGCCAGGCATGCCCGCGGGCATGAGGCCTCGGTATTGCGTCAACCAGTCCTGGTTGCTGGATTCCCGGTTGAGGTTGATCAGAGACTCGACGACGGCTTCGTCGGTGACGTTGTACCTGTCCAACAGCTTCCGCAGGTCTCCTACGTTGCGGAAGTTCAGGGCGCCCGCCTCGATGCGCTGGAGCGAGGCTTCGGAGATGCGCAGGCCCTGCGCCGCTTGGCGGCGTGTGAGGCCGCCGCCTCGATCGCCGAGTCCGCAGTTCTCACGCAACTGCCGCAGCTGTAGACCGAGTTCGAGACGTTGTGCTGTCCGCCCGCGTTTGGCCGCCATGTGCACCACCTATGTGTCGTCGTGCGAGTCGCTGGGTGACGTGCGCCGAGTTTGGCAGCAACTGTGCGGCTCGCGCGGCCCTTTGTGCAGATCTGCGCATAGTCCAATTTCGACCCGGCTGATTAATCAGCCGGGTTTCGATTGAAGTCACGAAGACGGCTCGGTCACGGTAGTCGGGCACTGCTCGTACCGGCCGGGGGACCCACCCCATGCCGCCGAACAAGGGTTCCGCTCATGCCCGATCTCAAGGCTCCCCCCGCCCGCGACTGGGTCATGGGCTACCCCATGGCCCTCGCCACCGTCCGCCTCGCCCGCCGGCACGTCCGCCATCGGCTCACGACCTGGGAGTGGACCGGGGACATCGACGACGCGGTCCTCGTCGTCTCCGAACTGCTCGCCAACGCCGTGCGCCACGGCAGGCTCCCCGGTCACCACGTGTGGCTGCGCCTTGCCGTGGAAGAGGGGGCGGGGCTCGTCGTCGACGTCTCGGATCCGGTGCCCATGTTCCCGGGGTTCGACGGGGGCTTCGGCGCGGCCGTGGACGAGGGAGAGGGCGGGCGCGGCCTGCTCGTGGTGCGGCAACTCACCGTCGAGTTCGAGTGGTTTCCGCGTACGGGAGTCGGCAAGACCGTACGCGCCAGGCTTGCCGAAGGCGCCCGTGGCTGACCGACCGGACCGAAACCCGACACCCCCAACCGTTGACACCACTCCAGTTGAAGTACTACGGTCTGACCACTTCACCCGGAGTACAACGAACGGCGTGGCTCGTCGCCACGGCCGAGGCCAAGGAGCCCG
Organism: Streptomyces sp. NPDC029674; assembly: GCF_044903205.1. Lineage (NCBI taxonomy): Bacteria > Bacillati > Actinomycetota > Actinomycetes > Kitasatosporales > Streptomycetaceae > Streptomyces > Streptomyces sp. NPDC029674. The sequence goes on from NZ_JBJDPY010000009.1 coordinate 380,469, forward strand.
CATGCGAAAGCTCGTCTACTTCATCGCCGTCAGCCTCGACGGTTTCATCGCGGGCCCCGACGGCTCCGACCCCACTGGCCCCGACGGTTTCTGGCCGGTCGCCCAGGACTACGTCCAGCACCTCGCGGAGACGTACCCGGAGACCCTGCCGGCCCCGGCCAGGGAGGCCCTCGGCATCACCGCGGAGGGGACCCACTTCGACACGATCCTGGAGGGCCGCAGGACGTACATGATCGGCGTCGACGCCGGGCTTCCCAACTGCTACCCGCACCTGCGGCACTTGGTCTTCAGCCGCACCTTGACCAAGAGCCTCGACCCCGGTGTCGAGCTGGTCGCCACCGACCCGGTCGAGAAGGTGCGGGAGCTGAAGCGGGAGGAGGGCAAGGACATCTGGCTGTGCGGCGGCGGTGAGCTCGCCGGGGCGCTGCGCGGCGAGATCGACCGGCTCGTCGTCAAGCTCGCCCCGATGACGCTGGGTTCGGGCACGCCCCTGTTCGCGCAGAAGACCGCGTTCGACCCGGTGCTGTACGAGCGGACGGACGCGGTGCTCCTCGACAGCGGCACGATCTTCCTGACCTACGACAAGGCTGCCGGGGACGCCGTGTAGAGGCCCGACCAGGGGTACTTCGGGGTGAGGCGCCCTCCGCCGCGAGGGGGAGCCGTTCGCCACGTGCGCGTGATTCCCGTGCGTCCGCTGCCGACCAGAGTGGACGCATGGCGATCAGCGAGACGACGACCACGGCCACCACTACCCCGGCGCGACCCGTGCCTCTCTGGGCGGAGCGCGTCGCCCGGCTGCTTCCCCTCCTCGCCCTGCCCGTGTGCCTGTGGCGGCTGCCCATCGGGTTCGACCACCTCATGGGGGCGGACGTCGCCCCCATGTCGTGGTCCCGGTGGGCCAACGTGTCGTACGTCGTCACGCTCAGCCTGCTGACCGAGGCGTGCGCGCTGCTCTGCCGCGGACTGGTGCGGCCGTGGGGCGAGGTGGTGCCGCGCCGGGTGCCCGGGCTTGGCGGCAGGCGTATACCGCCGTACGCGGTGACCGTGCCCGCCACCCTGCTCGGGCTGCTCTTCACCGCGCTGCTGGTCGACTGGGTGCTCTGCACCTTCCACCTCGCCGGGTTCTCCGACGTCCCGTACACCAACGGGTGGTGGCGGCTCCTGGCCGCCGTGACCAGCGGCCTGATGGCGCTGTGGGGGCCGCTGATCCTCGCCCTGACGTACGGATACCACCGGCGCCGGCGCGGTACGGGTACGGGTACGTCTGCTTAGGCGGCGGATCCGGCGGACCCGGCGGTCCTCAGGCGGTGGCCCTCGCCCGCCGCGGCGCGCAGCAGTACGTCGGTCAGTTCCCCGGGGGTGGAGAGCATCGGCCAATGGCCCGTCGCCATGTCGAAGAACGTGGCGCGCGGGTCGGCCAGGTGCTGGACGAGCGGCAGGCCCGACGCCACGAGGGATTCGAGGGCGGCGATGTCCATCGTGCCGCCCGTGGTGCAGAAGACGCCGGTCATCGGCAGGGCGGCGACCGCCTCCGAGATCCGGAGCGGCTGGGCGTACGGGCCGGCCGGGGCGGGCGCGGCGAGGCGCGCGAGCCGGTCGAGCGCTTCGTCGGGGACGCCCGCGAGGTTCCCGTGGGCCCGCCACTCGTCGCGCGTCGGCGCGGGGATCCGCCAGCCGTCCTCGGCCTGCTCCTGCTGGCGCAGCGTGCGGTCGCGGGCCGGCCCGTCGGGCATCTGCTCGCGCACCTGGTCGATCATGGAGTAGCCGTCCTGGGGCATCGGCGAGTCCAGGTACACGAGCCGGGAGATCCGGTCCTTGCACCGGTCGGCGGCGCCCGCGGCCGGATAGATGCCGTAGCAGTAGCCGACGAGCACCACCTCGGGGGCGTCGACGTGGTCGATCAGCTGCGTCACGTCCTCGATGTGGGTGTCGAGGCCGACGCCGGGCCCGGCGAGGTGGCGGCGGTCACCGAGGCCGGTGAGCGTCGCCGCGTGCACCTCGGCCCCGGTCGCCCGCAGCCCGGCGGCCACGTCCCGCCAGAGCCAGCCCCCCGTATGCCCACCCGACACCAGCACGAACGCCGTCATGACTCCTCCTACTCCTACTGCTGCACCGCGATCCCGCACGGCCCGCCGAACCGGCCACCCGCGCTCGCCGCTACGGTAGGAACTCCCCCTGAGGGAGGTTCAAGCCGTGTCGTCCGAGTCGCCCGAGTCGCCCGAGCCGTCCGAGCCGTCCGAGTCGCCCGACGGAATGGTGCCCGGCGAGACATCGCCGCCCGGCGATGTGTCGAGCACCGCCGGCGGCGTGGCGGGCTTCGTCGGCGACATGCCGAGCACCGCCGGCGGCGTGGCGGGCAGCGGCGGTGGCGTGCCGAGCAGCGGCGGTGACGTGCCGAGCGCCGACGGTGACGTGCCGGGCAGCGTCGGCGGCGTGCCGGGTTCCGTCGGTGGCGTGGCGGGCAGTGGCGGTGACGTGCCGGGTTCCGTCGGTGGCGTGGCGGGCAGTGGCGGTGACGTGCCGGGCTCCGTCGGCGGCTCGCTGAACAGCGGCGGTGACGTGCCGAGCACCGCCAGCGCCATTCCGAGCACCGCCGGTAACGCGCCGAGCATCCCCGGCGACATACCGAGCACCGCCGACAACATGCTGAGCATCGGACAGCTCGCCGAGCAGGCGGGCGTCACCGTCAAGACCGTCCGTTTCTACTCCGACCGTGGCCTGCTGCCCGAAGCCACCCGTAGCGGGGGCGGGCACCGCCGGTACGGCCCGGACGCGCTCGACCGGCTCCGCCTCATCCGCTCCCTGCGCACCCTCGACCTGCCGGTCCCCGACGTGAGCCGGGTCCTGGACGAGGAGGACGCGCTGGAGGACATCGTCGCGGGGCAGCTGCGGGAGGTCGGGTCGCGGCTCGCCGCCCTGCGCTGGCGGGAGGCAGCCCTGCGACTCCTCACCGACTGCACCGCGCGGGAACGCGCCGAGCGGCTGCGGCTGATCGGCGCCGTGTCCACGCCGCCCGGCACCGACGCGATCGCCCGCTTCTGGCGGCACTGGCTGCCCGCGCGGCTCCCCGCCCGGGTTGTCCAGGCCGTCGTCCACCAGGCCGTGCCGACCCCGCCCGACGCCCCGACCCCGGCGCAGGTCCTCGCCTTCGCCCGGCTCCAGGACTTCGTCATCAGGCCCTGTTTCGTCTCGGGCCCCCGCGCCGGTACGGACTACGGTCAGCCCGAAGTGCACCTGCCCGGCAAGGGATACCGTCCCGCAGTCCTCTACGAAGGCCTCCCCGAGGCGTACGAGCTCGCCGCGCCCGCACTGCGGGCAGGCCGCGCCCCGCACGGCGGCGAGGCGCTCGACTGCTTCGTCGCCGTCCACGCCGCCTCGCTGGGCCGGCGCGACACCGCGGACTTCCGCCGCGAGCTGCACCGCATGCTCGCCGCCGAACCCCGCATCGACCTCTACTGGCAGCTCACCGCCGAAGTCGTGAGCCCGCCGGGGGGACCGCCGGAGCCGACCCCCGGAGCCGCCGACAACTGGCTCCGGGAGGCGCTGGCCGCGACCGCGCCGGCCCCGGACTACGGGCGCGTCCACACCGCGACGTAGTCCACCGCCATCGCGTGGCCGGGCCGCGTCGCGGCCGTCGGCGTCGCACGGCCCGCCACGCCGTCCGGGAAGCCGCCGCCCATCGCCACGTTTAGCAGGATGAAGTAGCCCTGGTGGGACGTCATGTCGGTCCACGTCTTCGCCGAGAAGCGGTCCTGGCTCAGGGTGTGGAACCGCTGCCCGTCGACGTACCAGCGCAGCTGATTGGGCGTCACCGAGCGGTCCCACTCGAAGCGGTACGTGTGGAAGGCCGCCTGGCAGGCGGCGCCGGGGCAGGGGCGGCTGGCGCCCAGGCCCTGCGTCTCGTTGCAGTCGCCGCCCGGGTTGACGCCGCAATGCAGCACGCCCCAGACCGAGTTGATGCCGTTCACGTTCTCCATGACGTCGAACTCGCCGATGGACGGCCAGTTCTGGTAGTTGCCGCGGTAGGGCGAGCCCAGCGCCCAGAACGCCGGCCAGTACCCGAGCGCCGCGTCACCCGTGACGTCCGGCATCCGGATGCGCCCCTCGATGGCCAGCGTGCCGCCCGCCGGGGCCTTGAAGTCGCTGCGCCGCGTCTCGATCCGCGCGGACGTCCAGTTGCCCGACGCGTTCTTGCGCGGGGTGATCCGCAGGTTGCCCGCGCCGTCGAGGCTGAGGTTGTCGCGGGAGTTCGTGTACTCCTGGATCTCGCCCGTGCCCCAATTGGGCGGCCCGCCGGGGTAGTTGTGGCCCAGGTCGACCTGCCACTTCTTCGACGAGGGCGCACTGCCCGCGGCGCTGTTGAAGTCGTCGCTCCACTTGAGCGACCAGCCGGGCGCGGGCGGCGGCACGTCACCGCTGGCCGTCCCGGGCGTCATCAGCGCCCCGAGCAGGCCGACGGCGGCGAGCCCGGCCAGGAGGGGAGTCCTGCGCGTCGGACGAGGCGTGCGGAGTGTGCGGGCCGTGGAGTCTGTGGGAGCTGTGGGAGCTGTGCGGGCCGAACTCATCGGGTACCTCCGTGAGGGTGGGGGGAGTGTGACGGCGAACCGTGAGAGCGCTCTCAGAACCGTGCTGCTGGTTTTGTAGTTGTGGTCGCGGCGCGCGTCAATGGCTGTGGTGCGTCAACTTCCCGAAGACGTACGGTGGTTGTGTGAACGTCGACTTCTGGTTCGACCCCGTGTGTCCGTACACCTGGATCACCTCACGCTGGCTGCGCGAGGCGCAGAGGGTGCGGGACATCGACGTCCGCTGGCGGGTGATGAGCCTGGCCGTGCTCAACGAAGGCCTCGCCGTCGACCCGGAGGATCCGGACGGGCTCTACGGGGAGTACATGAAGGCGCCGGGACGGGTCTGCGCCGCGGTCCGCGAGCGGCACGGGAACGAGGCGCTCGGGCGGTACCTCGACGCGCTCGGCGAGCGGCTCCACGAGCGGCAGGACTGGTCGGGCGTGGCCGCCGCGCTCACCGACGCGGGCCTTCCCGCGGACCTCGCGTCCGTGGCGATGACCACGGAGTACGACGCCGCGGTACGGGCCTCGCACGAGGCGGGCATCGCCCTCGTGGGCGACGACGTCGGCACGCCGGTGCTCTCCGTCGACGGCGTGGGCGCGCTCTTCGGTCCCGTCGTGTCCCCGGCCCCGAAGGGCGAGGCGGCCGGCCGGCTGTGGGACGGGGTGGTGCTGATGGCCGGGGTGGAGAGCTTCCACGAGTTCAGGCGGGCGTACGGGGGCCCGGACTTCAGCTGAGTACTGCACGCGGAGCGCTTACCTTTCGGTGCGTACCTGACTAATTAGTCTGTACTTGTGGGGAGTTGGCGCCTCGCCAACGATGGTGAGCATGACCAAACACCCCCTCCCCTCTGTCACCGTCCTCGGACTCGGCTCCATGGGGCAGGCCCTCGCCGGTGCCTTCCTCGACGCCGGTCACCCCACCACCATCTGGAACCGCTCCGACGGCAAGGGCGACGGCCTCGTCGCCCGGGGTGCCGTCCGCGCCGCCACGCCCGGTGAGGCGGTCCGCGCCTCCGAGGTGGTCGTCGTCTGCGTCGTCGACTACGACGCCGCGCAGGCCGTCCTCGACCGGGCGGCCGGGGACCTGCCCGGACGCCTCCTCGTGAACCTCACCTCCGACACCCCGGAGCGCGCCCGCGAGGCCGCCGCCTGGGCCGAGGCGCTCGGCGTCGACTACCTCGACGGCGCGGTCATGGTTCCCGTACCGATGATCGGCACACCGGACGCGCTGGTCTTCCACAGCGGCGCGCGGTCCGCGTACGACAAGTACGAGACGACGCTCAGGGCGCTGGGCGGGCAGTCCACCCACGTCGGCGAGGACCCGGGGCTCGCCGCCGTGTACGACCTCTCCGTCCTCGACTTCTTCTGGACGGCGATGCACGGCATGGTGCACGGCTTCGCCCTCGCGGCCACGGAGGGCGTGCCGGGGGCGGCCGTCGCCCCGTACATGAAGGCCCTCGCCGGCCTCCTCGCGAGCGTCGTTGACGGTACGGCGGAGGACCTGGACTCGGGGGAGTTCCCCGGCGACCTGGACAACCTCACCGTGGAGGCGGCGAACGTGCGGCACCTCGTGCGCGCCGCCGAGCACCGCGGCCTCGACGCGGCCGTTCTGCGCGGCGTCCTCACGGCGGCCGACAGGTCGATCGGCCTCGGGCACGGCGCCGACAACTGGTCCTCGATCGTCGAGGGCATCCGCAACCCCGCCTGACCTGCGGGGCCGTGGGCAGCCCGGCCTTGACGCCCGGGCGGCGGTCGGGGGCGCCCGCGGACGGGTAGCGGGCCGCGGTGGCCTCCATCGTGGCCCGTGCAACGGATCAACAGGCGTGCAAAGGAGGGCTCTCAGCCGCGTGCGTGGGTGAAGACGAAACGGCCCTCGAATTCGATCACAGGTCCGGGGTGGCGGGTGTCGATCTCGCGCAGGCCCTCCGCCAGTTCATCGTCGTCGAAGGTGCTGAGAAGCGACATGAAGCGGTTGGCCACCCAAGCCAGCCACTGCTCCTTGGCGATCGACAGGTGATATCTCTCGCACGTCACCTCGACCCTCAGACCGCAGCCGGTAAGCACCCTCGCCATGTCCTCAGGGTCGATGTAAGCCTGCTCATGCTGCTTCACCGCCTTGTCGAACAGCGGATAGTCGATGCGCAGCGGCCAGGTCACGATGACGAGCCGGCCTCCCGGAGCGAGCAAGGACGCCAGCGTGCGCAGTGCCATCGGCACATCACGAGCGTGATGAATGACGTCCTTGGCCAGCACCCCGTCGAGCCGCCCCGCGTGGGGGAGCTGGACAGCTCCAGTGGCCAGATCCTCGATGGACGCGCGCACCGGTACGAAGGAAGGCGTTGTCGGTAGTTTTGCCAGCATCTTCGTGGAAGGGTCGACGCACACGACGGTGAGCGCATCCTCAGCCATGGACCGTGCGTACAGGCCGCTGCCACACCCGATGTCCGCGGCTCGGTCCTGGGGCTGGAGTGCGAGCCTGGTGCCGATGCACCGGTTCATCCATGAGACGAAAGCCGGGCTGTGGGCCCAGCTCTCCTCGAAGTCGTCGGCGAGCCGCTCGTAGTGGGCGGCAAGATCATCGGGCTGCAGGGTCATGCCACTCACCGAGTCCACACGTTGTTTCTGCGGGTCAAAGCGGAATGCACGATGGCATCGACGACTCGGTGCCGTAAAACAGCCTCCCCTGCGAGCCACCTCCACGCACAACGGCATCCGCCATTGGAGGCAGTTTGGCGACAGGGCGTCCTTCATCTACTGGCAGCCGGCGTCCGAGGTGACGACCCGGCCATTCGTCCGCCCCGTGTGTGACGACTGTATAGGCGGCTTCGGCGCGGCGCCCTGCGGCTACGTCGGACGGCGCGAGGGCCACACGTGGCCTGGCCTTGACGCCCACGTCAAGGATTACGGTCTGGGTATGCGAATCGGCGAGCTCGCGGCGCGCGCGGGGACGACCACGCGGACGCTGCGCTACTACGAGTCCCGCGGGCTGCTCCCCGCGCGGCGCACAGGCAACGGCTATCGGACGTACGACGAGGACGACGTGCGGCTCCTGGAGCAGATCAGGACCCTCCAGGATTTCGGGTTCGATCTGGAGGAGACCAGGCCCTTCGTGGAGTGTCTGCGCTCCGGGCATCCGGAGGGCGACTCCTGCCCCGCGTCGCTCGCCGTGTACCGCCGCAAGCTCACCGAACTCGACGCGTTGATAGGCGAGTTGAACGCGGTGCGGGAGCAGGTGGGGGCGCAGCTCGTACGGGCCGAGGCGGCGCTCGAGGGTGGCCCCGAGCCGCGGTGCGAACTGACCGGATGAGGAGAGTGGTGGCAGTGAAGGCAGCAGGCGTCGCCGAGGTGACGGACGCGGATTTCGAGGGGGAGGTGCTGCGCGAGGCGGACCGCCCCGTGCTCGTGGAGTTCACGGCGGACTGGTGCGGCCCGTGCCGGCAGCTGGCGCCGGTGCTGAGCGAGATCGCGCGGGAGGAGCCGGACCGGATAAAGATCCTTCAGCTGGACGTGGACCGGAGCCCCGAGACCGCGATCGCGTACAAGGTGCTCTCGGCGCCCACCATGATCGTGTTCCGTGGCGGTGAGCCCGTGCTGCAGCTGGTGGGCGCGCGGGCCAAGCGGAAGCTTCTCGCGGAGCTGGCCGAGGTGCTCTGAGGGCCATCGGATGCGAGAGGGCGCGCGGGAGGGCGTAAGAGATAAGCCCCGGACGAATTGACGTCCGGGGCTTATCTCTGCTTATATTGGATTCTTTCGCGAAGCTCTTGCCATTTGCGCATGACGGCTTCACGAAAAGCTTTATACGAGCACTGTAACTGGCGAGGGGCTGAATTGTCAACCGAGGAATTGCGTGAAGAGCAGCAATTCGTCTCCGGGCTGTACGCACGCCTGGACGCGCTGCGCGAGGAGGCCGAGACCGCCGTGCAGGCGTCGTTGTCGCAGGTGGGCACCGGTCTCCAGGCCCGCCTGGAGCGTGATGTGCTGGTGGCCGAGCAGTCCGGGCTGCTCGCCGCCTTCGACGCGGGGGAGAACGGGCTCTGCTTCGGGCGGCTCGAATTCCGCGACGGCCGCGATCACCACATCGGACGCATCGGAATCCGCGCGTCCGACACCGAACGCACCCCGCTCGTGATCGACTGGCGTGCCGATGTCGCGCGCCCCTTCTATCTCGCGACGGGGCATACGCCGATGGGTCTGCGCAGACGCAGGCACATCACCACCAAGGGCCGCGAGGTCACGGATCTGCACGACGAGATCCTCGATCTCGGCGACACCACCCGCACGGGCTACGAGAGCTCGGACGCCGACGAGGTGCTCCTCGCCGCGCTCGACTCGGCGCGCACCGGCCGCATGCACGACATCGTGCAGACCATCCAGGCCGAGCAGGACCGCATCATCCGCGCCCCGCACCGCGGCGTGCTCGTCGTCGAGGGCGGGCCGGGGACGGGCAAGACGGTCGTGGCGCTGCACCGCGCCGCGTTCCTGCTCTACGCCCACCGGGAGCTGCTCGCCAAGCGGGCCGTGCTGGTCGTCGGCCCGAACCCGGCGTTCCTCGGCTACATCGGCGAGGTGCTGCCCTCGCTCGGCGAGACCGGCGTGCTCCTCTCGACGGTCGGCGAGCTGTTCCCCGGCGTGACCGCGACCGGCACCGACAGCCCCGAGGCGGCCGAGGTGAAGGGCCGCGCGGAGATGGCCGACGTGCTCGCCGCCGCCGTGCGGGACCGGCAGCGGACGCCCGAGCCGGGCGAGCCGATCGTCATCGAGCACGACGACGGCGATCTGATCCTGGACTGGACGATCGCCGACCAGGCGCGCGAGGCGGCCCGCGCCGCCGACGTGCCGCACAACCTCGGCCGGCCGCACTTCGCGTTCCGGATCATCGACGCGCTGACCGCGCAGCTCGCCGAGCGCATCGGCCACGACCCGTACGGCGGGCCGAACTTCCTGGGCCCCGACGACATCGCCCAGCTCGGCAAGGGCATCGCGGCCAGCGCCGAAGTGCACGCCGCCATCGAGGAGTTGTGGCCGACGCTGACCCCGCAGCGCTTCGTCGCCGAGTTCCTGGAGGAGCCGACCGGCCTGGACGAGCGGGACGCGGCCGCGATCCGCCGCCCGTACGACGCGCCCTGGACGCCCGCCGACGTCCCGCTGCTCGACGAGGCCGCCGAGCTGCTCGGGCACGACGACAGCGCCGAGCGTGCGGCCGCCGAGGCGGAGCGGGCCAGGCAGATCGCGTACGCGCAGGGCGTCCTCGATGTCTCGCGCGCCTCCCGGACGTACGAGTTCGAGGACAAGGACGAGGACGACGCCGAGGTCCTCCTCGCGCACAACATCATCGACGCCGAGCGGATGGCCGAGCGCCAGGAGGAGGCCGACCACCGCAGCGCCGCCGAGCGTGCGGCGGCCGACCGCACCTGGGCGTTCGGGCACATCATCGTCGACGAGGCGCAGGAGCTCTCCGCGATGGCCTGGCGGCTGCTCATGCGGCGCTGCCCGACGCGCTCCATGACGCTCGTCGGCGACCCGGCGCAGACCGCGGAGGCGGGTGGCTGCGGCTCGTGGGAGAGCATCCTCGCGCCGTACGTCGGGGACCGCTGGGAGTACACCCGGCTCGGCGTCAACTACCGCACGCCTGTCGAGATCATGGAGGTGGCGGCCGAGGTGCCCCGCCTCGAACAGCCCGGCTTCATGCCGCCGAGCTCGGTGCGGTCCACGGGCGTACGGCCCTGGGCGCGCCGCACCGACGACCTCGCCGCCACCGTGGCCGACGCGGTGGCCGACGGGGCGCGGGACGAGGGCCGCCTCGCGGTGATCGCCCCGCACGAGCTCCACGCGGAGCTCGCCGCGCGGCTGCCCGGCGTGACGGCCGGGCGGACCCCGGACCTGACGCGGCCGGTCGTCCTGATCGACCCGCGGCAGGCGAAGGGCCTCGAATTCGACACGGTGCTTGTCGTCGAACCCGCGCGGTACGGCGCGAGCGACCTCTACGTCGCCCTGACCCGGGCCACGCAGCGCCTCGGCGTGGTCCACACCGAGGAGCTGCCCGTGCCGCTCAAGGGGATCGAGCGCTGAGAGCCTGTGTCATAACCCCGGTCGGATCAGTGGGCGGCGGCCACCCGGCCGGGGTTATGACACAGGCTCTGAGGAGGGCCGGGCGGGTCACACCGGCCGCAGCCACACCGTGGCCAGCGGCGGCAGCGTAAGCCGCAGCGACGCGGGGCGGCCGTGGGACGGCACCGGGTCCGGCTTGAGGGGGTCGGGGCTGGTGACGTCGCCGCCGCCGAAACGGGCCTCGTCCGTGTTCAGGACCTCCTGCCAGGCGCCGAACCCGTCGGGCATGCCGAGCCGGTAGGCGTGCCGCACGACGGGGGAGAAGTGGGAGACGGCGAGGAGCGGGGTGCCGCCCTCCGCCGGGTACCGCAGGAACGCGAAGACATTGTCCTCGGCGGCGTCGCCGTCCACCCAGGCGAAGCCCTCGGGGTCCGTGTCGCGCTGCCACAGGGCGCCCTCGCGCCGGTAGACGGTGTTCAGCTCGCGGACGAGGTCGCGCATGCCCCGGTGGTCGGGTTCGGCGCCGTACGCCGGGTCGAGCAGCCACCAGTCGGGGCCGTGCGCCTCCGACCACTCGGCGCCCTGCGCGAACTCCTGCCCCATGAAGAGGAGTTGCTTGCCGGGGTGGGCCCACATGAAGCCGAGGTAGGCGCGCTGGTTGGCGCGCTGCTGCCACCAGTCGCCCGGCATCTTCGACACCAGCGACCGCTTGCCGTGCACGACTTCGTCGTGGGAGATGGGCAGGACGTAGTTCTCGCTGTAGGCGTACACCATCGAGAACGTCATCTCGTTGTGGTGGTACTTGCGGTGCACCGGCTCCTTGGAGACGTAGTCGAGGGAGTCGTGCATCCAGCCCATGTTCCACTTCAGGCCGAAGCCGAGGCCGCCGAAGCCTCCAGGGCCCTGGTGGTGTGTCGCCCGGGTCACGCCGTCCCAGGCCGTGGACTCCTCGGCGATGGTGACGACGCCGGGGGAGCGGCGGTAGACGGTGGCGTTCATCTCCTGGAGGAAGGCGACGGCGTCGAGGTTCTCGCGGCCGCCGTGCTCGTTCGGCGTCCACTGGCCGTCCTCGCGCGAGTAGTCGAGGTAGAGCATCGAGGCGACCGCGTCGACGCGCAGGCCGTCGATGTGGAACTCCTCGCACCAGTAACTGGCGTTCGCTACGAGGAAGTTGCGGACCTCCTTGCGTCCGTAGTCGAATTCCAGGGTGCCCCAGTCGGGGTGTGCCGACCGGGCCGGGTCCTCGTGCTCGTACAGGGGCCGGCCGTCGAACTCGGCGAGCGCCCAGTCGTCCCGCGGGAAGTGGGCGGGCACCCAGTCCATCAGGACGCCGATGCCCGCCCGGTGCAGCGCGTCGACCAGGAACTTGAAGTCGTCGGGCGTGCCGAGGCGGGCGGTCGGCGCGTAGAAGCCGGTGACCTGGTAGCCCCAGGAGCCGCCGAAGGGGTGCTCGGCGACGGGCATCAGCTCGACGTGCGTGAAGCCGAGGTCCGCCACGTACGCGGGCAGCTGCTCGGCCAGCTGACGGTAGGTCAGTCCCGGTCGCCAGGACGCGAGGTGGACCTCGTACACCGAGAAGGGCGCCTCGTGGGCCGCCATCTCGGCGCGGCGCGCCAGCCACTCCGCGTCGTGCCACTCGTGGTGCGACTCGTGCACCACCGACGAGTTGGCGGGCGGTGTCTCCGTGCGGCGCGCCAGCGGGTCGGCGCGCAGGGTCGTCGAACCGTCGGGCCGGGTTATCTCGAACTTGTACAGCTCGCCCTCGCCGACGGACGGCACGAACAGCTCCCAGATCCCCGTGCCGCCGAGCGAACGCATCGGGAAGCCGGTGCCGTCCCAGAAGTTGAAGCTGCCGACGATGCGGACGCCCCGGGCGTTGGGCGCCCACACCGCGAACCGGGTGCCGGTCGCGCCCTGGTGGACCATCGGCCGCGCGCCGAGCGCCGTCCACAGCTGTTCGTGGCGCCCCTCGCCGATCAGGTGCAGGTCGAAGTCGCCGAGCGAGGGGAGGAAGGAGTAGGCGTCATATATCTCCAACTCCGTTTCCTCGTACGTGATGTGGAGCCGGTAGCCGTCCGGGACGGCCCGCAGCGGAAGCACCGCGGAGAAGAAGCCGTCGCCGTCGTCGCGCAGCTCGGCGCGGAGGTCCTCGGCGACCACGGCGACCGCCTTCGCGTACGGGCGCAGCGCCCGGAAAGCTATCCCGCCGGGCACGGGGTGCGCGCCGAGGACGCCGTGCGGGTCGTGGTGCGTGCCGCTCAGGAGGCGGGCGCGGTCGCTCTCCGGGACGGGGGAGTCGGTGACGGGCGGCGGCGCGGCGCCGGGTGCGGTCACGGCTCCGGACGTGCTCTCGGCCCCGGCGCCGGAGGGCGGCTCGGCCTGTGGCTGCCCGGCCGCCGCTCCGCGGCCCTTCGCCGGTGCTTTCGCCGCCGCCTTCCTGGCGCTCTTGCTGCTCTTGGAGCTCTTGAAGCTCTTCGCGTGCTGGTCGTCGGACGGTTTGCGGGGGCGCGGGGTCACGGGGGAGGCCTCCTCCGGAGGAGTGGTCAGTGGGCGTCGTCGGCGGGGCCGTCCTGGGCGAGGCGGCGGACCGCGGCCAGCGGCACCGGCAGCCAGTCGGGACGGTGGCGGGCCTCGTAGAGGACTTCGTAGACCGCCTTGTCGGTCTCGTGGGCGCGCAGCAGCACGGGGTCCATGCGCGGGTCGCGGCCCGAGACCTCCGCGTACCCGGAGCAGTACGCGGCCCGGCACTCGTCGGCCCAGTCCGGGTCCCACGTGCCGTGGGAGGCCGCGTAGTCGAAGGAGCGCATCATGCCCGCCACATCGCGGACCGGCGGCTGCGGCAGGCGGCGCTCGGCGAGCGGCCGCGCGGGCTCGCCCTCGAAGTCTATGAGTGACCACTCACCGGCGGGGGAGCGCAGGCACTGCCCCAGGTGCAGGTCGCCGTGGACGCGCTGGGCCGTCCACGACTGGCCCTCGCCGCCCAGGTCGGCCAGCGCCTCGAAGGCGGTGAGCAGCCCGGGGGCGTAGGGGCGCAGCGCGGGGACCGCCTGCGCCGCCGAGGTGAGACGTTCCGCCATGGCGTCCGCGGCCGCCTCGACCTGCGCCCGGCCCAGGGTGACGGTGGGCAGCGCGGCCGCGAGCGCCGCGTGCACCTCCGCCGTGGTGCGGCCGAGGGCCCGTGCCTCGCCGGTGAAGGTCTCGCCCTTGGCGCGCATCCGCAGGGCCAGCTCCCAGCCGTCCTCGGCGCCCGCCAGGTACGGCTGGAGCACACCGAGGCCGCAGCGCTCGGCGTCGTCCGCGCCGTCCGACAGGTCGGCGAGGAACCAGGCGGCGGGCGCGGGGACCCGGGCGCAACCCCGGCGTGCCAGGTGCAGCGGGAGCTCCAGGTCGGGGTTGACGCCGGGCACGACGCGGCGGAACAGCTTGAGGATGAACGTATCGCCGTATACGAGCGAGGAGTTGGACTGCTCGGTGGTGAGCAGCCGCGGTATGAGCCCGGAGGGTATCTCGGCGCTCATGTCGCGCTCGAAGCGGAGCACGCCGTGCCGGCCCGGCATCCGCAGCCGCTCGAGGAGCAGCTCGGTGAGGTGCCGGTCGTGCAGCGCCTCGTACACCGTGTTTCCGGCGAGGGGGCCCTCGGTGACGTGGCCGATGAGGGCGGGGGCCAGGTGCGTCGGCAGGGTGCGGCGTACGCCGAGCAACAACTGGTAGCAGTCCATGGGCCGTTCGGCGGTGGCGCCGTCGAGCGGGGTGCCGTGCGGGGGAACGATGGGCTGGCGGATCCGCAGCAGGAGGTGCAGCAGGCCCGTCGGTGAGCCGTGCGGCAGGAGTTCGGTCGCCGCCACCGCCTCCAGGGCGCTGATCGGGCGGCCCTTTCCGGCGAACCACCGCTGCCGCGGCAGCCACTCGCGCAGCAGCGGGTCGAGCGAGGCGAGCAGCGCGGTGGCGTGGGCGGTGGGGCGGATGACGGCTTCCGACATGGCGTCGCGTCCTTTCCGCGTCGCGGACAGGCAGAGTGCGGGAGTGCCGGTGGTGCGGAGAAGAGTGCCGGTTGTTGCGTAGGAGTGCCCAGGGCGGGGCGGCGGAAACCGCCCCGCGAGGGCGTCGCGATGCCGGAGCCTACGCCGGTTCCTTGCGCAACCGGAACCAGTAGAACCCGTGTCCCGCCAGTGTCAGCAGGTACGGGAGTTCACCGATGGCCGGAAAGCGCACTCCGCCGATGAGCTCCACGGGATGGCGTCCGGCGAACGCCTGCAGATCGAGTTCGGTGGGCTGCGCGAAGCGGGAGAAGTTGTGCACGCACAGCACGAGGTCGTCCCCGTCGTCGCCGGTGGACGGCGCTTCCCGCAGGAAGGCGAGGACCGCCGGGTTGGTGGAGGGCAACTCGGTGTAGGAGCCGAGTCCGAACGCCGGGTTCTGCTTGCGGATCTCGATCATGCGCCGCGTCCAGTGGAGCAGGGAGGACGGGGAGGACATGGAGGCCTCGACGTTGGTGACCTGGTAGCCGTAGACGGGGTCCATGATCGCGGGCAGGGAGAGCCGGCCGGGGTCGCAGGAGGAGAAGCCCGCGTTGCGGTCGGGGGTCCACTGCATGGGGGTGCGGACCGCGTCGCGGTCGCCGAGCCAGATGTTGTCGCCCATGCCGATCTCGTCGCCGTAGTAGAGGATCGGCGAGCCGGGCAGGGAGAGCAGCAGGGCGGTGAAGAGTTCGATCTGGTTGCGGTCGTTGTCGAGCAGGGGCGCGAGCCGGCGGCGGATGCCGATGTTGGCGCGCATGCGGGGGTCTTTCGCGTACTCCGCGTACATGTAGTCGCGTTCTTCGTCGGTGACCATTTCGAGGGTGAGCTCGTCGTGGTTGCGCAGGAAGATGCCCCATTGGCAGCCGGAGGGGATGGCGGGGGTCTTGGCGAGGATTTCGGATACGGGGTAGCGGGATTCGCGGCGTACGGCCATGAAGATGCGGGGCATGACGGGGAAGTGGAATGCCATGTGGCATTCGTCGCCGCCGTTCTGGAAGTCCCCGAAATAGTCGACGACGTCCTCCGGCCACTGATTCGCCTCGGCGAGCAGGACCGTGTCCGGATAGTGTGCGTCGATCTCGGCGCGGACGCGTTTCAGCAGGTGGTGAGTGCGCGGAAGGTTCTCGCAGTTGGTGCCCTCTTCCGCGTACAGATACGGGACGGCGTCGAGGCGGAAGCCGTCGATACCGAGGTCGAGCCAGAACCGCAGCGCCGAGATGATCTCCTCCTGCACCGCCGGGTTCTCGAAATTGAGGTCGGGCTGGTGGGAGAAGAAGCGGTGCCAGTAGTACTGCTTGCGGACGGGGTCGAAGGTCCAGTTGGAGGCTTCGGTGTCGACGAAGATGATGCGGGCGTCCTGGTACTGCTTGTCGTCGTCGGCCCAGACGTAGTAGTCGCCGTAGGGGCCTTCGGGGTCGTTTCTGGAGGCCTGGAACCACGGGTGCTGGTCGCTGGTGTGGTTCATGACGAAGTCGATGATGACGCGCATGCCGCGCTGGTGCGCGGAGTCGACGAATTCCACGAAGTCGGCGAGGTCGCCGAATTCGGGGAGGACGGCGGTGTAGTCGGAGACGTCGTAGCCGCCGTCGCGGAGCGGGGATTTGAAGAACGGTGGCAGCCAGAGGCAGTCGACACCCAGCCATTGCAGGTAGTCGAGTTTGGCGGTGATGCCTTTGAGGTCGCCGATGCC
>NZ_JBJDPY010000010.1:0-112806 GCF_044903205.1 Streptomyces sp. NPDC029674
GCCACCCGCTACGACAAAACAGCCCAGTCCTTCGAAGCGGCCGTCACCCTCGCATCACTCCTGATGTGGGCGTGATATTTGACGACAGAACCTAGGGGGACGGCGACGGCGAGCGTGGGTCGGCGCGCAGCGCTGAGTCCACCAGGCGGAGGGCCGCCCGCGCCTGCGCCTCGTGCGTCTCGGCGCTGTCGAGGCGCAGGGTGAAGGCCGCGCTGGTCACGGCCGTGGCGCCGTCCGGGGTCACGCCGCACTCGCTGACGCAGTCGAGGCTGGTCCCACCGTGGAACCAGACGCCGTCCGTGCGGCCGGCGACGGGTCGCCAGGCGATGCCGAGGCCGTAGCGGACCCCGTCGGCCGAGATCCAGTCCTGCACGGGCACGGTCCTCTTCATCGCGGCGAGCTGCGCCGGGCGCAGCAGCCGCCCGCCGAGCAGGGCGCGCAGGAAGACGCCGTGGTCGTGGGTCGTGGAGATGAGGCAGCCGTCCGCTCCTCCGCCGAAGCCGAGGGTCGTTTCGGTGGGGCGGGTCTCGTCGGGGAAGTACGTGTAGCCGGTGGCCGTCGGCCGGGGAACGTACGACGAGGTGCCGGGCGTGAAGGTGGCGCGCAGGCCGAGCGGTTCGATGATCCGCTCGTGGACCTCCTGGGCCCAGGGGTGTCCGGTGACCGCCTCGACGAGCATCCCGGCGACGACGTAGTTGGTGTTGGAGTACGACCAGCGCCGCTCCCCGGCCGGGTCGTCGGCGTCGGGCAGCCACTGCGGGGGCTTGGACAGGGCCACCGCCAGCTGTTCCTCCGGCGACTGCGAGCGGAAGCGGTTGCGCCGGTACGCGTCGGGGGTGAAGTCGCCGCTGTCCGCGGTGATGTATTCGTTGAGGCCGCTGGTCTGCCGCAGCAGGTTGGCGACGGTGATGCGGCGGCCGTCGTTGCCGTGGCCGCGGATCGCGCCGGGCAGCCGCCTCTCGACGGTGTCGGTGAGCTTCAGCCGCCCCTCGCCGACGAGTTGGAGGACGACGGTCGCCGTGTACGTCTTGGTGTCGCTGCCGAGGCGGTAATACGCGTCCCAGGGCACCGGGCCCTTCGCGGGGGCGTCGAGGTCGGCGACTCCGGCGCGTGCGGTGGTGCGGCCGCGCGCGTCCTGCACCTCGGCGAGGACGCCGCTCGTGCCGGTGGCACGGATGGCGTCGACCCCGCGCTGGAGGGCCCGCCCACGCGGGCCGTGCGGGGTACGCGGAGCGGCCGAGGCCGAGGCCGGGACCGCGGCCGTCCCCACGAGCAGTGCCGATGCGGCCGCTGTGAGGCCAGTGCGCCTGCTGATCTCTTTCACTGGGTCTTCTCCGTCTTCAGGTCCGGCTTCGCACAGGTGACGTCCGCCGCGGGCAGCTCGCCGTCGCGCAGGTAGGTGTTCACGGCGTCGTCGGCGCACGGCACCGGGGTGAGGCCGTCGTTGCCGCGCCCGTAGACGCCGTGCGAGCGGATGTCGGCCGTGACGAGGCGGGAGGCGGTGAGCTTCTCGTGCAGGGCGAGGGCGCCTTCGTACGGGACGTTGTTGTCGTACTTGGCCTGGAGCAGCAGGACGGGCACGTCGTTGCGGATCTTCGTGCCGGGTTCGCGGGGCTCGCTCCCCCAGAACGCGCACGGGGCGATCATTCCGTTGACGTACGGCCCGAAGACCGGTTGCGTGGCGCGGCTGCGCTGCATGTTCTTCCAGTACGTCTCAGGGTTCTTCGGCCAGCCGCCCGCGGGCCAGCCCCCGTCGCCGCACATGAAGATCGCGCCGCCCACCATGCTGTCCGCCAGCTCGGGTGAGGAGAGGAGTTCCAGGAGTCCGCTGAGCGCGGGGCCCGGCTCGACCTCCTCACCCGCGGCTGCCTTCTTCAAGTCGGCTACGACTGAGGCGAGTTGGGGGTCGTTCTCCTCGTGCTGGACGAGCTGCTTGAAGATCATCCGCAGTAGTGGAGCGTTGAGGCGCAGCCCTTGGACGGGGATGGGGCGCCGTTCGGCCCGAGCGAGCAACTCCCGTACGTCAGCGCGCAGTTGCCCGGTCAGTGCGGCCTCCGCGGGCGCCCCCGACCGCTGGAACAGTTCGTACTGCGTCGCCGCCGGATCGGTCGACGAGTCCAGGACGATCCGGTCGGCCCGGCGCGGGAACAGCTGGGTGTAGACGGCGCCCAGGTCGGCGCCGTACGAGATGCCGTAGTACGACAGCTTGCGCTCGCCGAGCGCCGCCCGGACGGCGTCCATGTCGCGGGCGACGTTCCTGGTCGACGCGTGCGGCAGCAACTCGGCGTTGTCGCCGTGCTCCTGGCACCGGCGCGCCGTGTCGCGCGCGGACCGCACCGAGTCCTCGAAGTCGCGGCGCGGGGTGGTGGTCTCGGCGGGCGGGGTGGGCGGCGGGGCCTCGCCGCAGGTGGTGGGGGTGCTCTCGCCGAGG
Organism: Streptomyces sp. NPDC029674; assembly: GCF_044903205.1. Lineage (NCBI taxonomy): Bacteria > Bacillati > Actinomycetota > Actinomycetes > Kitasatosporales > Streptomycetaceae > Streptomyces > Streptomyces sp. NPDC029674. The sequence goes on from NZ_JBJDPY010000010.1 coordinate 2,432, forward strand.
AAGCGGGGGTCGAAGCCGATGAGGTCGTAGCGGTCCGCCGCGTCCTTCAGTGCGGGCCGCAGCGCCAGGGTGTTGGCGAGCCCCGTGCCGCCCGGCCCGCCCGGGTTGGAGAGGAGGATGCCGCGTCGCTCGCCCGGCGACTTCGCCCTGATGCGGGATATCGCGATGTCGATCGTGCGACCGCCGGGGTCGGCGTAGTCGAGCGGCACGGTCACCTTCGCGCACTGCGCGCCCGCCTCGTTCAGCTCCTTCTGGTCCGCTGGGCAAGGGCGCCAACTGAGGGCGTGGCGCGGCCCCTTCGGGTTCTCGGGCGGGGCCGCGGCGGACACTCCGCTCGCGAGTATCCCGACGAGGCCCAGACTCGCGGTGACTGCTGACGCGACGCGCATCGTGCTCCTAGATCCGGTGGTGAGGGAACGGCGGGAAGACGATCACCACGCTAGGAACGCGCGTCGCCCCGGACCATCGGGCTACCGGGCCGAACCTCCCTGAGGACAACCCCCGTACGCGCACTCCGGCCCCCGGCGGCCTCGCCTTGACCTGGAGTCCGCTCCAGCTCCTAGGGTCGGAGCCGATCACCGGACACCACCCAGGAGGCACCACCATGACCAGCCTTCCCACGCGCCGGCTCGGCGCGCTGACCGTCTCCGCACAGGGCCTCGGCTGCATGGGGATGAGCCACGGCTACGGCACCTCGGACGACGCGCGGTCCATCGCGACGATCCACCGCGCCCTCGACCTCGGCGTCACCCTGTTCGACACCTCCGACTTCTACGGCGGCGGCCACAACGAACAGCTCATCGGCCGCGCCCTGGCGGGCCCGCGCCGCGAACAGGCCGTCGTCGCCACCAAGTTCGGCTTCGCCAACCGGCTCGGCGAGCCCACCCTCATCCGGGGCGACGCGGCGTACGTACGCGAAGCCTGCGACGCCTCGCTGCGCCGCCTCGGCGTCGACCACATCGACCTGTACTACCTGCACCGGGTGGACCCCGGCGTGCCGATCGAGGAGACCGTCGGCGCCATGGCCGAGCTGGTCGCGGCGGGCAAGGTGCGGCACCTCGGGCTCTCCGAAGCCAGTGCGCGCACCGTCCGGCGGGCGCACTCCGTGCACCCCATCGCCGCGCTGCAGAGCGAGTGGTCGCTGTGGACCAGGGATCTGGAGGCGGAGATCACGCCGGTCTGCCGCGAGCTCGGCATCGGCCTGGTGCCGTTCTCACCGCTCGGGCGCGGCTTCCTCACCGGCCGCTACACCTCGCTCGACGGGCTCCCGCAGGACGACCTGCGCCGCACCCAGCCCCGCTTCGCCGACGGCAACCTGGAGCGGAACCTGTCCATCGTGGAGACCCTGGACGCGCTCGCCGCGGAGAAGGGCGTCACCGCGGGGCAGCTCGCGCTCGCCTGGGTGCAGCACCGCGGCGACGACGTGGTGCCGATCCCGGGCACGCGCCGCGAGAAGTACCTGGCGGAGAACCTCGGAGCCGTCGCCGTCGAGCTGTCGGCCGACGAGCTCGCCGCGATCGACGCGGCGGCGCCCGCGGGCCGGGTCGCGGGCACGCGGTACGACGAGCGCAGCCTGGCGGCCGTGGACAAGTAAGGGCACGTAACCTGCGGGTATGCCCATTCCCGAGGAGAACGCACCCGCCATTCCGGAGGAGGGCGCGCCCGTACGGACCGCCCCCGTACCGGACGTCCTGACCCACCTCGCGGGCGCGTGGCGCGTCGAGCGTACGGTCCGCGACCTGGCGGACGGCTCCGAGGGCCGCTTCACCGGTACGACGCTCTTCTCGCCGCTGCCCGCCCCGGACACCGGTGGCCTCCTCCACCACGAGTCCGGCACCTTCACCTGGCACGGCGTCGCACGCCCCGCCGAGCGCACACTGCGCTTCCTGCCCGGCGAGGAGCCCGGCACGGCCCGCGTGGAGTTCGCCGACGGCCGCTTCTTCCACGGTCTCGACCTGCGCACGGGCCGCTGGACGACGGACCACCCCTGCGCGCGCGACCTCTACCGCGGCGAGTTCGAGGTGCTCGACGCGGACCGCTGGCGCGCCCGGTGGCGGGTCGGCGGCCCGGCGAAGGACCTGCTGCTCGTCACGGAGTACCGGCGGACGCGGTGACTCACTGGGTGCCGCGCGCCATCCAGTTCTCCGGGGCATCGAGCGCCTTGAAGCCGAGCTTCTCGTAGACGCCGTGCGCGTCCGCCGTGGCGAGCAGGGTCCGGCGCACGCCGTACGGCTCCAGGTGCGTACAGACCGCGTCGACCAGCGCGACGCCGAGCCCGCGGCCGCGCACGTCCGGAGAGACGTACACGTCGCAGAGCCAGGCGAAGGTGGCCCGGTCGGTCACCACGCGGGCGTACGCGACCTGCTCCCCTGAGCCCGCCTCGTACACCCCGAAGTTGACGGACCCGGCGATCGCCGCGTCCTGCTTCTCGCGCGTGCGCCCGAGGGCCCAGTACGCGTCGGTGGAGAGCCAGTGGTGGACCCGGGCGGCGTCGATGCGGGCGGGGTCGGCGGAGATCTCGTAACCGTCTGGCACGGTGGCACTGTCGTTCATGGGCCGAGCCTCGCAGCCGTCACGGGGTGGAGTCGAGCGTATTCCGCCTCGTGGGACAGGTCGTCCGTGGTTATCCCAGCACCTCGTCGCACGCCACCCGCAGCCTGCGCACCCCCTCCGTGATCTCCCCCACCCCGGCGACCGCCGCGAAGCTCAACCGGACGTGACCGGCGGGCGGTTCGGCCGCGAAGTACGGGCGTCCGGGGGCCACGGCCACGCCCGCGCGAAGGGCCGCGGAGGCGAACGCCGACTCGTCCGCGCCGTCGGGCAGCCGCAGCCACAGGTTGTAGCCGCCCGCCGGGATGTGCGGCACCGTGAACTCGGGCAGGCGCAGCCGCAGCGCCGCCGCCATCGCGTCCCTGCGCTCCTTCAACTCCCCCGAAACTGCCCGCAGATGGCGTGGCCAGGCCGGGGAACCCACCAGTTCGAGGGCCGCCTCTTGAAGCGGTCGGGGCACGAAGAAGTGGTCGACGACCTGGATGGCGCGCAGCCGTTCCAGGACCGGGCCGCGGGCGGCGAGCGCGCTGACGCGGAAGCTCGGCGAGGTCGCCTTGGTGAGCGAGCAGACGTGAACGACGACACCGTCGTGGTCGTCGGACGAGAGCGGGGGCGGCAGCGGGCCGGCGTCCTCGTGGACGAGGCGGCGCACGAAGTCGTCCTCGATGACGAACGCCCCGGCCTCGCGGGCGATCCGCAGGACCTCGGGGCGGCGCTCTGCGGAGAGCACGGCCCCGGTCGGATTCTGGAACAGCGGCTGGCAGACGAACACCCGGGCGCCCGTCGCGCGGAACGCGGCTTCGAGGAGCTGGGGGCGCACCCCGTCGGTGTCGACCGGCACCGGCACGGGCCGCAGCCCCGCCGCCCGCGCGATCGCCAGCATGCCGGGATACGTCGGGGACTCGACGAGGACCGGCGCGCCGGGCGGGGCGAGCGCCCGCAGTGCCGTCGTCAGCGCGCTCTGGCCGCCCGCCGTGATCAGCACTTCGGCGGCCGTGATCGCGCCGCCGATGCCCCGGGCGAACCACTCGCGCAGCTCGGGCAGGCCGTCGACCGGTGGCCGCCCCCACGCACCGGGCCGCCTCCCCGCCCGCGCGAGGGCCGCCGCCATCGCGCGCTCGGGCTGCAGCGCGGGGTTGAGGTAGCCGCCGTTGAACTCGATGATGCCCGGCGCCGGCGCGGCGAGCGTGGCAAGGACCCCGGACGCGTCGACCGAGCGCGGCACGAGCTCCGCCGCGGCGTCGGCGCTCAGCGTCACCTCCTGCCACGAGGTGTCCCCGGCGGGTGCGGTGGGCGCCGACGGTTCGGCGCGGAAGACGCCCGCGCCGGGCCTGGTGACGACGAGCCCTTCGGCGGCGAGCTGTCCCAGGGCCCGCGACACGGTCACCGGGCTCACCCTGAACCGCTCGACCAGCGACCGGCTCGACGGCAGCTTTCCACCTGGGGAGTAGCGGTTCAGCTCACTCCGCAGACTTTTCGCCAGTTCAGCCACACTGCTACTGTCATGCATGACAGCACAGGATAGCGCTACTCGCCCGACCCGGATAGCGGTCCCGGCCCCGGTCCCTGCCCCCGCGGAGACCCCCCGGCCGCCCCGCCCCTCCGGCACCCGCCGCACCGGCACCGTCATGGCCGCACTCGGCGTCACCGCCTTCTCCCTCACCTTCCCCTCCACCGCCTGGGGTCTCGAAGGCATCGGACCCTGGAGCTTCGTCACCCTGCGCGGCGTGCTCAGCGCGCTCATCGCGGGCGGCTGTCTGCTCGCCCTGCGCGTCGCGGTCCCGCACCGGCGCCACTGGGCGGGGCTCGCGGTGGTCGGCGCGGGCGTCGTCGTCGGCTTCCCGCTGCTCACCACGCTCGCCCTGCAGACCTCCACCACCGCGCACGCCGCCGTGGTCGTCGGCCTGCTCCCCCTGACGACCGCCGTCTTCTCGGCGGTGCGCACCGGGGCGCGGCCGTCGCGCGCGTTCTGGACGGCGGCGCTCGCCGGGGCCGCCGCCGTCATCGCGTTCACCGTGCAGCAGAGCGGCGGCGCCCTGACCGCCGCCGACCTCTACCTCTTCGGCGCGCTGCTGATCTGCGCGGCCGGCTACACCGAGGGCGGCCGGCTGGCCCGCGAGATGCCCGGCTGGCATGTCATCGGCTGGGCGCTGATCCTGTGCCTGCCGCTGAACGTGGTGGGCGCGCTCGTGGCCCTGCCGCACGAGTCCTTCCAGCTCACCGGGCACAGCACGGCGGGGCTGCTGTACGCCGCGATCGGCTCGCAGTTCCTCGGCCTGGTCGTCTGGTACCGGGGCATGGCGGCGATCGGCGTCCCCAAGGCCAGCCAGCTGCAGCTCGCCCAGCCGCTGCTCACCCTGGTCTGGTCCGTGTTCCTGCTCGGCGAGCACCTCACCGTCGCCGCACCGCTCACGGCGGCCGCCGTCCTCGTCTGCATCGCGGTCACCCAACGGGCCCGCGGCTGACCGGGCGGGTGGCCGGTTGCCCGTCCGACGGGGCCCCAACTCCCGCCACTCGTCGTACACTTGCGGCCACAGATCGCTACCGCAGAGCGGGACGAGGGGGCACTCCAGATGCGTGCAACCGTAGACGACGAGCTGGTGGTGCACGGCAGGGTCGTCGGGCAGCGCGACCGGATCGCGCGGATCGTCGAGGTGCTGGGCGCGAACGGCGGCCCGCCGTACCGCGTGCGCTTCGAGGACGGCCACGAGACCGTGGTGTCACCGGGCCCCGACACCGTCGTACGGCACCGGGACCCGGCCTCCTAGGTCACGCGGCCCGGCAGGTCACGCGGTCAGGCGCGGCGGTTTCGCCGGCTCCTGATAGTGGTCGGCGACCACCCGCGCCATCGCGCCGATCTTGTCGACCCCGACCTCCTTCGCCGAGAAGTAGATGTGCCCGCGCACCTCGTCGTACCCCTTGGCGTACGTGAGGTGCCGGGACAGCTCGGCCGGGTCCTGCCAGGCGGCGGGCTGCGCCGGGTCGCCGGCCTTGTAGAGGGCCTCGCCGATGTAGAGGTTCACACCGGTGCCGCGCACGACCTCGTTCCACCACGGGATGAGCTTGGCGTAGTCCGCCGCGGGGAAGCCGATGTTCCAGTACACCTGCGGGACGATGTAGTCGATCCAGCCCTTCTTCACCCAGCCGCGCGTGTCCGCGTACAGGTCGTCGTAGGTCTGCACCCCGGCCCGGGTGTCCGATCCCGTCGGGTCGGTCGCGATGTTGCGCCAGACCGCGAAGGGGCTGATCCCGAACTGGGTCTGGCGCCGCGCCTTCTTCACCCGGCCCGACATCTCGCGCACCAGCCGGTCGATGTTGTCCCGCCGCCAGGAGGCCCGGTCCGGGAAGCCGCCGCCGTACTCCTCGAAGGCCGCGTCGTCGTCGAAGACCTGGCCCGCGACGGGGTACGGGTAGAAGTAGTCGTCCCAGTGCACCGCGTCGATCGGATACTTCCGGACCGCGTCGAGCATCGCGTCCTGGACGAAGCGCCGCACCGCGGGCAGGCCCGGGTTGTAGTAGAGCTTCCCGCCGTACGGCACGACCCAGTCGGGGTGCACCCGCGCGGGGTGCGTGGCCACCAGGCGCGACGGGTCCGTGTGGTTGGCGATCCTGAACGGGTTGAACCACGCGTGCAGCTCAAGGCCCCTGCGGTGCGCCTCCTGCACGGCGGTGCCCAGCGGGTCCCAGCCCGGGTCCTTGCCCTGCGTCCCTGTGAGGTACTCCGACCACGGCTCGTACGGCGACGGCCACAGCGCGTCGGCGGTGGGCCGCACCTGGAAGACCACCGCGTTGAGTCTGCGGCTCACGGCCGAGTCCAGGAAGGCAAGCAGCTCGCTGCGCTGCTGGGCCGCCGGGAGGCCCGGCTTGGAGGGCCAGTCGCGGTTGACGACGCTCGCCAGCCACATGCCCCGCAGTTCGCGCTTCTTCTTCCGCCGCCGGTCGGGAGCGGCGGCCGCGTCACCCGCCGTCGCCAGACCGGCCACCGCCGCGGCGGCCACCACCGAGAAACCCCGACGTGACATACGCCTCATCTGCATGCCCCCTGAGCTCGCTGTGCACCGACACCCCTTGCCGGTTGCGCACAGCATGCCCGACCCGGCCCGTCATGGACCCCTCATTGCGGAGTAACGTTCACGGCCGAGGCAGGCACCATCCATACGGGGGACCTGCCGGCCCCGTTGATCAGCGAAAGGCACGAGGTGACCGACTCCATGACCGATATCGCACGCGTCGGAGTGGTGGGCTGTGGCCAGATGGGCGCCGGAATCGCAGAGGTCTGCGCCCGCTCCGGACTGGACGTGAAGGTCGCGGAGACCACCGGCGAGGCCCTGGAAATCGGGCGTACGCGGCTCTACAACTCGCTCTCCAAGGCGGCCGAGCGCGGCAAGATCTCCGACGAGGAGCGCGACGCGACGCTCGACCGCCTCAGCTTCACCACCGACCTCGGCGAGTTCGCCGACCGTGACCTGGTCATCGAGGCCGTGGTGGAGAACGAGCAGGTGAAGACGGAGATCTTCCAGGTCCTCGACCAGGTGGTGACCCGGCAGGACGCGATCCTCGCCTCCAACACCTCCTCCATCCCGCTGGTGAAGCTGGCCGTCGCGACCTCGCGCCCCGACCAGGTCATCGGCATCCACTTCTTCAACCCGGCGCCGGTGCAGCAGCTCGTCGAGCTGATCCCCGCGCTGACCACGTCCGAGGGCACCATCAGCCGGGCCCAGGCCGTGGTCGAGAAGATCCTCGGCAAGCACGCGATCCGCGCCCAGGACCGCTCGGGCTTCGTGGTCAACGCGCTGCTCATCCCGTACCTCCTCTCCGCGATCCGGATGTTCGAGTCGGGCATCGCGAGCCGCGAGGACATCGACAACGGCATGGAGATGGGCTGCGCCCACCCGATGGGCCCGCTCAAGCTCTCCGACCTGATCGGCCTGGACACGGTCGCCTCGGTCGCCGACTCCATGTACGCCGAGTACAAGGAGCCGCTGTACGCCGCTCCCCCGCTGCTGCAGCGGATGGTGGACGCCGGACGCCTCGGCCGGAAGACCGGCTCGGGCTTCTACACGTACGCCTGAGGGACCGCACTTCCCGTACGAACACTCCCCGTACGAACACTCTCCGTACCGACGGGCCCGGCACTCCTGCGAGTGCCGGGCCCGCGGCGTTCACACACCGTGTGCGCGATGGGCTCGCATATGCCCATCGCACACGCTCCCGCCCTGCCCGCCGCGCTAGTTGACTCTCTGTGCGGATGGAGGGGGGATGCGCCATTACAGAGAGGAGTGGTCTCGTGACCACCGACGGCGAGAGTGCCGTGGTCCCGGAAGAACTCGCTGAGTTGCGACGCAGCCTGGACGTGGGTCTTGCCCGCGTCGACGGACGGCTGGCGTTGCTCACTCAGCACGACGAACAGACCGCCAAGAACGTGGAGACCATGGAGGCCAGGGTCGCCGCACTGGAGAACACCCGCTGGCCACTGCCGACGATCGTCGCGCTCGCGGCGGTCCTGTCGATCGCCGTGGCGGTCTGGCAGGCCATCGGTCGCTGACTAACGCGCGTCCTGACCGAGGCGCAGATGGTGGAGGAGGAGAAGGGCCGCGGCCATGTTGGCAGCTGGCACCTCCCCGCGGGACACCATGTCGGGGACCAGCTTGAGCGGGATCCACTCGCGTCGGTCCGACTCGAAGTCGTCTTCGGGATGGCCGATGTACGTCCCTTCGTCGGACCAGTAGATGTGGTGCCGGGCGTCGGTGAGTCCGTTGGACGGTTCGACGCTCATGAGGTGCTTCAGCGGGCCCGGCCGCCAGCCGGTCTCCTCCTCCATCTCGCGTGCCGCCGCGTACGCGATGTCCTCACCGTCCTCGACGACGCCTGCCGCGAGTTCCCAGCCCCAGCTGTCGGTGATGAAGCGGTGCCGCCACAGCAGGAGCACTTCGTTGGCGGCGTTGACGACGGTGGCCACGGCGACGGGCCGCAGCCGTATCAGGAAGTGGTCCAGATGCCGGCCGTCGGGCAGTTCGACATCGGCGAGATTGACCGTGAACCACCGGTTTCCATACACAGTTTGTTCGCTCTGTTTCGTCCACTGCACGGTTCTGCCACCTTCCGACTGGTAGATGGCAATATCGCAGCAGACGAATCTTTGCAGCAGCGTGTGTGCGCCTCGGGACTGTGCGTCACAGGGGTACGCGCAGCGCCCCCGCGATCAGTTCGGCCGCCTCCGCCGTGCCCGCGCAGTCGCTGCGGACCAGGTGTTCACGGACCGCGCGCAGCCGGTCGCGCAGCCGCTGGGACTCCATTCCCCGGGCCTGTTCCGCCATTTCCACCGCCGTGGCCACCGCCTCGTCGGTGTTGCCCTGGCGCAGTTCGATCTGGCTCAGCATGGCGAGCCGGTGCACCCGCCCGCGGTCGTGCGCGGGCGTGTCCACGGCCGCCGCGGCGTGCTCCCGCGCGCTGACCAGATCGCCGAGGCTGAGCAGCGCCTCCGCCACTTGCACGTTCACCAGACCGGGCTGGACATAGCCCGTCTCGTCCGGCTCGCGGCCGCGCAGGATCCGGTCGGCCGCGGCCTCCGCACGCCGGATGCAGGACAGCGCGCTCCTGCCGTCGCCCAGGTGCGCGTACGCCTTGGCCTGCATCGCGTACAGGTCGGAGGCGAGCGCGGGAGTGAGGTCACGGCCCGCCGCCCGCAGCGCCGCCTCGGCGAACGCGACGGCCTGCCGGTACTCGCGCATGAACAGCGACTGGTTGACGAGGAGCGCGATCACATACGCGCCGAGCCCCGTGTCGCCGCTGGCCTTGGCCAGGCGCAGCGCCTGGTGGAAGTAGCGCTGGGCGAGGCCGTGCGCGTCGGAGTCGTAGGCGCAGATCCCCGCGATGGCCACCAACCCGCCCGTGGAGCGGTGCAGTTGGCGGCCCATCTCGTCGGTGTAGCTGCCGCGCAGCAGGGGCGCGGCCTCGGCGTTGAGGAAGCCGACGATGCGGGTGCGGGTCGCGATGCCACCGGTCTTGCGGTACATCTGCTCGTAGTGGGCGCGGGCGGCGCGCATCATCTCGATGTCGGCCGTGCTGACGGGGTGCCGTCCGCCGCGGGACACGTCGACGTCGTCGGGCGGGTTCTCCCACTCCCAGACGGGCATCACGGCGGGCGTTCCGGTGACGGCGGGCGCGCCGAGCAGGTGCGGGCGCTGCTGTTCGTCCGAGCGCCACAGCGCGGTGGCCCGTTCCACGAAGCCGGAGAGCGTGGAGGCGGCCGAGCCGACGCGGGCGGCGGGGACACCGGGCAGGCCGAGGCCGATGTCGTCCAGGGTGACGGGCCGCTGCAGCCGGGCGGCGAGCACCTCGCAGATCAGGTCGGGGACCTGGCCGCGCGGGCGCTGGCCCTTCAACCAGCGGGAGACGGCGGTGTGTTCGTACCGCAGCGCGAGACCTCTGGCTCTGCCGGCCTGGTTCACATGCGCGGCGAGTCCCGCGTGGGAGACGCCCGCTTCGTCGAGGATCGCGTCGAGCAGGGTGTTGGGCTGCATGGATGCCCTCCGGTGGCTCGGTGCCCCTCAGATTAGTGGAGGTGCCTTCACACGGGGTGTGAACTGAGTGCCCGGATCCGGGGGGTGTGCGCTCTGCCGCACGGTGTGTGGGATCGCTTGACTGAGATGCCTCATCAGTTAAGGAGGCCGGCCGGGCCGCCGGCTCCCCCCTCGAACAGTGCGGCGGCCCTCATTCGCGTCGTCCGTCCCGCCGTCTGCCCGACAACTCCATGGCGGGGCGGATGGCGCATGCCGGTCAGGGAGCGGGCTGCCGCTCCGGCTCGTGTTCCGGCTCCGCCCCGCACTGCTGCACCGGGGCCCTCCTGCGGTCGTTGCGCAGCACGAGCAGCGCCGCGTCGTCGGGGGGCAACCCGCCCGAATGGCGCAGGAGTTCGGCGTAGACCACGCGGATGAGGCGTTGTGGGGAGACCGGTGGGACGCGGGCCGCCTCGGCGAGGACGGTCCGCAGCGGGAAGAACGTGCCCGCGGCGTCGCGCGCGTCCTCCATGCCGTCCGTGTGCAGGACGAGCACCTCACCGGGCAGCAGCCGTCCGCAGCCGAGCACCGGCAGGTCGGCGGGGAGCGGGAAGGGGCCGAGCGGCGGCAGCGGCTCACTGTCCGTCAGGTGCCGCGCGGTGCCGCTGAGCAGATGCGGCCAGGGGTGACCGCAGTTGAGCGCGGAGACCTCGCCGTCCTTGCCGATCTCCAGGAGCAGTACGGTGACGAACTCCTCGACCAGTGGGCTTTCCGGCGCGGCGGCGCCGCTCGCGGGGTGCTCGGCCCGTGAGCGCTCGCGCAGGTGCCGGGCGAGCGCCCGCTCCAGCCGGCGCAGCACCAGGGGCAGTTCGGGTTCGTCGTGCGCGGCCTCCCGGAAGCTGCCGAGGACGGCGGCGACGGTACCGATGGCGGCGAGCCCGTGGCCCCGCACGTCGCCCATCACGACGCGGACGCCGTGGTCGGTGGCGACCACCTCGTACAGGTCGCCACCGACGGAGGCGCCGCGGGACGCGGAGAGCCGCCCGGCGGCGAGCGTGAGCCCTTCGACGCGGGGCGGCAGGGGCCGCAGGAGCACGTTCTGCGCGGCGCCCGCGACCTCGCGCATCTGCCGCAACTCCCGCAGCAGCGCCCGCCGGACGTGGAGTATGAGCCCGGTCCCGACGGCGAAGAAGACGACGCTGCTGACGATCCGCGCGCCCATGCTGTCCTGGGTGGCGAGCGGACAGGCCAGTTTGTACGTGATGGCGACGGCGCCCCACACCGTCGGAAGCCCCAGCGTGAGCACGCGGCGGGCGCCCTGCCGCTCCATGCGGGCGCCCTGCTGCTCCACGCGGGCGAGCGGCCGCCGGGAAGCGGCCGACCGGGGCCATCTGCGACGGACGTGGGAGCACCCGCCGCGCACCCTCGTTCGAAGCGCCGACCCGCAGGGGGCCCTGGTCTTGATACGGATCATGCCGATGGCCCCCCTTGGCCCTGTCCAGTGGACCGGCCCTTACGACCGGATCGATTCTGTCTACCGGGTGAACCGATCGAGCCAAGTGACGCCACTTATCACCCAAATGAGTGAGGGGCTTACCCGGTGATCCGGGTAAGCCCCTCTGTGCGCCTGTGGTGCGCCTCTGGTGCGCCTGGTGTCGGGCTACGGGCGGTGACTACGCCCCGCGCAGCACCGCGCCCGTCCGCTCGGCCGCCAGCGCGACGGCCGCGTCGCGGGCCGCGGAGGCCTCGTCGACGGTCAGCGTGCGGTCGGCGGCCCGGAAGCGCAGCGCGTACGCCAGCGACTTCTTGCCCGCGCCGATCTGCTCGCCCTCGAAGACGTCGAACAGCCGGATGGACTCCAGGAGTTCACCCGCCCCGCCGCGCAGGAAGTACTCGACCACGGCGGCCGGCACCTCCTGGTCGACGACGAGCGCGACGTCCTGCGTGGCCACCGGGAAGGTGGAGATCCGCGGCGCCCGCAGCACCCCTTCACGGGCCTGCTCCAGGCGGTCCAGGTCGAGCTCCATCGCACAGGTGCGCGCGGGCACGCCCAGCGCCTTGACGACGCGCGGGTGCAGCTCACCGGCGTGTCCGACGGTGACGATGTCACCGTCGACGACGACCTTCAGCTCGGCGCAGCGGCCCGGGTGCCACGGCCCGTACTGCCCCTGGTCGACGATCAGCTCGACGCCGGCCTCACGGGCGACGGTCCGCGCCGCCTCGACGGCGTCGGCCCAGTCGGCCGGGCGGCCCTTGCCCCACCAGCCGGCCTGCTCGCGGGCGCCCGCGAGGACGACGGCGGCGTGCCGGGGCTGGACGGGCAGCGCCTCGGTGAGGGAGGCGATCTCCTCGTCGGTGGGCCGCCGGTCGACGGGCAGCCGCACCGCGACCTTGAGCTCGGCTCGGGGGTGGAAGACCAGCCCGGTCTCGAAGAGCGCCAGGTCGTGGCTGCCGCGGCCGTCGTTGCGGCGCAGCGCCGAGAGCAGGCCCGGCAGCAGCGTCGTACGGAGCGCGGGCTCCTCGTCGGAGAGCGGGTTGACGAGCTTGACCACACGGCGGTTCGGGTCGTCCGCGTCCAGGCTCAGCTGGTCGAAGACGCCCTCCCCGATGAAGGGGTAGCTCAGCGACTCGACGTAGCCGGCGCCGGCCAACGCGCGGCCGACGCGGCGGTGCAGCCGCTGCCGCTCGGTCAGGCCGCGGCCCGCGGGAGGCTTCGGCAGGGTCGAGGGCAGGTTCTCGTACCCCTCGAGGCGGATGACCTCTTCGGCGAGGTCGTTCGGCTCGGCGAGGTCGGGGCGCCACGACGGGACGGTGACGGTCAGGTCGTCCTGGCCGTAGACGTCGCAGCCGACCTCCTGGAGGCGGCGTACGACGGTCTCGCGGCCGTAGGTGACGCCGGCGACCTTGTCCGGGTGGTCGGCGGGCATGGCGATCGTGCGCGGCCCGGTGGGCGCGATGACCTCCGTGACGCCGGCCTCGGCGCTGCCGCCCGCGAGGAGCACCAGCAGGTCGACGGCGCGCTGCGCGGCGGCGGCCGTGGCCTGCGGGTCGACGCCGCGCTCGAAGCGCTTGGACGCCTCGGATGCCAGCTTGTGGCGGCGCGCGGTGCGGGCGATGGAGATCGCGTCGAAGTGCGCGGCCTCGATGACGACGTCGGTGGTCCCGGCGGCTTCGTCGGAGTCGGCGATCTCGGTGTTGGCGCCGCCCATGACGCCCGCGAGGCCGATGGGGCCGCGGTCGTCGGTGATGACCAGGTCCCCGGCGTCGAGGACGCGCTTGGCGCCGTCGAGCGTGGTGATCTTCTCGCCCTGCTCGGCCCGGCGCACGCCGATCGTGCCCTGGACGCGGGAGCGGTCGTACGTGTGCAGGGGCTGGCCGAGCTCCATCATCACGTAGTTGGCGATGTCGACGGCGAGCGAGATCGGGCGCATGCCGACCTTCTGCAGACGGCGCTGCAGCCAGATCGGGGAGCGCGCCTCGGGCTGCAGGCCCGTGACGGTGCGCGCGGTGAAGCGGTCGCAGCCGAGCGGGTCGCTGATCTTGACCGGGTAGCCGAAGGAGTTCGGCGCGGGCACGTCGAGGAGCGCCGGGTCGCGCAGCGGCAGGCCGTACGCGATGGCGGTCTCGCGGGCGACGCCGCGCATCGAGAGCGCGTAGCCGCGGTCGGGCGTGACGGCGATGTCCAGAACCTCGTCGACCAGCTCGAGGAGCTCGATCGCGTCGGTGCCGGCCTCGTGCTCGGGCGGCAGGACGATGATGCCGCCGCTGCCGTCGTCGCCCATGCCCAGCTCGTCGCCGGAGCAGATCATGCCGTGCGAGGTCTTGCCGTACGTCTTGCGGGCGGCGATGGCGAAGTCGCCGGGCAGGACGGCGCCGGGCAGGACCACGACGACCTTGTCGCCGACGGCGAAGTTGCGCGCGCCGCAGACGATCTCCTGCGGCTCACCCGTGCCGTTGGCGGAGCCGACGTCGACGGTGCAGAAGCGGATGGGCTTCTTGAAGCCCTCCAGCTCCTCGATGGTGAGGACCTTGCCCACGACGAGCGGGCCCTTGAGCCCTGCGCCGAGCTGTTCGACGGTCTCGACCTCGAGGCCGACCTCGATCAGCTTGGCCTGCACGTCGCGGCCGGTCTCGGTGGCGGGGAGGTCGACGTACTCCCGCAGCCAGGAAAGCGGGACCCGCATCAGATCTCCATCCCGAACGGCCGGGTGAACCGGATGTCACCCTCGACCATGTCTCGCATGTCTTCGACGTTGTGGCGGAACATCAGCATCCGTTCGATGCCGAACCCGAAGGCGAATCCGCTGTACTTCTTGGGGTCGACGCCGCAGGCCGTGAGCACCTTCGGGTTGACCATGCCGCAGCCGCCGAGCTCGATCCAGCCCTCGCTGCCGCAGGTGCGGCAGGGGCGGTCGGGGTTGCCGACGGACTCGCCGCGGCACACGTAGCAGACCATGTCCATCTCGGCGGACGGCTCGGTGAACGGGAAGTAGTTCGGCCGCAGGCGGGTCTTCATGTCCGGACCGAAGAGCGACTGGACCATGTGGTCCAGAGTGCCCTTGAGGTCGGCCATGGTGAGGCCCTCGTCGACGGCGAGCAGCTCGATCTGGTGGAAGACCGGGGTGTGCGTCGCGTCGAGCTCGTCCGTGCGGTACACGCGGCCGGGGCAGACGATGTAGACCGGCGGCTCACGGCGCTCGAGCAGCGCACGGGCCTGCACGGGCGAGGTGTGCGTCCGCAGCACGACACCGGACTCGTCCCCGTCCGTCCCATTGGGGCCCTGCACGAAGAACGTGTCCTGCATCTGCCGGGCCGGGTGGTCGGGCGTGAAGTTGAGCGCGTCGAAGTTGAACCACTCCGCCTCGACCTCGGGACCCTCCGCGACCTCGTACCCCATCGAGACGAAGACGTCGGCGACGCGCTCCATCATGGTGGTCAGCGGGTGCCGGGCGCCGGCGGGCGTGCGGTCGTACGGCAGCGTGACGTCCACCGCCTCCTCGACCAGGACGCGGGCGTCGCGCTCGGCCTCGAGCTCGGCCTGGCGGGCGGCCAGCGCCTTGCTCACGGCGCCGCGCGCCATGCCGACCCGCTTGCCCGCCTCGGCCTTCGCCTGCGGCGGCAGCGCGCCGATCTCGCGGTTGGCGAGCGCCAGCGGCGAGGTGCCGCCGGTGTGCGCGACCTTGGCCTCCTGGAGCGCGTCGAGCGAGTCCGCGGCCGCGAAGGCGGCGAGCGCCTCGTCCCGCATGCGCTCGATCTCTTCAGGTTTCAGTGCCTCGACCTCAACAGGGTCGTACGACTTGTTCGGTGCCGACATCTCTTCCCGTGCTTCCGGTTGGCTGGCGGATGGGTCCCCGTCAACGACTCGGAGACAAGCTGTCCCAGGTGTGGGGACACAAAGTGCCAACGACCGAGTCTAACGGGGGTGCGGTGAACGAGTGCGCCCGCGGGCTGCTCAGGGCGTCCTCAGTGACTCACGTGAGTCACTGGAGATACGCCGGGGCCCCCACGGGCAACGTAAATCGGAACTGGGCGCCGCCGCCGGCCGCGCGGCCGACGGTGATCGTCCCGCCGTGCGCCTCCACGATGCCCTTCACGATGTACAGCCCCAGTCCCGTCCCGCCGCGTTTGCTGCCCCGCCAGAAGCGGGTGAAGACGCGGCCCATCGACTCCTCCGGAATGCCGGGACCTTCGTCGCTCACGGTCACGGCCGTCTCGGCGCCGCCCCGCTCGCGCGGCGAGGAGGAGGGCGCCACCTCGATGGTGACAGTTCCCTCGCCGTGCCGCACCGCGTTTTCCAGCAGGTTGCTGAGCACCTGGTCGACCTTGTCGGGGTCCGCCCAGCAGTCGGGCAGCGGCTGCTGGACCCGGACGAGGAAGCGGTCCGCGTCCTGGCCCGCGGCGACGTGCGCCTGGATGTGCCGGCCGACGGCGACCCCGATGTCGACGGGCTGGCGGCGCAGCTCGAGCCGTCCGGAGTCGATGCGGGAGATGTCGAGGAGTTCGGCGATGAGCCGGGTGACGCGGTTCGCGTCGGCGTCGACGGTCTCCAGCATCAGTTTCTTCTGGTCGTCCGTGAACCGCTCCCACTTGGCGAGCAGCGTCGCCGTGAAGCCCTTGACGGAGGTGAGCGGCGAGCGGAGCTCGTGGGCGACCGTGGCGATCAGCTCGGCGTGGCTGCGCTCGGTGCGGCGGCGGGCCTCGGTGTCGCGGATCGAGACGACGACACGGCGTACGGGCCCTGTGCGGGTGGTGCGGACGTAGCGGGCGGAGACGAGGACCTCGCGGCCGCCGGGCAGGAGCAGGTTGCGCTCGGGCTGGCCGACGCGGATCGCGAGGCCGCCGTAGGGATCGGTCAGCTGCCACCAGCGGCGGCCTTCGAGGTCCTCTAAGGGAAGCGCGTGGTCGAGTGGCGCGCCCAGGGCGTCGGCCGCGGAGACCGCGGTGATCCGCGCCGCCGCCGCGTTGAAGCAGATGACGTGGCCCGTCTCGTCCGCGACGACGAGCCCGTCGGGCAGCTCGTCGGGGTCGAGTCCGAGGCCGCCGAGGTCAACGGGACCGCCGTGGTCCGCGCGAGCACGGACGAGGTCCTGTGCCCCCGGTGCTCTGCTCGTGCCCACACTCATTCCCCGTACCCCACCTCTCGGACCTGTCGGGGCCCCCGAGCCCGTCACACTACTAGCTCGATGTGACGGAGCGGCACCCTCCAGCGGCGCGCTGTGCACGGGCGGAGGCATAGAGGCACACGGCCGCTGCCGTCGCGAGGTTGAGGCTTTCGGCTCTGCCGTGGATCGGAACACGCACCACCGCGTCGGCGAGTGCGCGGGTCGCCTCCGGCAGCCCCCAGGCCTCGTTGCCGAAGATCCAGGCGGTGGGGGTGCCCATGGTGCCCTTGTCGAGCTCCGTGTCGAGGTCGTCCTCGCCGGCCCCGTCGGCGGCGAGGATGCGCACGCCCGCTCCCTTGAGCCCTCGCACGGCCTGTTCGACGGGTACGCCCACGGCGACGGGCAGATGGAAGTGCGAACCGACCGACGCGCGCACCGACTTGGGGTTGTAGAGGTCCACGGAGCCGTCCGTGAGGATCACGGCGTCGGCGCCCGCGGCATCCGCGCAGCGCAGCACGGTCCCGGCGTTCCCGGGGTCCCGGACGTGCGCGAGGACGGCGACGAGGCGGGGCCGGGCGGCGAGGATCTCCTCGAAGGACACGTCAAGGAACCGGCAGACCCCGACGAGGCCCTGCGGGGTGACCGTCGTCGAGATGTCGGCGATGACGTCGTCGTCGGCGAGGTGCACCCGGGCCCCCGCGGCGCGCGCCTCCCCCACGATGTCGGCGTACCGCTCGGCGGCGTCGACGGTGGCGAACAGCTCGACGAGCGTCCGCCCGTGCCCGGCGGCCTCCCGCACGGCCTGCGGCCCCTCGGCGAGGAACAGCCGCTCCTTCCCCCGAAAATTCCGCTTGGCCAACCGCCGCGCGGCACTGACGCGGGGCGACTTGGGGGAGATCAATTCGGGGGCGGCGGTCATGACTCACCTTCGGGAAAGATGCGGGCGCCCCGTAGGGGCGTCCCGTCAGGGGCGCGGGGAACTGCGCGACCAGCCACAGCAGACCCGCGAACGGCAGAGAACAGAGAGGGGCAGACGGGGACCCGAACGACAGCGGACCCGCAAGCCAACGGGCTGCGGGTCCGATATCAAGCTCGGCAATGCGCGGGCGTCAGGCCGCCTTGGGCGCGTTGACGTCCGACGGCAGCGCCTTCTGCGCAACCTCGACGAGCGCGGCGAACGCGTTCCCGTCGTTGACGGCCAGCTCCGCGAGGATCTTGCGGTCCACCTCGATGTTGGCGGCCTTCAGACCCTGGATGAAGCGGTTGTAGGTGATGCCGTTGGCGCGGGCAGCGGCGTTGATGCGCTGGATCCACAGCTGACGGAAGTCGCCCTTGCGCTTCTTGCGGTCGTTGTAGTTGTAGACCAGGGAGTGGGTGACCTGCTCCTTGGCCTTGCGGTACAGGCGCGACCGCTGGCCGCGGTAACCGCTGGCCTGCTCGAGGATCGCCCGACGCTTCTTGTGGGCGTTGACTGCCCGCTTGACGCGTGCCACTTGTTAACTCCTTGTAGCTGGGTCACGTGCGTGACCCGAGAACGGCTTGGTCCCGATGGTCGGTCGGCTGCGCCCCGTGAGTGCGGGGCGCGCCGTCACATACCGAGGAGCTTCTTGACCTTGGCGGTGTCCGCCGACGACAGCTCGACGGTGCCGGCGAGGCGGCGGGTCAGGGTCGAGGACTTGTGCTCGAGGTAGTGGCGGCGGTTGGCACGCTGCCGGAGCACCTTGCCCGAGCCGGTGACCCGGAAACGCTTCTTGGCACCGCTGTGAGTCTTGTTCTTCGGCATAGCGCCGTTCTCTCCTCGTCAGTGGCACTCCGATGCCCGGTCGTGAAACCGGGCATCCGGGAGCCATATGTGTCAGTTGGCATCCTCTGGACTCGCGTCCTGAGGATCAGGCCTCGGCGTTGGCCTCGGCAGGGGCCTCGGCGGGAGCCTCGTCGAGCTCCTCCCCCTCGGCGGAGTTCTGCGAGCGGCCCGGGTTGGCCTTCGCGTCCGCCTTGCGGGCCGCCTGGGCCTCACGGGCCTCGGCCATCGCCTCGGTCTTCTTCTTGTGCGGACCGAGAACCATGATCATGTTTCGGCCGTCCTGCTTCGGGTTCGACTCGATGAACCCAAGGTCCTCGACGTCCGAAGCGAGGCGCTGCAGCAGTCGGAAACCCAGCTCGGGGCGGGACTGCTCGCGACCACGGAACATAATCGTGATCTTGACCTTGTCGCCCTGCTTGAGGAACCGGACGACATGACCCTTCTTGGTGTCATAGTCGTGCGGGTCGATCTTCGGCCGGAGCTTCATCTCCTTGATGACCGTGTGCGCCTGGTTCTTGCGCGCCTCACGGGCCTTCATGGCCGACTCGTACTTGAACTTCCCGTAGTCCATGAGCTTGCACACGGGCGGACGGGCGTTCGCCGCGACCTCGACCAGGTCAAGGTCGTACTCCTGCGCAAGCTCCAGGGCCTTGGCAAGCGGAACAATCCCGACCTGCTCGCCGCTGGGACCGACAAGTCGCACCTCGGGAACGCGAATCCGGTCGTTGATGCGGGGCTCGGCGCTGATGGATCCTCCTCGGTAGCACCACGTGACCGTCTGGCGGACTGCCACGTAACGTCTGTTTTCGTTGGACCTAACCGATTCGGCGCACGAAAAATGCCCCGGCCGGAACACAGGCGGGGCTCCTCACATACCGGAGCACCACCACGGTGTGCCGCGGGGCGCGTCTGACAATTCCATCGTCCGTACGGAACGATGGAAACCGTCTGACCGGTGACCCGCCGCCCTCAGGGCGGCCAGGTGGGAGATTCGGAGCCTCCACTTGCGGGTTGACTCACTACGAAGCCAACCGGTCGCTGTCCAGAATACCAGCACTTCGGAGGAGTGCACGCCTCGGCGACCGGCTTCGTCGCCGGGCCGGTACCTGCGGTTTCGAGGACCGTGGCGCGCGGAGCCCGGATTCCGCCATTTCGGCCATCAACTAGGCTGACACCGTTTCGGCCATCAGGAAGATGTGAGCATGAGCGACGCGATCCCCGCCCCCGAGTCCCCCGCCGGTGACTCCCCCGACTTCGACACCCTGACCCGTGACATCGCGGATGTCCCCGCGGTCGAGGTGATCACCACCGTGGCGGTCCACCTGATGAGCGCCGCCGCCGTGAACCTCGGCCTCGCCGAGGGCGGCGAGGGCCACAAGGACCTGGACGAGGCCCGCAAGCTGATCCACTCCCTGGCCGGCCTGCTCGACGCGAGCGCCACGGAGATCAGCTCGTTCCACGCGGCGCCGCTGCGCGACGGGCTGAAGTCGCTGCAGCTGGCGTTCCGCGAGGCGTCGCTGGTGAAGGACGAGCCGGGCCAGGGCCCCGGCGAGAAGTACACGGGCCCGGTCTACGGCTGACCAGGCACCCCGTACGACCTGGCTTTCACCCCGTACATACGTCTTTCACACCGTACGTACGTAAAAGGGCTCGCCCGGAGGCGTCGCCTCGGCCGGCAGCAGTGCCAGGTCGAGGCCGCGCACCAGGCGGGCCCTCAGTGTTTCGTCGGCGGCGATCCGGCGGGCCACGCGCTGGGCGGCGTCGGCCGGGTCCGCGGCCGGGTCCAGGACGAGGGCGAGGGTGCCGTCCGCGCGGCCGGGGCCGAGGTGGGCGCGGAGCACGACGGGCTCGGCTGCGACGGCGGCGCGGACCGCCTCGGTGACGGCCGGGTCGGCGAGCGGGTCGGCGCTGGCGCGTCCCTCGGCGAGGGCGAGCAGCGCGGAGCGGCCCAGTTCGTAGGGGACGGGGCCCGCGAGGTCGAGGACGATGGTGTCGGCCTGCTCGTGGGCGGCGGCCTGCAGCGCCTGGTGCAGCGGTACGGCGACGGGGCGGGCCGCCGGGTCCCACAGGGCGAGGGCCTCGATGGAGGTGAAGGCGGGGAGCGCCTTGCGGTCGCCCGCCTTGAGGGTGGGCACGGCCATGTCGCTGGTCTTCTCGCGGCGCAGCCCGTTCTCGTCCACCTCGACCTCGCCGAGCACGGCCACGACGGGGACGAGTAGACGGGCTCCCGCCAGGGCTTCCAGGACGGGGCCGTGGGCGGTGCGGTCCGCGGACCAGGCGGCGAGCGCCGCGGCCAGCCGGGGGTCGGCCGTCCCGTCGTCGTCGGAGAAGCCGGGGTCGGGAATGTTCTTGTTCGCCATGTTCGCCACGGTGTCGACCCTACAGAGTGGTGTCAGTCGCGCCGCGGCGCCCCTGACCTGGTCCTCCACAGGTGGACCGCCATCGCGAGCAGGAGTACGCCGAGGCCTCCGGCGACCGGCCCGACCCACCCGGCGGGCCCGTCGTCGCCCTGTGTCGCGTCCGGGCCCCGGCCGAAGTACTTCGTGCCGTACGTCGCCGTGCGCGGCTCCTCGGGCTTGATTCTGCCGGCGCGGGCGAGCGCCGCCGCGGGGTCGATCAGGCCGAAGCCGCGGGAGTCGTCACGGCCGCCGGACGGGGCGTCGCGGGCCGTGTCCTCCAGGAGCTGTTTGATCTGGGCGGGCTTCAGGCCGGGGTGGGCGGCGCGGATCAGGGCGACGGCGCCCGAGACGAAGGCCGAGGCGGCGCTGGTGCCCCAGCCCTCGTAGTACTTGCGGTCGGGGTCGGCGATGACGATGTCGTCGCCGGGTGCGGCGACGGTGGCGTACCAGCGGCGGGTGGAGAACGAGGCGCGGTCGCCGTTCTCGTCGACGGCCGTCGCGGCGATCACGCCGGGGTAGGCGGCCGGGTAGGAGATGTGGTCGCCGCGCTCGCCGCCGTTGCCGGCGGAGGCGACGACGGCGACGCCCTTCTTCAGGGCGTACTGCACGGCGGCGTCCTCGGCCGGTTCGGGGTGGGCGGACTTGGAGTCGTCGCCGAGGGAGAGGTTGATGACGTCCGCGCCGTGGTCGGCGGCCCAGCGGATGCCTTCGGCGAGGGCGTTGCCGCGGGTGTTGCGGGCCTTCTTGCGGGCGGGGTCGCCGTCTTCGAGGATCACCCGGACCGGCAGGATCTTCGCCTCGGGCGCGATGCCGAGTACGCCGTCGCGGCCGGCCGTGCCGTGTCCGTGGCCCGCGATGATCCCGGCCATGGCGGTGCCGTGCCTGGCCCAGGGCCGGTCGCCCCGGCCGGCGCCGAACCCGACCATGTCCTTTCCTTCGAGGACGCTGCCCGCGAGGTCCGGGTGCTCGGCGTCTATGCCGGTGTCCAGGACGGCGACGGTGATGCCGTCGCCCTTCGTGGTCTGCCAGGCCTGGCTGGTGCGCATGGCGTCGAGGGCCCACTGCTGGGCGCGGATGCCGTCGTCGGCGTACGCGGTGGCGGTCGGAGCGAGGGCCACCGCGATGCCGGCGAGGGCCGCGACGAGCCGTTTCCGCTTCCTCATGACTTCTTCTCCGCAGCCGCGATGATCTTGCGCAGGCCGCGCTCGACGCGGTCGGCGATGCCCTTCGCCTCGTGGCCGAGGCCCGCCTGGGCGGGCGCGGACGTGGTGTTGCTGCCCATGGCCTCGGTGGCGGGTTCGGGGTCCGTGACGGCGCGGCCGTCGGCGAATCCGGAGACGGAGTACGCGACGACGGGCGCGTCCGGCAGCACGGACACGGTCCAGGCCGCCCGCTGGGCGTCCCTGAAGCCCTCGGCGGCGGTGCCCTTGGCGGCGTACGGCCGCGGCATGAGGTCGGTGCGCCGGTCGAGCCCCTCCTCCGTGAAACGGTTCCGCAGCGTCTGCATCGCGTCGGCGTCCGCCTTGGTGAAGAGCAGGCCCACGGTGGTGACGTGGCTGCGGGTGGCGTCCGTGTACGTGGCCCGCAGCAGCCGCAGACATCCGACCGGGTCGAGCGCCTGCTTCAGCAACGGGTCGAACGCGCCCCGACAGCCGCTGTCCGGCGCGACGGCTATCCGGGTCCAGGCCCTGTCGGCACCGCCCGGTCCCGCGCCCTCCCCCTTCAGCACCGGCGGAAAGAGCCGGTCGACGGGGACGCTGTGCCAGAGGGCCCCGGTGACGGTGTACGCGCTCCGCGTGGCCCCACCGGCCGCGGACTCCCCCGTCAGCCAGCTCCCGGTCACCGCCCCTCCGATGAGCCCGAGCCCCAGCACGACACAGGCCGCGGCGGCGGCCGCACGCGGGCGCGCCCAGGCGCCGACGGGGCGCAGCCGAGTGGTGGTGTCGTCATACAGAGCAGGCCGCGCAAAAAACACGAACGGCCGCCCCGCACCGGGCCCCGGCGCCAAATCAACGGCCCCCACAGCCCGCCGCGCCCTCCCACCGGCGACGCCGCCGGTACGGACGTCCCCCGTGAGGGAGGCCGGCGACGGCACTGTCCCGCTGGGGGCCTCACGCTGCGCGCTGAGCGCGACGTCGCCGCCGGCCGCCGGGGCGGAGGGCTCGGCGGCGACGTCCGTGCGGGCCTTGCCCGGGACGGTCGGCGGGGCGTCGGGGAGGCGGGCGGAGGACGGCGGCGGTGGCACGGCGGCGCCGGGGGCCTCGCGGTGCGTGCCGGGCGCGACGGTGCTGGCCGCCGGGGTGGGGGGCTCGTCGGTGACGTCCGTGCGGGCCTCGCCCGGGACGGTCGGCGGGGCGTCGGGGAGGCGGGCGGAGGACGATGGCGGTGGCACGGCGGCGCCGTCGGCCGCCGGGGTGGAGGGCTCGGCGGGGGCGTCCGTGCGGGCCTTGCCCGGGACGGTCGGCGGGGAGTCGGGCAGCCGGGCGGAGGACGGCGGCGGCGCCATGCCGGGAGCCTCGCGTTGCGCGCGGGGCTCGGCGGCGAGGTCGGTACGGGCCTTGCCCGCGACCGTCGGCGGGGCGTCGGGCAGCCGGGCCGAAGACACCGGCGGCGACACCTCAAGGGAGGCTTCCCGGTGTGTGGGTGGTGTGGCCTTGCCGGTCGCCGGGGTGGACGGCTCGCCGGGGGCGTCGATGCGAGCCTCGCCCGCGATGCTCGGCGGCACGTCGGGCAGACGAGCGGAGGACGGCGGCGGTGGCACGGCCACGCCGGAGACCTCGCGGTGCGCGCCGGGCTCGACGGTGGCGACCGTGCAGGCCTCACCCGCGACCGTCGGCGGCACGGCGGGCGCAGAGGACGGCGGCGGTGGCACAGCCATGCCGGAGGCCTCGCGGTGCGTGTCGGGTGCGGCGGTTCCGGTCGCCGGGGTGGGCGGCTCGGCGGTGAGGTTCGGGCGGGCCTTGCCCGCGATCGTCGGCGGGGAGTCGGGCAGGCGGGCCGAAGACGCCGGTGGCGGCGATGTCTCGCCGGACTGGCGGCGCGCCCGAGGCGCGGTCGCCGGGGTGGGCGGCTCATCGGGGGCGCCGGGGCGGGACGGGGACAGCGGCGGTTCGCCGGAAGGTGTGGGGGACGCGTCGTCTGTGGTCGGCGGCGTGTGCGGTTCGTCCGCGACGATCTTCGGTGGGGCGTCGGGCAGCCGGGACGAGGGCAGCGGTGGCGTCTCGTCGGAAAGCTGGTGGGGGGTGGCAGCGGGCGCCGGGGGGTGGGGGGTGCGGGGCTCGTCGAAGGGGGCCAGCAGGCTTTGTATGCGGGTGGCCCTGTCCGGGTCCTCGGGGGTGGGGCGGGGGGTGGTGAGGAGCCAGTCCTTGTCCACCGGGGGACGGACGTCGGGGAAGCGGGCCGAGGGGGGTGGCGGCGGCTCGGCGGGCGGGGCCGCGGGGGGCGGCGGGGACGCGGGGCGGGGCGGCGCGGTGGGGCGCGGGGGGATGGGGCTGCGAGGCGCCTCCGTGCTCATGCTCCCCCGTTTCCTCGCGCTCGGCCGGCCGGAGCGCGAGGTCGGCGAGGCTCCGTACGCACCGCTCGGCCAGGCTCCGTGCGCGTCACTCTACGGGCAGACCCACGGCGTACGGGAACCCAGTCCGGACCCCCGGGCGATCTGCCCGGATCATCCCCCTACCCTCTGGTAATCGCGTCTGGCAGGCTTCCGCCATGACTGCCCGTGCCGCAGACCGAGCCGCCGACCGAGCCCGCTACGACCGCGCCACCGCACACCTCGACGCCCCCCTCGCCCTCGTGGACCTGGGCGCTTTCGACGCCAACGCCGACGATCTCGTGCGCCGGGCCGCGGGCAAGCCGATCCGCGTCGCCAGCAAGTCCGTACGCTGCCGTGCCCTGCTCGAACGGGTCCTTGCCCGCGACGGTTTCGCCGGGATCATGTCGTACACGCTCGCGGAGTCGCTCTGGCTGGCCCGCTCCGGTTTCGATGATGTGCTGCTCGCGTACCCCTCGGCGGACCGGGCCGGTTTCGCCGAGCTGACCGCCGATCCGAAGCTCGCCGCGTCGGTGACCGTGATGGTCGACGACCCGGCCCAGCTGCGGTTGATCGACGAGGCGAGGGGGGACGGGCGCGAAGAGGTGCGGGTGTCTCTGGAGTTGGACACCTCCTTCAAGGTGCTCGGCGGGCGGGTGCGGATCGGCGCGCTCCGGTCGCCGTTGCACTCGCCCGCGCAGATCGCCGCCCTGGCCCGCGCCATCGTCCGGCGGCCAGGTTTCCGGCTCGTGGGCGTCATGGCGTACGAGGGGCATGTGGCGGGTGTGGGTGACGCGGTGGAGGGTCACCCGGCGCGTTCCCGCGCGATCCGGACGATGCAGGCCGCGGCCCGCAGGGAACTGTCCGCGCGCCGGGGAGAGGCCATCGCCGCCGTCCGGGCGGTCGCGCCGGACCTGGAGTTCGTGAACGGCGGCGGCACCGGCAGCGTGCAGCACACCGCGGCCGAGCGTGCGGTGACCGAGATCGCCGCCGGGTCGGGGCTCTTCGTGCCGCGGCTCTTCGACAACTACACGTCGTTCAGCGGGCGTCCCGCCGCGCTGTTCGCGCAGCCCGTGGTGCGGCGGCCCGGCGTGGGGACGGTGACAGTGCTCGGCGGCGGATACCCGGCGTCGGGGGTCGCGGGCCCGGACCGCTCGCCGGTGCCGTACCTGCCCGAGGGGCTGCGGTACGACCCGCAGGAGGGCGCGGGTGAAGTGCAGACGCCGCTGCACGGGCCCCCGGCCGACGATCTGCTGATCGGCGACAAGGTGTGGTTCCGGCACGCCAAGGCCGGGGAACTGTGCGAGCGGTTCGAGACCCTGCACCTGGTCGAGGGCGACAAGGTGACGGCGAGTGTTCCGACGTATCGGGGCGAGGGTCACACGTTTCTGTGAGCCGCCTCGCTCACGGTGTCGGTCCGACGTCGTCGCCCACGCCGCCGCCCGTCGCGCTGTCGTCCACCGAGCGGATCCCGTCCGTGATCTCGTCAAGGACGGAGACGGGCGGGGCGTCGTCGCCCGCGCCGACGTTGAACCGGACGATGACCATCGACTCCGAGCCGACGCTCGACGCGAAGGCGAGCGACTGGACGTACCCGCCGTCGCCCTTCGCCGTGTGGACGCGCCAGCGCACGAAGTAGCCGCTGCGGCCCGCGACGGCCACCTGGCCTTCCTTGACCTTCTCGTGGCCGGTGATGCCGCCGTAGGGCTGGTTGTCCAGCTTGTCCTTGTCGTAGGCGGCGTCCGCCGCGTCCTTGATGTCGCCGCGGGCGACGACCTTGGGGTCCGTCTCGTCCGTGCCCGTCACGGCGCTCGACGTGACGGTGCCCTCGCGGCAGAGGCCGGAGTCGCCCGGACAGTCGACGATGTCGGGGGTCTGGATGGTCGCGCCGCCGCCGAAGGAGTCGTCGTCCTTCTCCCAGCCCTCGGGCACGGGGAGCGTGATGCCGTTGAGGTCGTCGACGAGGGTGTCCGGGTCGGGATCGGTGGTCGGGGACGCCGACTTCGTCTCCGACCGGGTCGGCGTCGGGCTGCTCTCGGCGGGGGTGCTCGGCGCCGGCGGGCCGCCCCGCGGGTCGCCGCCGTCCTTGGTGAGGGCGACGGCGCCCGTGACGATCGCCGCGGCGAGGACGACCCCGGCGACGCCCAGCGCGACGAGCTTCGCCCGGCCGCCGCCCCGGGAGGAGGTCACCGGCATGACCGATGTGGTGTCCTG
This sequence comes from Streptomyces sp. NPDC029674, assembly GCF_044903205.1. NCBI lineage: Bacteria > Bacillati > Actinomycetota > Actinomycetes > Kitasatosporales > Streptomycetaceae > Streptomyces > Streptomyces sp. NPDC029674. Next base: position 29,029 of record NZ_JBJDPY010000010.1, read on the forward strand.
CGGCGGCCCGAATCCCTGGTGCACCGGGGCGACTTGGGCGGGCTCGGGCGTCCGCCGGTGCTCGGTCCAGGCAGCGCCGTCCCACCAGCGCTCGGCGGAGGGCTGGTGCGGGTCCGGGTACCAGCCGGGCGGCGTCGGCATGCTCATCCCGGCACTCTAAGACGTGCCGGGAAGATCGGTACACCGAGGATCAGCGCACCGAGGATCAGCCGAGGATGGATCAGTACACCGAGTCCCGCTGGTCGGCGACCACGGTGCCGTCCGCGCGCCTGACGGGGCCCTTGTCACCGTCGTGCTCGTTGTACGCACTCGTCGAGCACGGGTAGAGGTCCGGCTTCTGCTTCATCGGCTCGATGAACATGGGGTTCACGACCCAGCGGCCGTCCGCGTCGTCGTACGCACGGCACATGAACTCGCTCTTGTTGCGGTTCAGGACGAGGTGCGCGCCGGTCGCGTCGCCGACGAAGGTCACGTCCGTGTCGGCGTCGCCGCCGCCGAGCGCGATGCGGTGCCGGAAGTCCTGCTTGTGCCAGGCCTTCTTGCCGTGGATGCCGAAGATCTCCTGGTTGACCCAGCAGCGCTTGCCGTCGATGTAGGGGATGGCCTCGCCCTTGTTGACGGGGACGCCGCCGCAGCCCTGGTTCCAGGTGGTGATGCGGCCCTCGCGGTCCAGGACGGACCGGATCGCGATGGTGTGCTTGCGGTCGATGCCGACGCTCTTCGACCACACCTCGGTGACCGGCTCCGAGCCCGCCGAGACGATGTAGACGTCGAACCCGGCCTTCTTCAGCGTGCGGATCAGATCGCGCTGCTGGTCGTAGTAGCGGACGTAGCCGGGGATCTCGTGCGTGCCGACGGTCTGCGTGGCGCCGACGGGGGCGGCGAGCGCCTCCTTGCGGGCCTTCGCGGCGTACGACTCCAGTTCGCGGACGGTGTGCCCGGCGAAGAGCTGCGGCACCCAGGCGTACTGCGGGACGGTGTGGCGGTGGTCCCACTTCCCCGCGAACGCGGCGGCGCCGCTCATCGTCTTCCCGTCCTCGCGGACCTCGAAGATCTCGTCGGCGCAGTCCTTGTCCGTGGACGTGGGCAGCGGCTTGCCGACCGGCACCTTCGTACCGCACGCCGCGGTGAGCGCGCGGTCCGCGTCGTCGGTCAGCCACTTGCTGGTGGACTTCCAGCTCTTGGGCCGCAGGATCTTGTCGTGCCGCAGAGACCAGGCGATGGTCGCGTCGGTGACGTCGTTCTTCGTGATGGTGTTGTCCCAGTCGAACGCGGCGACCGGGCGCTCGCTCCTGCCGTGACCCAGGTCCGGGTTGGCACAGGTGCCGCGCTCGTCGATGGTGCGCTGCAGCTTGGCGCGGTTGTTGCCGTACCAGGTCAGCTTCTTCGACAGCTGGGGGCAATCCCCTTGCGCGGCACGGGAGTTCGCGGTCGTGGCGGCGGCCGCGGGGAGAGCTGCCGCCGGTACGGCCGCCAGGGTGGCGGCCGCGGCCAGGGTCAGCGCCAAAATGTTTCTGTTACGCATGTGAGTGGACCGTACATCAGCCTTACGAAGTTGACGACGGCGTCGCCGTCCCGTGCACCGTGTCCCGCTGATCGGGGATCACGGAGCCGTCCGTGCGGCGTACCGGACCCTCGCCGCCGTCCCGTTCGGTGTAGCCGGTGGAGGCGCAGGGGTAGGGGTCGGCCTTCTTGCCCTTGGGCTCGATGAACATGGGGTTGACCAGCCAGCGGCCGTCGCCGTTGTCGTAGGCGCGGCACATCACTTCGTTCTTGTTGCGGTTCAGGACGAGGCGCAGGCCGGTGGCGTCGCGCAGGAAGGACACGTCCGTGTCGGAGTCGCCCGCAGCGAACACCTGACGCTTCGCGGCCGGTTGCACCTTCTCGGCGGCGGCGCCGCGCACGCCGAGGATCTCCTTGTTGATCCAGCAGCGCTTGCCGTCGATGTACGTGATCATCGAGTCGTCGCCGTCCTTGACGGTGCCGCAGCCCTTGAGGTGCGCGGTGTGCTTGCCGTGGGCGGTGACGTTGCGGATGCCGAGGGTGTGCCCGGCGTCGACGCCCACGCTCCTGCCCCACACCTCGGCGACCGGCTCGGGCGACGCGGAGACGACGTACACGTCGAACCCGGCCTTCTTCAGCGTGCGGATCAGGTCGCGCTGCTGGTCGTAATAGCGGACCCAGCCGGTGACCTTGCCGGTGCCGACCCGCTGTTCGGTGCCGATGGGCGCGGCGAGGTTCTCCTTGCGCGCGGCGGCCGCGAACTGCTTGACCTGGCGGGTGGACCAGCCGCGGGTGAGCTGGGCGAGCCAGGCGTACTGCGGCTCCATGCGGCGGTGGTCGAAGCCGGCGAAGGCCGCCTTGCCCGAGGTGGTGGTGCCCTCGCTGTAGACGGCGAGGATCTCGTCGGCGCAGGCGGTGTTCCGGTGGGTGGGCAGGGTGGTGCCGGTGGCGGGGCAGGCCTTCGCGAGGGCCTTGGCGGCCGGGTGGGTCAGATAGCGGCTGGTGGTGTGCCAGTCGCCGCTCTCGGGCGTGCGGATCTTGCCGTTGCGCAGCAGCCAGAACATGGTGGCGTCGCCGATGTCGTTCTTGATGACGGTGTTGTCCCAGTCGAAGACGGCGACGGGCCCGGCGCCGTGTCCGTGGCCGTCGCCGCAGCTGCCGTACCGGTCCACCATGCGCTGGAGTCTTGCCCGGTTGTCGCCGTACCAGCCCTTGGAGACCGTCAGCGTGGGGCACTTCCCGGTCTTCGGGCGGGAGGAGTCCTGTGTCGCTTCGGCGGTGGCCTGGACGCCGATGAGGCCGGTCCCGGCCACGGCGAGGACGGCGGCCGCGGCGGTGCAGCGGCGCTTGAGGTTCATGTACACACTCCCGTGTTTACGCAGGTCAGCCGGGCGTCGCGCGACGCCCGGCTGACGGGTGGGTGGCTGCTGGGTGAACTGCGAGGGTGCGGCTACAGGGGCGTGACGTAGGCCCCGGTGAGCCCGCCGTCCACGAGGAAGTCCGTGGCGTTCACGAACGATGAGTCGTCGCTGGCGAGGAACGCCACCGCGGCCGCCATCTCCTCGGCCTCGGCGAAGCGGCCCACCGGGATGTGCACGAGGCGGCGCGCGGCGCGCTCGGGGTCCTTGGCGAAGAGTTCCTGCAGGAGCGGAGTGTTCACCGGGCCCGGGCAGAGCGCGTTGACGCGGATGCCCTCGCGGGCGAACTGCACGCCGAGCTCGCGCGACATCGCGAGGACGCCGCCCTTGGACGCGGTGTACGAGATCTGTGAGGTCGCCGCGCCCATCCGGGCCACGAACGACGCGGTGTTGATGATCGAGCCCTTGCCCTGGCGCCGCATGTAGGGGATGGCGGCCTTGCAGCACAGGTACACGGAGGTGAGGTTGACGTCCTGGACGCGCTTCCAGGCTTCGAGGCCCGTGTCCAGGATGGAGTCGTCGTCGGGCGGCGAGATGCCCGCGTTGTTGAAGGCGATGTCGACGGAGCCGTAGGTGTCGAAGGCCGTCTTGAAGAGCGCCTCGACCTGCTCGGCGTCGGTGACGTCGACCTGCACGAAGATTCCGCCGGTTTCCTCGGCGGCGGCCTTGCCCGCGGTCTCGTCGATGTCGCCGCAGACGACGTGGGCGCCCTCGGAGGCGAGGCGGCGCGCGGTGGCGAGGCCGATGCCGCTGCCGGCGCCGGTGATGACGGCGGTGCGGCCGACGAGGCGGCGGCAGATGTTCTCTGACATAGGGCTTCAGGCCTCCGTGCTTTCCGTGCTGATGAAGACGTTCTTGGTTTCCGTGAAGGCGGCGAGGGCGTCGGGGCCGAGCTCGCGGCCGAGCCCGGACTGCTTGTAGCCGCCGAAGGGGGTCCAATAGCGCACGCTGGAGTGCGAGTTGACGGACAGGTTGCCCGCCCGGACTGCCGAGGAGACGCGCAGGGCGCGGCCGACGTCGCGGGTCCAGATGGAGCCGGACAGGCCGTAGTCGGTGGCGTTGGCGAGCCGGATCGCGTCGGCCTCGTCCTCGAAGGGGATGACGACGGCGACGGGCCCGAAGACCTCCTCCGTGGCGACCGGCGCGTCCGGGCCGACGTCGGTGAGCAGCGTCGGCGGGAACCAGAAGCCGGGTCCTTCGGGGGCCGTCCCGTGGATGCCGTCGCCGGGGGTGACGTAGGAGCGGACCCGGTCCAGCTGGGTCCTGGAGATCAGCGGGCCCATCTGCGTCTTCTCGTCGGCCGGGTCGCCCACGACGACGGACTCGATCGCGGGGGCCACGACCTCCAGGAACCGGTCGTACACCGAGCGCTGGACGAGGACGCGGGTGCGGGCGCAGCAGTCCTGTCCCGAGTTGTCGAGATACGACATGGGGGTGGCCAGGGCCGCCGCTTCCACGTCGGCGTCGGCGAAGACGATGTTCGGGCTCTTGCCGCCGAGTTCGAGGGTCAGCCGCTTCACCCGGTCGGCGCAGGTGGCCATGATCCGCTTGCCGACTTGGGTGGAGCCGGTGAACACGATCTTGGCGACGCCGGGGTGCTCGACGAGGGCGTTGCCCGCGACGGCGCCCTCGCCGGGCAGGACCTGGAAGAGGCCTTCGGGGAGCCCCGCCGCCAGGGCGAGTTCGGCGAGGCGGAGCGCGGTGAGCGGGGTCGTCTCGGCGGGCTTGAGGATCACCGCGTTGCCCGCCGCGAGGGCGGGGGCCGTGCCCCAGGCGGCGATGGGCATGGGGAAGTTCCAGGGGGCGATGACGCCGACTACCCCGAGGGGCTCGAGGATGGTCACGTTCAGGCCGCCGGGCACGGGGATCTGCCGGCCGCTCAGCCGCTCCACTCCCCCGGCCGAGAAGTCGAGGAGGTCGCGGACGTTGCCCGCTTCCCAACGGGCGTTGCCGATGACGTGTCCGGCCTCGCGCACCTCCAGCCGGGCCAGCTCTTCGAGGTGTTCGTCGACCTGGGCGGCGAAGCGGCGCAGGAGTCTGGCCCGGTCGGCGGGGGCGGTCGCGGCCCACTGTTCCTGGGCGCGCGCGGCACGGGCGACGGCGGCGTCGACGTCCTGCGGGGTGGCGGCGGGGACGGTCGCGACGACCTCTTCGGTCGCCGGGTTGAGTACCTGCAGCAAGTCGTTCCTCACATGCGTTCGAAGGAGCGGCGGAGCTCCCAGTCGGTCACCGCGGAGTCGAAGGCCTGGAGCTCGACCCGCGCCATGTTGCGGTAGTGGGCGACCACCTCGTCGCCGAAGGCGGCCTTGGCGATGGGGCTGTTCTCCCAGAGGTCGGCGGCCTCGCGCAGGGTGGTGGGGACGTGTTCGTACTCCCCGGTGTAGGCGTTCCCGGTGCACTCGTCGGGCAGTTCGAGCTTGTGCTCCATGCCGTGGAGTCCGGCGGCGATCAGTCCGGCGACGGCGAGGTGCGGGTTCACGTCACCCCCCGGCAGCCGGTTCTCGAAGCGCATCGAGCGGCCGTGGCCGACCACACGCAGCGCGCAGGTGCGGTTGTCGTGCCCCCAGGCCGCGGCGGTCGGCGCGAACGTGCCGGGCTGGAACCGCTTGTAGGAGTTGATGTTGGGCGCGTAGAGCAGCGAGAAGTCGCGGAGGGCGGCGAGCTGACCGGCGAGGAAGTGCCGCATGACGGGTGACATGCCTCCCGGGTCGTCCGCCGAGCCCGCCATGACGTTGGTGCCGTCGGCGTCCTGGAGCGAGAGGTGGATGTGACAGGAGTTGCCCTCGCGCTCGTTGAACTTGGCCATGAAGGTGAGCGAGACACCTTCCTGGGCCGCGATCTCCTTCGCGCCGGTCTTGTAGATGGCGTGCTGGTCGCAGGTGACGAGGGCCTCGTCGTACTTGAACACGATCTCGTGCTGGCCGGGGTTGCACTCGCCCTTGGCCGACTCGACGACGAGTCCGGCGGCCGCCATGTCGTTGCGGATGCGGCGCAGCAGCGGCTCGATGCGGCCGGTGCCGAGGACGGAGTAGTCGATGTTGTACTGGTTGGCCGGGGTGAGGTCCTTGTATCCGGCGTCCCACGCCTGCTCGTAGGTGTCCTTGAAGACGATGAATTCGAGCTCGGTGCCGACGTGCGCGGTGTAGCCCAGCTCCGCGAGCCGCTCCAGCTGACGGCGGAGGATCTGGCGGGGCGCGGCGACGACGGGCGAGGAGTCGTTCCAGGCGAGGTCCGCGATGAGCATCGCGGTGCCCTCGTTCCAGGGGACGCGGCGCAGGGTGGAGAGGTCGGGGTGCATGGCGAAGTCGCCGTAGCCGCGGTCCCAGGAGGACATCGCGTAGCCGTCGACGGTGTTCATGTCCGCGTCGACGGCGAGGAGGTAGTTGCAGCCCTCCGTGCCGTGCTCGAGGACCTCGTCGAGGAAGAAGCGGGCGGCGAACCGCTTGCCCTGGAGCCGCCCCTGCATGTCGGGGAAGGCCAGGACGACAGTGTCGATCTCGCCGCTCGCGACGAGGGCGCGGAGCTCCTCGACGGCGAGCGGTGGTGTGCGGTCTGCCACGGGAAATGCCTCCTTGGGTCAGCCGGGAGCCATAAGGTATTGCGGAGAACCATTGCTTGGGAAGGGGGTACGGGCATGTCGCACACGGAAGAGGGCACGTCACCCGCGACACCGGACGACGACCGGCTGACACCGGTACTGCGCCCGGTGCGGGCGGGCAACGGCTTCGAGGAGGCCCTGGAGCAGATCCTCCAGGTCGTCCGCCTCGGCCTGGTGCCCGGCGGCGAACGGCTGCCGTCGGAGCGGGAGCTGGCCGACCGCCTCGGCATCAGCCGGGTGACGCTGCGCGAGGTCCTGAAGGTGCTGCAGGACCAGGGGCTGGTCGAGTCGCGGCGCGGACGGTACGGCGGGACGTTCGTGCGGCCGCGCCCCGAGGCGCCGGGCGAGGACGAGCTGCGCCGCCGCATCAAGGACGTCGACGTCGAGGACGCGCTGCGCTTCCGCGAGGTCCTGGAGGTCGGCGCGGCCGGGCTCTGCGCGGCGCACGGCCTCACCGACGAGCAGGCGGACCGGCTGCGCACGGCGCTCGCGCAGACCCACGACGCACCCCTTGCGGAGTACCGCAGGCTCGATACGCTGCTCCACCTCACGCTCGCCGAACTGTGCGGGTCGCCGACGCTCACCGCGCAGTACGCAGCGGTCCGCGCGACCGTCAACGACCTCTTGGACTGCATCCCGCTCCTCGTACGGAATTTGGAGCATTCGCAGCGCCAGCACACCGCGCTCGTCGAGGCGGTGCTCGACGGGGACGCGGACGGCGCGCGGGAGATGATGCGGGAGCACTGCGCGGGGACGGCGGCGCTGTTGCGGGGCTTTCTGACGTGAGGGGCACGGGACGTGAGGATCACGGGTTAACCATCACGTAACGCACGGGTCTTGCTTTCCGGTGCGCGACACGGCAAAGGTATGCATCCGTTCCATTGAGCCACCCCCGGAGTCACCCCGCCGCAGTGCCGCCGCCGCATAGGAGCCGTGCCATGACCGTGGAGTCCAGCAAACCGAACCCGGCCGAACCGGCGGACGACTATCTGGAACGCAGAACGCTCCGCCGGGGCAGCGCAGGCTGGCTGCTGCTCACCGGACTCGGCGTCGCCTACGTCGTGTCCGGCGACTTCTCCGGCTGGAACTTCGGCCTCGCGGAGGGCGGCTTCGGCGGCCTCGGGATCGCGATGGCGCTCATGGGCGTGATGTACGCGTGCATGGTCTTCTCGCTGGCGGAGCTGTCGTCCGTGCTGCCCACCGCGGGCGGCGGCTACGGCTTCGCGCGCCGGGCGCTCGGCCCCTGGGGCGGCTTCCTGACCGGCACCGCGATCCTGATCGAGTACATCCTCGCGCCGGCCGCGATCTCCATCTTCATCGGCGACTACGTCGAGTCGCTCGGCCTCTTCGGCCTGACCTCGGGCTGGCCGGTCTATCTCGCCTGCTTCGTGATCTTCATCGGCATCCACCTGTGGGGCGTCGGCGAGGCGCTGCGCTTCAGCTTCGTCGTCACCGGTGTCGCGGTGGCGGCGCTGCTCGTCTTCGCGGTCGGCGCGTTCATGGAGTTCGACGCGTCGAAGCTGAACGACATCCCCGTGGAGCCGGACGCCTTCGGCGCCAACTCCTGGCTGCCGATGGGGCTGTTGGGGATCTGGGCGGCCTTCCCCTTCGGCATGTGGTTCTTCCTCGGCGTCGAGGGCGTACCGCTGGCCGCCGAGGAGACCAAGGACCCGGCGCGCACGCTGCCACGCGCGATCCGCTGGTCGATGGCCATCCTCGTCGCCCTCGCGCTGCTCACCTTCTTCGCGTCGGCGGGCGCACGCGGTGCGAACGCGATCCAGGACGCGGGCAACCCCCTGGTCGAGGCGTTGCAGCCGGACGGCAAGGCGACCGGCCTGAGCCGCGTCATCAACTACGCGGGCCTCGCGGGCCTGGTCGCCTCCTTCTTCTCCCTCATCTACGCGGGCTCGCGCCAGCTCTTCGCGCTCTCCCGGGCCGGCTACCTCCCCCGCTTCCTCTCCCTCACCAGCAGCCGAAAGGCCCCCTACCTGGGCCTGCTCGTGCCGGGCGCGATCGGCTTCGGGCTCGCCGCGGCGACCGGGGACGGCGCCCGCATGCTGAACGTCGCGGTGTTCGGCGCGACCATCTCGTACGCCCTGATGTCGCTCTCGCACATCGTGCTGCGCCGCCGCGAGCCCGGTCTGGAGCGGCCCTACCGCACGCCGGGCGGCATCCTGACGTCGTCCGTGGCGCTGGTCCTCGCCTGCGCGGCGCTCGTCGCGACGTTCCTGGTGGACGTGACGGCGGCGGTCATCGCGCTCGCCGTGTACGTGGTCGCCCTCGCCTACTTCGGGATCTACAGCCGCAAGCACCTGGTGGCGCGCGCACCGGAGGAGGAGTTCGCGGCGCTCGCGGCGGCCGAGGCAGAGTTGGAACGCGACTGAGCACGATCATGAGGAGAACGGTGAGCGAGAGTGTGAGCGAGAGCGAGAGCCCGGTGCGCGGGAGCAGGCCGCTGATCGGGATCAGCACCTACCTGGACCCCAAGGTGAGCTGGGGCGTGTGGCAGCTGCCCGCGGCCCTGCTGCCCGCCGGGTACCCGCGCCTCGTGCAGGCGGCGGGCGGCATCGCGGCGATGCTGCCGCCGGACGATCCGTCGTACGCGGAGTCCGTCGTCGCCCGGCTCGACGGCGTGGTCGTCGCGGGCGGTCCCGACGTGGAACCGGAGCGGTACGGGGCGGTGCGCGAGGAGCGCACCGGGCCGCCGGCGCCGGAGCGGGACGCCTGGGAACTCGCCCTGATCGAGGCCGCGTTGGCGTCGGGGACACCCCTCCTCGGCATCTGCCGGGGCATGCAGCTCATGAACGTGGCGCTCGGCGGGACGCTGATCCAGCACATGGACGGACACGCGGAGGCGGTCGGCGTGTTCGGCACGCACTCCGTGAAGCCGGTCCCTGACACGCTCTACGCCTCGATCGTCCCGGACGCGTCGACGGACGTGCCGACCTACCACCATCAGGCGGTGGACCGCCTCGGCAGGGACCTGATCGTGTCGGCGTACGCGGCGGACGGCACCGTCGAAGCCGTCGAACTCCCCCGGCCCGCCTGGGCGCTCGGCGTGCAGTGGCATCCGGAGATAGGCGAGGACACCCGCGTCATGGCAGCGCTGGTCCGAGCCGCTTCCTGAGCCACTCCACGGCGGCCGCGCCCTGGGCGGCCTGGAAGGCGCGCAGGGTCGGCAGGCCGGGTGGCGCCGGCTGCAACGATCCCCGTACGAAGAATCCGGCGACGCCCGCGAGCGTCGCGGTCACGCCCCGCGGATCCGCCGTCCGGCCCACCCGCTGGGCGGTGAACACGTCCTCGGGGTCGGGGCCGCCCTGCGCCCGCACGCACGGCAGCATGAGGAGCAGGTCCAGCCAGGGCGCGGCGCGCACGGCGTGCGGCCAGTCGACGAAGACGACCCGGTCGCCGTCGGCCGTGAACAGGATGTTGTCGGCGCGCAGGTCGCCGTGGACGAGGGTGTCTCCTCCCACGAAATCCGCCCAGGGCGCGGCGAGTTCGGCGAGCGCGGGCAGATTCCGGCGGACCCAGGGGTCCAGCCTGTCGTCGTCCTCCGCGCCCTGCTCGATCAGCCGCTCCCAGCCCCGGAAGATGCCTGCCAGCGCCTCCACGGCGGTGGGGGCGGTCAGGGGCGCGGGCGTCAGGGCCCGCGAGAGGGCGTCCACCGCGTCCAGTACGCGCCCGAGCTCCGCCGCCTGCCAGGGCACTTCGGGCTGGCGGCCGTCGATGTCCTCGAAGGCGAGCGCGACCCAGGTGCCGTCGTCGTAGGAGGCGAGGAGCCGGGGCGCGGGCACGGAGTCCGGCAGGGCGGCGGCGTTACGGGCCTCGGCGCGGTGCAGCCGCGGACTGCCGGGGTTGACGTCGGCGCTGACGGCCTTGACGAACGCCCGCCGCCCGTCGCCGAGCAGCACCCGGGCCGCGACACCCGGCGAGAATCCGCCGTGCTGCGTCACCGCTTCGGCCACGGGCGCGCCGAGCGCGGCCTCCAGCTCTCCGCGTACGTGCGCGGGGAGTTGACGCCAAGGAGCGCGGACGCCGGTGGCCGGGGGCGCGGTGGGGTTCATGCCCCCATGGTGGGCGGGGCCCGGGTGCGTCCGCCACAGAATTACGCGCGTACGTCGGCGCCCCGCTCCCCCACCTGCCCCCCTGCCTGCCCCTCCACCTACTCCGCTTGCTCCGCCTCGACCGCCGTCCGCGACGCCAGCCGCTCGTACCGCTGCCGGGCCGCCTGCGGGGTGCCGAGGCCGAGCCCGAAGGCGATGTCCGGCCAGGTCATGCCGCGACCGCGGGCCATCTGGAGCAGGCCGGTCTCCAGCTCGTCCAGCTCACCGCGCACCAGCGGCAGGAGCGTGAGGGCCGCGGTGATGTCGGCGTGGTCCACCTCCGGCTCGCCGTCTGCGGGCCTCGCGGCGCCGCTGAGCAGGAACGACACGAGCCGGACGGCTTCGTGCGGGCCCAGCACGGCGGGGTGGACCTGGCGCATGCGCTGCTCGTCGTCGGCCGCGTGCCGCTCGGCGATGCGCATCAGCGACGCGTACACGCGCTGGGCGCGGGCCTGTTCGGGGTGGGGCGGGGTGAAGGGGTCGGCGGGCTGGGGCTGTTCGGGGTGCGACGACATGCGTCCAGCATGACCGGACACGCACCACGTGGTCAACCGTTCGTTGTAAACACTTTGTTTGCACCCCGCGGAGGGTGCGCGCGGCGCATGCAGCGCACGCGATACGCGCGGGACGCAGGCCCGCTCAGGACCGCCGCCCCCCACTCCCCGCCCCACCCCGCGTCAGCGCCAGCAGATCCCGGCCCGGACCCGCGGGGCGATGTCCCGTCGGCCAGACCGCCCGCAGCTCCCTGCGCAGGCGGACCTCCGCCAGTGGGATCTCGACCAGGCGCCGCGCCGCCAGTTCCTCGCCCACCGCGAGCTCGCTCAGGACGGAGGGGCCCGCGCCGCTGACCGCCGAGGCCTTCACCGCCGTCGTGGACGACAGCTCGATCAGGGGGCGGGCGAGGCCGCCGAGCGCCGCGTCGAGCACTTGGCGCGTGCCTGAGCCCTCCTCGCGCAGGATCAGCGGCGTCGCCGCCAGCTCCTCGGCGGCGAGAGGCTTCCGGCGCCGCGCCCACGGGTGTCCCGGCGCCGTCACGACGACCAGCCGGTCGTGCGCGACGACGACGCCGTCGAGCCCGCCCGGCACGGTGAGCCCCTCGACGAAGCCGAGGTCCGCCTCGCCGGCCAGCAGCCGGGAGGCGACGGCCGCGGAGTTCCCGGCGAGCAGGGACACCGCCGTATCCGGCCGCTGGGTCCGCAGGGCGATCAGCCAGCCCGGCAGCAGGTACTCGGCGATCGTCATGCTGGCCGCCACCCGCAGCCGCGAGTCCCGCCGTACGCGCAGCGCCTGCGCCCCCGCGTCGAAGGCCTCCGCCGCCTCCACGATGCGGCCCGCCCAGTCGGTGACCAGGGCGCCCGCGTCCGTGAGGCGCGAGCCGCGGGGCGACCGGTCGACGAGGGCGACGCCGAGCTGCCGCTCCATGGCGCGCACCCGGCTGCTCGCCGCGGGCTGGGTGATGCCCAGCTCCCGCGCGGCCCTCCCGAGGCTGCCGAGCCGCGCCACGGCGAGCAGCAGCTGGAGCGCGCCGAGGTCGGGGACGCGGTGCGCGAGGGACGCCTCGGGGGTATGGGAAGGGGCGGAGGCGGCGGGCTCGGGAGACGCAGGGGACGTACTCATAAAGCCAGCTTATGCCCCCATAGAAGAGTGCTCCCTGGTCGCACCGCCTCCCGCGTACGACGGTGGACACATGGTCACCACCGCTCACCCCCTTGTCGCCTCCCCCGCAGCCCTCGGCACCCGCGTCCCGGCGGTCCGTCACCTCGGCCCGAACTGGTACGCCTGCGTCATGGGCACCGCCATCATCGCCAACGCGGGGGCGACGCTGCCGTACCGGCCGGCGGGACTGCGGACGGGCTGCACGATCGTGTGGGCGCTGTCGGCCGTGCTGCTCGCCGTCCTGCTCACCGCCCGCGCCGCACACTGGATCCACCACCGCGACCAGGCCAGGACCCACCTCCTCGACCCGGCCGTGGCACCGTTCTACGGCTGTCTGCCGATGGCGCTGCTCGCGGTCGGGGCCGGCACGCTGACCGTCGGCAAGGACTGGATCGGCACGGGCGCGGCCGTCGCGCTCGACACCGTGCTGTTCACCGCCGGCACCGCCATCGGGCTCGCGGCGGCCGTCGCCATCCCCTACCTGATGGTGACCCGGCACCGCATCACCGCCGACCAGGCCTCGCCCGTGTGGCTGTTGCCCGTGGTGGCGCCCATGGTGTCGGCGGCCGTAGGCCCGCTGCTCATACCCCACCTGCCCGCGGGCCCGGCCCAGCAGACCATGCTGTACGCCTGCTTCGCGATGTTCGGCCTGAGCCTGCTCGCCACGCTGGTGATGCTGCCCCTGCTCTTCGCCCGCCTGGTGACCGCGGGCCCCCTGCCCCTGGCGCTCACCCCCACCCTGTTCCTGGTGCTCGGCCCGCTGGGCCAGTCGACGACCGCCACCAACAAGTTCGCCGACTTCGCCCCCGGCGTCGTCCCCGCCCCGCTCGCCCGCGGCTTCCTCGCCTTCGCCGTCCTCTACGGGGTCCCCGTGATGGGCTTCGCCCTGCTGTGGCTGGCACTCGCCGCCGCCATGGTGGTACGCGCCCGCCGCCGCGGCATGGGCTTCGCGATGACCTGGTGGGCGTTCACCTTCCCCATCGGCACGTGCGTGACGGGCGCGGAGGGCCTCGCCGCCCACACCGGCCTCGCGGTCTTCGCCTGGCTAGCGGCCGCTCTCTTCGTCTTCCTCGTCACCGCGTGGGCCGTGGCGCTGACGCACACCCTGCGCGGCACCATCAGCGGCCGTCTCCTCGCCGCACCCCGCTGACCTCAGCGCAGAGCTGCCCGCAACGCCCCGCCGAGCACCGTCGGCGCCTCCGCCAGCGACGGCCCGTACCAGGTGAGATGGCGGCCGCTGACCAGCGCGACCGGTGTGCCCGCCGGGAACGCCTCCGGGCCGTCTTCCCGTGTGAAGCGGTACGGCTCGTCCGGGAGGACCACCAGGTCGAGGGCGGCCGCGGACAGCTCCTCGATCGGGACGCGCGGGTAGCGGTCGGCGTGACCTGCGTACGCGTTGTCGACGCCCAGGCGCGCGAGGAGGTCGCCCGCGAACGTGTCGCGGCCCAGGACCATCCACGGACGCCGCCAGATGGGGACCGCCGCGCGGAGACGGGCCGAGGGGGACTCCCATCCCTGCCACGCCGACTCCGCCTCCTCCAGCCACTCCGGCCGCCGCCCCGCCCCGCACGCCGCGAGGACGCGCGCCAGTTCACGGAAGGCCTGGTCCAGCGTCCGTACCTCCGTCACCAGGACCTCGAGGCCGGCCGCCCGCAGCGCCGCCAGGTCGGGCGCGCGGTTCTCCTCCTCGTTGGCGACGACGAGGTCGGGGGCGAGAGCGACGATGCGGGGCACGTCGGGGTTCTTCGTGCCGCCCACCCGCACCACGCCGAGGCCGTCGAGGTCCGCCGGATGGCTGCACCAGTCGGTCGCACCGACCAGCGCCCCCGGCACGGTGACGGCGACCGCCTCGGTCAGTGAGGGCACCAGTGAGACGACCCGTCGCGGGCCGCGCGCGAGCGGCATGTCAGCGCCCCTTGTCGTCCACCGCTTCGATGTGGTCCCCCACGGCGACCACCAGGACCCGAGTGTCCGGCACGGTGGCCCGCCAGCGGTGCCGCACCCCGCCCGTGAGGAACAGCGTGTCGCCGCGTCCCAGGCGGTAGGCCCGGCCCTCGGCCTCCATCTCGACGGCGCCCTCGACGACGTACATCAGCTCGTCGTTGCGGTGCTGGAACTCGCGTCCCTCGTCGTGGTCCCCGATGAACTCCAGGGCGTGCAGCTGGTGGTGGCCGCGCGCCAGTTCCCGTACGCGCGCGTCGGGGGTGGAGCCGTCCAGGTCCGTGTCGTCGGCGGCGCGCACCACCTCGACGGTGCGGGCGGGGTCGGCGGCGGCGAGGAGCTCCACGTCGGTGGTGCACAGCGCGTCGGCGACCCGCTGCAGGGACCGCGAGCTGGGCCGCGCCCGCTCGTTCTCGATCTGGCTGAGGAACGGCACGGAGAGTCCGCTGCGCTCGGCGACGACGGCAAGGGTGAGCTCCAGCTGGCGGCGGCGGCGCCGCACGGCAGAGCCCACCCGGAGGGTCTCCTTGTGCTCGTCCATCGCCTCGGCTCCCTTCAGCGCATCGGCCCGCTCTCAACCCTGAGGGGTTTTCTGCACCCTACGCATGTTCGCCAAACGGTTTTGCCCCGTTGCCCGGACCGACCCCCACAGCTTGTGCCGGTGGAGCTACAGGTTGTGCCAGTAGAGCAGCTGTCCGGCCTCCCCGGGCGCGGCTCCCTCAGCCGGTACGAAGAGGCTGACGAGCAGGGCGGGACGGCCCCGCGGGCCGGTGAGGAGGGTCGCCGACGGGTTGGCGAAGGCGTGGCTGCCGCCGTGCGTGCGGATGTGGAGGCGGTCCGCGCGGCCACTCGGGGGGTCGTACGCGTACGTCCCCCAGCTGCCGAAGTCGCCCCGCCGCCCCTGTCCCTCGACGAGCACCACGCGCTGCCCGCCGAGCTCCACGGGCGCCCGGTCGCCGATGTTGCCGCCGTTGCCCCAGGTGCGCACGGCGCGGTCCAGGCGCCGGTCGGGCTCGGCGTGCCAGTGCCGGAAGCCGGTGAGGGTGGCGCGCAGCTGACGGTCGGTCTCGCAGCCCGCCCGGTAGTGCCCGGTGAGGTGGATCGTGGCGCCGCGCACGGCGGTGACGCTCGGGGTGCCTTCGGCGCAGCGCGAGAGAGTGAGCGGCGCGTCGAAGGCCCGGCGGGCGCGCCCGTCGAGCAGCGCCGCAAGGCTGTCGTACGAGCGGACGGCGATGTGGTTGCGGGGGTCCTTCTCGTACGCGAGGACGTAGCCCCCGCGGCCGTCGTGCGCGAGCGAGGCCTGGTGCGTGCCGGGCCCGAAGTCGTGGCGGCGCTGCCAGTGGCGCAGGTCGGTGGAGGTGGCGACGGCGGCGTGGAAGCGGCCGTTGGTGAGGAGGGTGTGGTAGACGGCGAGGTAGCGGCCGTCCGGAGCCTGCTCGATCTGCGCGGCGTCCATGGTGCGGCCGGTGTGGTCCCGCGAGTCGTAGCGGTGGCCGTCGGCGGCGGTCACGTCCTCGGCGAGCGCGGCGAGGCGTGCGGTGCCGGCGGAGGCGGGGGCGGCGTCGGCCCGGGCGAGCTGCGCGACGAGCAGGGCGGCGGTCAGGGCGAGCGCGGCGGCGACTACGAAGAGCGCCGTCCTGGGCTGCCTTGCGGTCACGGGCGGGGTCTCACGTTCAGGTATGCGGTCAAGTAGGGCCCAGTCGAGGTTAAGGAGCCGGCGGCCCTGCGGGAACACCGGAAGGGGTGGGCTTCGCCACAAGGCGAGGCCCACCCCTTCAGGTGCGGGAGAGGGTTCCGGCTACTTGACGGCCGTCATCTTCTCCTCGAAGCCCGGGTTCTTCTTCAGCCAGGCGTCGACGGCCTCGGGCTCGTTGTTCTTGCCCGCCTTGTTGATCTCGTTCTCCAGAGAGGCCAGTTCCTTCTCGCTCATCTTGAAGTTCTTGAGCCACTTCGTGAGCTGCGGGTACTGGTTCGGGAAGTCCTTGCCGGAGAGCGTGCGGATCGTATTGCCCTTGCCGAAGCCGCCCTTGGGGTCCTTCAGCTTGGTCAGGTCGTACTCGCTGTACGCCCAGTGCGGCGACCAGAGCAGAACCGCGACCGGCTCCTTCTTCGCGTACGCGGTCTTCAGCTCGGAGAGCATCGCGGGGGTGGAGCCCGCGGCGATCTCGTACTCGTCCTCCAGGCCGTAGCCCGGCAGGACCTTGTCCTTGAGGGCCTGCATCACGCCGGTGCCCGGCTCGATGCCGATGATCTTGCCCTTGAACTTGTCGCCCTTGCCCTTGAGGTCCTCGAGCGACTTCACGTCCTTGACGTAGGACGGGACGGCCACCTCGAGGGAGGTCGGGCTGTACCAGGAACCGAGGTCCTTGAGGTTGGCCTTGTTCTTCTCCCAGTACGTCTTCTGCGCGGTGGGCAGCCAGGCGTCCAGGTTGAGGTCGATGTCACCCTGCGCGAGACCGGTGTAGGCCGGGCCGACGTCGGCCGGCGTCAGCTCCATCTTGTAGCCGCGCTTCTCCAGGACGCGCTTCCACAGGTTGGTGACGGCGATGTTCTCGTCCCAGGCGAAGTAGGCGGCCTTCAGCGGGCGCTTCTTCTCCTCGCCGCCGGTGTTCTTCGGCAGCGGTGCGAGCGTGTCGACGACCTTCGGGTTCTTCTTCAGCCAGGCGCGCACGGCGTCCTGCTGCTTGCCCTTGCCGGCCTTGTTGACCTCCGCTTCAAGGCTGGTGAGCTGCTTCTCGTCCATCTTGAAGTTCTTGAGCCACTTGGCGACCTGCGGGTTCTCCTTCGAGAAGCCCTGACGCGCCAGCGAGTGCACGCCGTCGCCCTTGCCCCAGGCGCCCTTCGGGTCCTTGAGCTTCTTCAGGTCGAAGTCGTTGTACGCCCAGTGCGGCGACCAGAGCGGGACGACGATCGGCTCCTTCTTGCCGTACGCCGCCTTCAGCTCGGACAGCATCGCGGTGGTGGAACCGTCGACGACCTTGTACTCCTTGTCGAGGCCGTACTCCTTGAGGACCTTGCTCTTCAGGAGCTGCATCTCACCGGCGCTCGGCTCGATGCCGGTGATCTTGCCGTCGAACGTGCCGCCCTTGCCCTTGAGGTCGGCGAGCGAGTTCACGTCCTTCATGTATGAGGGGACGGTCAGCTCCAGCGACGTCCGGTCGTACCAGGCGCCGAGGTCCTCCAGCTTGTCGCCGTACTTCTTCATGTACGTGGCGTGCGTCGTCGGCAGCCACGCGTCGGTCTGGAAGTCGACGTCGCCCTGGGCGAGCGAGGTGTAGAGCGGCCCCGCGTCGAGGAGGCTGGCGTTCACCTTGAAGCCGCGCTGCTCCAGGATCTCCTTCCAGAGGAAGGTGGAGGCGATGCCCTCGTCCCAGTTGATGTAGCCGATGTTGATTTCCTTGCCCTGGCCGACGTTGTCGGAGTCGGCCACCGGCTCGGACTTGGTGCCGCCGAAGATGCTCATGCCGCCCGCGACGAGCGCGAGGACGACGACGCCGACCATCGCGACGACGGGCCGGGGGCGGTAGTTCCAGATGTTCAGGCCCTGCGCGGCCCGCAGCTTGGCGAGCGCGCGGCGGCCGAGCGGCGAGACCTGGCTGCCCAGGCCGCTGGTGACGCGGTCCAGGTAGATGGCGAGGATGACGATGGAGACGCCCGCCTCCGCGCCGAGACCGACGTCGAGCTGGCCGATGGCCGCGTTGACGTCCGCGCCGAGGCCCGGCGTGCCGACCATGCCGGTCAGGGCCGCCATGGAGAGGCCGAGCATGATGACCTGGTTGACACCGGCCATGATCGTCGGCAGCGCCAGCGGAAGCTGGACCCGGAAGAGGGTGTTGCGGGGCGTGGTGCCGAACGCGTCGGCGGCCTCGACCAGCTCCTTGTCGACCTGGCGGATGCCGAGCTCCGTCATGCGCACACCGGGGGCGAGCGCGAAGACGATCGTGGCGACGATGCCCGCGGGGGCGCCCATCCGGAAGAAGAGCAGCGCCGGGATGAGGTAGATCATCGCGGGCAGCGTCTGCATGAAGTCCAGGACGGGCCTGACGACACCGCTGACCGTCTTGGAGCGGGCCGCCCAGATGCCCACGGGCACGGCTATGACCAGCGCCACGAAGGTCGACACGAGCACGAGGGCCAGCGTCATCATCGCGTTGTCCCACAGCTCCAGGGACACGATGAACGCGAAGCCGACGAAGGACAGGACGCCGCCGAGCAGTCCGCGCAGCCAGAACGCGATGACGGCGAGGATGCCCGCCATCAGGAGCGGCTCGGGGCCGGAGAGGACGTCGAAGACGCCGTCCCACATGTTCTGGAAGACCGTCTTGACGAACGAGAACAGCCAGTCCATGTGGGTTCTGAGCCACTCGACCGAGTCATTGACCCAGTCGCCGAAGGGAATCCTAGGCACCGCTGCTCACCTTGCCCACGTTCTTGTCGCCCTTGTCCTGGGCGGGTACGGCCGCGTCCGCTGCGGAGTCCGCGTCGGTCTCGGACTCCATCGGCTCGCCGAGCACGGCGAGCAGCCTGGCCCGCGGCACGACGCCGACGAGCTTGCCGTCGCCGTCGGTCACGGCGACCGGCACCTCGCTCGTGGAGCAGGGCGTGAACAGCTCGATGATCGGGGTGTCCTCGGTGACCGTCGCGGGGGCGTCGGCCATCACGAAGTCCTCGTCGGGGTCGGCCATGATCGCGCCCGCGGTGAGCACCCGGGAGCGGTCGACGTCCTGCGTGAACGCGGCCACGTAGTCGTTGGCCGGCGTGACGAGGATGTCCTCGGCGTTGCCTATCTGGACGATGCGGCCGTCGCGCATGACGGCGATCTGGTCGCCCAGGCGCATGGCCTCGTTGAGGTCGTGGGTGATGAAGACGATGGTCTTCTTCAGCCGCTTCTGGAGGACCAGGAGCTGGTCCTGCATGTCGCGGCGGATCAGCGGGTCGAGCGCGCTGAACGACTCGTCCATGAGGAGCAGGTCGGCGTCGGTGGCGAGCGCGCGGGCCAGGCCGACGCGCTGCTGCATGCCGCCGGACAGCTCGTCGGGCCAGGACTTCTCCCAGCCCTTGAGGCCCGCCAGCTCCAGCGCCTCGGTGGCGCGCTTCTCGCGCTCGGCGCGCGGCACGCCCTGCACCTCGAGGCCGTAGCCGGCGTTCTCCAGAACGCTGCGGTGCGGGAAGAGCGCGAAGTGCTGGAAGACCATGCTGATCTTCTTGGAGCGCACCTCCCGCATCTCCTTGGCGCTCAGCTCGGTCAGGTCCTGACCGTCGAAGCGCACGTGGCCGGCGGTCGGCTCCGACAGTCCGTTGAGCATGCGCAGCAACGTGGACTTGCCGGATCCCGAGAGACCCATGACGACGAAGATCTGGCCCGGCTCGACCTCGAAGGAGGCGTCGATCACGGCAGCGGTGGTGCCGTCGGCGCGCAGCTCCTCTCGGTCGGCTCCGTGGCGGATTTTCTCCACCGCGTCATCGGGTCGTCTGCCGAACACTTTGTACAAGTGCTCGGCCTGCAGCCTGGACACATACACCTCTCGGGTTGAACCAAGACGGCCCGCCTCCCCCGCCGGCGGGCCGTGGAGCGACGCGGCGTCTGCCCGCTTACCGATCGAAAAGTTGAATACGCGACCGGGTTCGCTCCGGGTGCGCCCCTGCCCCCACTTATCCGGACCAAACCAAGGAGTGGCCCAGCTCACATCCGTTGCGTACTCGGCACGGTGTGCCGCGATGCGCAACGCGGTGACGTCGCCGGGCGCGGCGGGACGGCGGCGCTGTGCGCTGCGCGGTCGCGCTGTCAGTGCGGTGCGGCATGATGCGCGATGTGACTCAGCGAACACGACGGCTCATGCTCCTCGACACGGCCTCCCTCTACTTCCGGGCCTATTTCGGCGTCCCGGAATCCGTGAAGGCGCCGGACGGCACCCCGGTCAACGCCGTGCGGGGGCTGCTCGACTTCATCACCCGCCTCGTCCAGGACCACCGTCCGGACGACCTGGTCGCGTGCATGGACGCGGACTGGCGCCCGCACTGGCGGGTCGAGCTCATCCCCTCCTACAAGGCGCACCGCGTCGCCGAGGAGGTGGCCGCGGGCCCGGACGCCGAGGAGACCCCCGACACGCTCGCCCCGCAGGTGCCCGTCATCGAGGCCGTCCTCGACGCGCTCGGCATCGCCCGCGTCGGCGTCGAGGCGTACGAGGCGGACGACGTGATCGGCACCTTCGCGGCCCGCGCCACCGGCCCCGTCGACATCGTCACCGGCGACCGCGACCTCTACCAACTGGTCGACGACAAGCGCGGCATCCGCGTCCTCTATCCCCTGAAGGGCGTCGGCACCCTCCAGACGACGGACGAGGCGTGGCTGCGCGAGAAGTACGGCGTGGACGGGCCCGGCTACGTGAACCTGGCGCTGCTGCGCGGCGACCCGAGCGACGGCCTGCCCGGCGTACCCGGCATCGGCGAGAAGACGGCAGCCAAGCTCCTGGACGCGTTCGGCGATCTGGACGGGATCATGGCCGCCGTCGACGACCCGAAGTCGAAGCTCACCCCGTCCCAGCGCAAGCGGCTCGACGAGTCCCGCGCGTACGTGGCGGTCGCGCCGAAGGTCGTGCGGGTGGCGGACGACGTACCCCTGCCGGAGGTCGACCTCGCGCTGCCGCACGAGCCGCGCGATCCGGCGACCCTGGACGAGCTGGCGGCCCGCTGGGGCCTGGGCGGCTCGCTGACACGGCTTGTCTCCACCCTCCACACCTGAGGGTGTTAGCTTAGGTAAACCTAAGTAATTGTGGATCAGGGGAGGCCGTCGCCATGGCAGAACGTCCGGCACGCAAAGCACCGAAGGCCCATGTCGCGCAGGTCGTGCGCACGGAACGGCTGACCCCGCACATGCAGCGCGTGGTCCTCGGCGGTGAAGGTCTCGCCGAGTTCACGGCGGGCGAGTGCACCGACCACTACGTGAAGCTGCTCTTCGACGCCGAGGGCGTCACCTATCCGGAACCCTTCGACATGCAGCGGATCCGCGAGGAGTTCCCGCGCGAGCAGTGGCCCGTGACGCGCACGTACACGGTGCGGTGGTGGGACGCGGAGACACGCGAGCTGGCCCTCGACTTCGTGATCCACGGCGACGAGGGCCTCGCGGGGCCGTGGGCGCGGGACGTCCAGCCGGGCTCCGTCGTCCGCTTCCTCGGCCCCGGCGGCGGCTACGCCCCGAGCGCGGACGCCGACTGGCACCTGCTCGCCGGCGACGAGAGCGCCCTTCCCGCCATCGCCGCGGCGGCCGAGGCGCTGCCCCGCGGCGCCGTCGCCCACGTCTTCATCGAGGTCGAGGGCCCCGAGGAGGAGCAGAAGATCGCGACGGACGCGGAGATCGTCTGGCTCCACCGCGGCGACCGCCCGGTCGGGCAGCTCCTCGTCGAGGCCGTACGCACCCTGGAGTTCCCCGAAGGCGACCTCCACGCCTTCGTCCACGGCGAGGCAGGCTTCGTGAAGGAGCTCCGCCGCTACCTGCGCATGGAACGCGAGATCCCCCGCGACCGCCTCTCCATCTCCGGCTACTGGCGCCTCGGCCACAACGAGGACGGCTGGCAGGCCTCCAAGCGGGAGTGGAACGCGCAGGTGGAGGCGGAGCAGGAGCGGACGGCGTAACCCGGGGCGGGAATCGGCTCACCCGGGGGCGCGGGGAACTGCGCGCTCGGCCCGTCCGCCCGCGGCACGTGTGGGCCTTCGGGGGACTCCGCATCACGGTGACGCGGTCGGTGCGTCTCCCCTGATGCGGGCATGCAGGTGCATGTCGTGCCAGCCGTCCTCGTGCAGCAGCGCGCTCCGCTTCGTACCCTCCGGCGTGAAGCCCGTTTTCAGAGCCACGCGGCAGGACGCCTCGTTGGCCGTCGAGTGGGTCAGCTCCAGGCGGTGCAGGCCGACTTCCTCGAAGGCCCATTCCGTGAGGGACGTGACGGCGCGGGGGGCGATGCCCCGGCCGCGGGCGGACGGCATGGTCCAGTAGGCGATCTCGGCCTGGCCGTCGGCGAGGACGATGCACCGCAGGGCGACCCGGCCGACGACCTGGCCGGAGTCGGCATCGGCGACCGCCCAGTACGCGTCGCGCTCGTCCGCCCACGCCTTGCGCCAGCCCTCTATCCAGCCCCGCACCTCGTCCTCGGAGTCGGCCACCCGCGCGTGCCAGCGCTGTATCACGGGGTCCTGGAACGCCTCGTACACGGCAGGCGCGTCCTCCGCCACCCAGGGACGCAGGACCAGGTCCCCGCCGGTGACGGGAAGCGTCGGCTGGGCACGGCGGGCGAGCGTGCCGGCCGCGACGATGTCGGAGATCTTGAAAGGCATGGCCGCATCGTGCCAGCGGGGCCCAGGTGACGGCAGTGGTTTTCCGGGGCGCACATGAGCCTGCGGGCCCCCCGCCCGCGCGCCCCGCACACCCTCCGCCCCCAAAGCCCCCGAAACACACCCGCCACCACCACCCGCCCCCCGTGACCTGCGCCGTCCCGTACGCCCACCCCCGTGCCCCGCACCGCCCCGCACACTGCCCTTTCTGACCCGCACCGCCCCGTACGCCCGACCCCGTGACCCGCACACCCGCCCCCCGTGACCCGCACCGCCCCACACACCCACCCCCAGCCCTGCGCCGCCCCGCACACCCACCCCCACGCCCCACGCCGCCCCACACGCCGCCCCCTCCGACCCGCGCCACCCCGCACACCCACCCCCACGCCCCACGCCGCCCCGTACGCTGACCCCCTGATGACACGTAAGCCCCGTATCCCGCCCGCCCCGCTCCCCCAGCGCGACGGCGTCGACCCCGCTCGGGTCAGGCTGCCGGTCGACGGGGTGTGGCCCACCGTGCGCGACCACTTGGTGGAGCGGCTCGCGGCCGAGCCCGGTGTCATCGACGCGATGCTGCGGGACGGCCGGATCGTCGGCGCGGACGGTGCCCCGGTGACCCCGGAGGCGCCCTACGCGCCCGGCGCGTTCGTCTGGTTCCACCGGGACCTGCGGCCGGAGGTCCCCGTGCCGTTCACCCTCGACGTCGTCCACCGCGACGAGCACATCGTCGTCGTGGACAAGCCGCACTTCCTCGCGACGATGCCGCGCGGCAGCCACGTCACCCAGACCGCCCTCGCCCGGCTCCGCAAGGAGCTCGGCATCCCGACGCTCGGCGCCGCGCACCGCCTGGACCGGCTGACCGCCGGACTGCTCCTGTTCACCGTGCGGCCCGAGGAACGCGGCGCGTACCAGACGCTGTTCAGCGAGCGCCTCGTGCGGAAGGAGTACGAGGCGGTGGCACCGTACGACCCCGACGTGCCGCTACCGCAGACCGTGCGCAGTCACATCGTGAAGGAGCGCGGGGTCATCGCGGCGTACGAGGTGGCGGGCGCGGCGCCGAACAGCGAGAGCCGGATCGAGCTCGTCGAGCACCGCGCCGGCCTCGGCCGCTACCGCCTCACCCCGCACACCGGCCGCACCCACCAACTCCGCGTCCACATGAACGCGTTGGGCCTGCCGATCCTCGGCGACCCGGTCTACCCCGTGGTCGCCGGACCCGTGGCGCCGGACGACTTCCGGCGGCCGCTGCAACTCCTCGCGCGCGTCCTGGAGTTCACGGATCCGGTCACGGGCGCCGCGCACCGCTTCGTCAGTGGGCGGACGCTGAGCGCCTGGTCGGCGTACGACGCCTGGGCTCGGTAGCCGGCAGTGGCGCGGTAGTCAGCAGTAGCACGGCAGCCGTCGGTGACGCGTCGGCTCAGTAGCCGCGCCACCAGGTGAGGAAGCGCTGCCATGCTCCCTTGGGCCGAGTGGCCGCGGGGGGCGCGGCGGGGGCTGCGGCCGCCGGTCGTGCGGTCGGAGCGGCGGGGGTCTCCGGCCGGCGCGGCGGCGGGGACGACACCTGCCAGTCCCTGCGCGGCGTCGGCACCTGCGCCGAAGGGCGGGCCGTCACGTCCTGCGGGGGCCGCGGCGCGAACTTAACCGGCAGCTCGACCAGGTGCCGGGACATGATCGTCGCCGTCCACCGCAACTCGCTCTCGTCGATGTCCAGTTCGACGTCCGGCAGCCGCATCAGGAGCGCGTCCACGCCGGTGTCCGCGATGGCGCGGCCGATGTCCTGGCCGGGACATTCGTGCGGCCCGCCGCCGAACGCGAGGTGCGAGCGGTTGCCCTGCATGTTGGCGGCGAGATCGGGGCGTACGACCGGATCGACGTTGCCCGGCGCGATGCCCATGATCAGGCCGTCGCCCGCCCGGATCCGCTGCCCGCCGAGCTGGGTGTCCTGCTTGGCGAAGTAGCCGATCATCGCGCTGAACGGCGGCTCGTCCCACAGGGACTGCTCGACCGCCTCGGGCACGGTCATCTGGCCGCCGCTGAGCTGGGCGCGGAAGCGCGGGTCGGTGAGGACCATCCGCAGGACGTTGGCGATGAGGTTGGCGGTGGCCTCGTACGCGGCGATGAGCACGAGGCGCAGGTGCGCGGCGACCTCGTCGTCGGTGAGGCGCGCCGGGTGCGCGATGAGGCTGCTGGTGAAGTCCTCCTCGGGGTTGGCGCGGCGCCGCGTCACCAGCCCCATCAGGACCTCCATCACGTACGCGTTGCTGGCGATGGCGGTCTCGGTGCCCTTGATCATGTCGCGGGCGGACTGCACCATGCGTTCGTTGTACTCCTCGGGCATGCCGAGGACGTGGCACATCACCATCATCGGCAGGTGCTCGGCGAACTGGCTGACGAGGTCGGCGCGGCCGTCCTGGCAGATGTCGTTGAGGAGGTGGTTCGTGTACCGGTTGATGTAGCGGCGGATGCCGCGGTGGTCGATGCCCGACATGGCGCCGGTGACCGCGCCGCGCAGCCGCTGGTGCTCGTCACCCTCGACGAAGCTGCACATCGGCTGCCAGGTGAAGACGGGCGCGAGCGGATGGTCGAGACCGGCCGTGCCGTCCCGCACCGCCCGCCAGCTGCGCGAGTCGCGCGTGTACTGCGAGGGGGTGCGGACCATGTGCAGGTTCTCGCTGTGGCCGAGGACCGCCCACATCGGCACGTCGTTGTGGATCAGCACGGGCGCCACCGCGCCGTGCTCGGCGCGCAGCTTCTCGTACAGGCCGGCGAGGTCGGCGTCCGCCTCGGGGCCGTAGAGACGGCGCAGACCGCCGGGGCCGAGGCCGTGGGCCGGGCAGCCGGGCGGCGGTGCGGTGCGGTCGTCGGTGCCGGGCCAGGAGGGGGAGGGAGGAGTCGTCACGGTCGTCGCTCCGGGTTTCGCTGTGGGGTTCCGGGTTGCTGGGTACGGGGTGCGGGCGCGGTCGGACGCGCGTCACCGTCAGGGGGTTCAGACGCGCATCACCGTCAGGGAGTGGAGATAGCGCATCAGGGTCATCAGGACGTCCCGGCTGGACTCCCTGCGGCGGGCGTCGCACGCCATGATCGGCACGGCCGGTTCCAGGTCGAGCGCCCTGCGGAGCGTCTCGACCGGGTGGACGGGCGCGTCCGGGAAGTCGTTGACGGCGACGACGAACGGCACGCCGCGCTCCTCCAGGCGGCCGATCACGTCGAAGCTGACTTCGAGGCGGCGGGTGTCGATGAGCACGACCGCCCCGAGCGCGCCTTCGAAGAGGCCGTTCCACAGGAACCAGAAGCGTTCCTGGCCGGGGGTGCCGAAGAGGTAGAGGACGAGCTCCTCGGAGATGCTGATGCGTCCGAAGTCCATCGCCACGGTGGTGGCGGTCTTGGTCTCGGAGCCGTAGTTGTCGTCGACCCCGATGCCCGCCTGGGTCATGGTCTCCTCGGTGGTCAGCGGGCGGATCTCGCTGACCGAGCCGACCATCGTCGTCTTGCCGACCCCGAACCCGCCCACGATCACGACCTTCACGGCGGCCGTGGCGGTGTGCGGCAGGACGTCCTCACTGCGCGGGCCGGAGATCGTGTCGGTGGTCTCAGAGTTTCTGAAGTCCATGCATCACCGCTTCGAGGAGGGATCGGTCGGGGAGCGCGGAGCGGACGATGGGGGCGCGCGCCTGGACGAGCTCGGTCGCCAGTAACTCCGTCAGGACGACGGTCACGACACTGAACGGCAGCGCCATGTACGCCGAGAGTTCGGCGACGGACAGCGGAGTCGTGCACAGCCGCAGGATCGCGGAGTGCTCCGGCTGGGCCATGGGGGACGCCTCGCCCTGCGCGACGATCAGGGTGACGAGGTCGAGCGGTGCCCGCTCGGAGTCGTCGCCGGTGAGGATGTACAGCCGCTCCGGGTTCTCGGGGCTGCGGCGCTCCCGCTGCGGGGGCGTGCCGGGGTCCGGCGGACCCGCGCCCTGCTCCGAGCCGTGGGAGGAGTCTTGCGGAGGAGTCATACGGCCTGCCCGTCACGCCTGGGCGGACTCGTCAGGTGCGCCCCGATGCGGACGACGAGGTCGCGCATGCGGGTGCCGATGAGGCCCGCGTCGACGGTTTCGTCGGCGAGCACGGCGAGGTAGGCGCCGGCGCCCGCGGCCATCAGGTAGAAGTAGCCGCCGTTGATCTCGATGATGACCATCTTCATGCCGCCGTCGCTGTGCGGGATCTCGGTGGCGACGGCGGCGGCGAGGGACTGCAGTCCCGCGCAGGCCGCGGCGATGCGGTCGGCCGCGTCGGGGTCGCCGCCGTAGCGCGCGATGCGCAGGCCGTCGGCGGAGAGCACCACGATCTGGCGGGTCTGCGGTACGCCGTCGGCGAGTTCCTTCAGCATCCAGTCGAAGTTGGCGCGTTGCTGGATCACTGCCAGTCCCTCTCGTCGGCGCTGCCGTGGTTGTTCTGCGGGGGCACCGGACCGGATCCGTCCGATGGGTCGTCTCCCTTGACGCCCTTCATGAACGCCTCGATCCACAGGCCCGGTTCGGGCTCGTCCCGCTTGGGCGCGGGCGGCGGCGGCGCGGTGGCGGCGGCGTGGGCCTCGGCGATCCGCTGGGCCTCGGCCTCCTGGGCGTACCGCTCCTTGAGGGAGATCTTGACGCGGCTGCGGCGCTGCGGCAGGCCGCCCGACGTCCACTCGGTGACCTCGGGGACGTCGTCCTCCACGGTCGCGGTCGCGGTGAGCGGGGAGCGCAGCGGCGGGCCCGCGGTGACGACGCGCGGCTTCTTGCGGCGGATGTTGCGGGCGGGCTCCTCGATGGTGCGTCCCGCGTTGTCGACGCGCGGCACGGCGGAGGCGCCGATGCCGTGGGCGAGGCCGGGGGCGGGCCCGGTGGTCATCATCTCGCGGGGCACGATGAGCACCGCGCGGACGCCTCCGTAGGCGGACTGCCGGAGCGAGACCTGGAGGTTGTACATCTGGGAGAGGCGGCCGACGACGGCCATGCCGAGGCGCGGGGTCTCGCCGAGGTCGTTGAGGTCGATGCCGGCCTGTGCCTGGGCCAGCATGCGCTCGGCGCGGGCCCGGGCCTCCTCGCTGAGGCTGACGCCGCCGTCCTCGATCTCGACGGCGATGCCGGTCTGCACCTCGACGGCGGTGACGTGCACCTTGGTCTGCGGCGGCGAGTAGCGGGTGGCGTTGTCGAGGAGCTCGGCGCAGGCGTGGATGAGCGGCTCGACGGAGGTGCCGTGGATGGCGACGTCGGCGATGGAGTGCAGTTCGACGCGCGGGTAGTCGAGGATCCGGGACATCGCGCCGCGCAGCACGCTGAAGAGCGGGACGGGCTTGGGCCACTGGCGGCCGGGGCGGGCGCCGCCGAGCACCGCGATGGAGTCGGCGAGCCGGCCGATCAGGGCGGTGCCGTGGTCGATGCGCAGCAGGTCGTCGAAGACCTCGGGGTTGCGGCCGTGGAACTCCTCCATCTCGCGGAGTTCGGCGGCTTGCTGGTGGACGATCGACTGGACGCGCCGGGCGATGTTGACGAAGGCGCGCTGCGCGGACTCGCGCATCGCTTCCTCGTGGTCCAGGGTGTCGAGGACGGAGCGGAGCAAGTCGCGCTGCGAGTCGGGGAGTTCGCAGAAGTTCTCGTCCTTGTCGACGACGTTGCGGATCACATCCGCGGGCGCTTCGCCCTGCCGCAGCCGCCAGAGCGCCTCGGGCAGGATCTCCCGCCCCAGGCGAATGGTCTCGTCGTCGTGGGATGCGACGCGCCGTTCGAGGAAGGCGAGCCGCTCTGCGTACTGCGTGCGCTGCCCCCGGATGGTGCGGCCGCGGCGGACCGCCTCGGCGCCGACCGCGACGACCATGAGGGTCGCGACGGCGCCGCACCAGCCGACGGCGGTCCTGGCCGGCGCCGCCACCGAGGCGACGGCGGCTCCGGTCGCGGCCGCCATGAGCATGGCGGGCAGCAACAGCACGCGCGCGTAAGGGACTTCTCGGCCACCGGGAGGCGATTGAACACTCACCATGTATGCCCTCTGAACACTCGTCTTGGGGGATATGACGTCTTTGGGGGGATGACGGAACATGTTTTCGGGAACGACGAAACGAACGATCGGGAGTTTTGGGAACAAGCGCGCGAATCCGTCGCAACTCGTTCCAACTCGCCGCGCTCCGGGCGAGCTTAGTCCGCCGAAATCACCGCCGAGTCATATTCGGCAAGCCTCTGCAAAGGGCTCGCCGAGGGGCATAGACTCTCCCCTTTTTGCACGCCGGGCGATCAATCGAACACATGGAGTGATGCCGTACGGGCATACGGAACGGGCGCGTCCGACGACCGTTCGGTCGAGGAACGCGCCCGTGTGAGGCAATGATGCGGTGTCAGCCCACCGAGCTGTACGCCACGACGCCCCGCAGCAGCTGGTCGACGGCCTTGCGGGCGTTCTTCGCGACCGTGCTGCCCTCGCGCGGCGCCGCCGCGGAGATCTGCCCGAGGACGTCGATGACCTGCTTGCACCAGCGCACGAAGTCACCGGCCGGCATCTCCGCCTCGCGCAGCACCTCGTCCAGGCCCTTGTCATTGGCCCACATGTACGCCGCCCAGGCGAAGCCCAGGTCCGGCTCGCGCTGGCCGACGCCCTCCGTCTGACTGATCCTGAACTCTTCCTCCAGACCGTCAAGACGTCCCCAGATGCGCACCATCTCGCCCAGCGCCGCCTTCGCCGCACCGGACGGCAGCTTGGGCGCCAGCGCGTCGTCACCGACCCGCGACTCGTACACCAACGCCGATACGCACGCGGCCAGTTCGGCCGGGCTCAGCCCCTCCCACACACCGGCACGCAGGCACTCGCTGGCCAGCAGGTCCAGCTCCCCGTACAACCGGGCGAGCCGCCTGCCGTGCTCGGTGGCCTCGTCGCCGCGCAGATAGTCGAGCTCGGTGAGGAGCGCGACGATGCGGTCGAAGGTGCGGGCGATCGTGTTCGTACGCCCCTCGATGCGGCGCTCCAGCTGGGCGGTGTCGCGCTTGAGGCGGTAGTACCGCTCGGCCCAGCGGGCGTGGTCCTCGCGCTCGTCGCAGCCGTGGCACGGGTGCGCGCGCAGCTCCGTGCGCAGCCGTGCGATCTCCTGGTCGTCGGCGGCCGCCGCACGCCCCTTGCGGTGCCGGTCGGGGACGATGTGCCCGGCCTTGGTGCGCAGCGCGGACGCCAGATCGCGGCGGGACTGCGGCGAGCGGGCGTTGAACGACTTCGGGATGCGCATCCGCTCCAGGGCCTCGACGGGCACCGGGAAGTCCATCGACGCGAGCCGCTTGACCTGCCGCTCGGCGGTGAGCACCAGCGGCCGCGGCCCGTCCACGTGGTCGAAGCCGCGGTGGCCGTTGGCCCGCCCGGCCGGCAGCCCGGGATCGAGCACGAGGGCCAGACCCGCGTACTTCCCCGTCGGGACGTGGATGACGTCACCCGGCTTGAGCTTCTCCAGGGCGGCAGCGGCGGCGGCCCTGCGCTGGGAGGCACCCTGCTTGGCCAGCTCGGTCTCGCGGTCCTTGAGCTCGCGGCGCAGCCGCGCGTACTCCTCGAAATCGCCCAGGTGACAGGTCATGGAGGCCTTGTAGCCCTCCAGGCCCTCCTCGTTCTTCTGCACCTGCCGGGAGATCCCGACGACCGACTTGTCGGCCTGGAACTGCGCGAACGACGTCTCCAGAAGCTCACGCGAGCGGTGCCGCCCGAACTGCTCGACCAGATTGACCGCCATGTTGTACGACGGCTTGAAGCTGGAGCGCAGCGGATACGTACGCGTGCCCGCGAGGCCCGCCAGGTGCTCGGGGCTCATGGCGCGCTGCCACAGCACCACCGCATGGCCCTCGACGTCGATGCCGCGGCGCCCGGCCCGGCCGGTCAGCTGCGTGTACTCACCCGGGGTGATGTCGGCGTGCTGCTCGCCGTTCCACTTGACGAGCTTCTCCAACACCACACTCCGCGCGGGCATGTTGATGCCGAGCGCGAGGGTCTCGGTGGCGAAGACGGCCTTGACGAGGCCGCGCACGAACAGCTCCTCGACGACCTCCTTGAAGGTGGGCAGCATGCCCGCGTGGTGCGCCGCGATGCCGCGCTCAAGACCCTCCAGCCATTCGTAGTAGCCGAGGACATGCAGGTCCTCGTTCGGGATGGAGCCCGTGCGCTCCTCGACGATCTCGCGGACCGTCATCCGCGCCTCGTCGTCGTTCAGCCGAAGGCCCGCGTACAGACACTGCTGCACCGCGGACTCGCAGCCCGCGCGGCTGAAGATGAACGTGATGGCGGGCAGCAGGCCCTCGGCGTCGAGCCGCTCGATGACCTCGGGGCGCCCCGGCGTCCAGATCCGCGACCGCTGGCGGCGCTCCCGCTCGCGGTCCGCCTCCCGGATCATCTTGCCCTTGCGGCGGTCGCGCGGGTTGTACGAACGGCTGGCCTCCATGCGCGCCATGCGCGTGAGGTCCGGGTTGACCGCCTTCTTGCGGCCCTCACCCTCCTCGAAGAGGTCGTACATCCGGCGCCCGGCGAGCACGTGCTGGAAGAGCGGCACGGGCCGGTGCTCGGAGACGATCACCTCGGTGTCACCGCGGACGGTGTCGAGCCAGGCACCGAACTCCTCGGCGTTCGACACCGTGGCCGACAGGGAGACCAGCGTGACCGACTCCTGGAGGTGGATGATCACTTCCTCCCAGACGGCGCCGCGGAAGCGGTCGGAGAGGTAGTGCACCTCGTCCATGACCACATAGCCGAGGTTCAGCAACGACTGCGAGCCGGAATACAGCATGTTCCGCAGGACTTCGGTGGTCATCACGACCACCGGGGCGTCGCTGTTGACGCTGTTGTCGCCGGTGAGGAGACCGACCTTGTCCGCGCCGTACCTTCTGGAGAGGTCGGCGTACTTCTGGTTGGAGAGCGCCTTGATGGGCGTGGTGTAGAAGCACTTCTTGCCCTGGAGAAGCGCGAGGTGCACGGCGAACTCGCCGACGATCGTCTTGCCCGAGCCCGTGGGGGCGGCCACGAGCACGCCCTTGCCCGCTTCCAGGGCCCGGCAGGCCTCGATCTGGAAGGGGTCGAGGCCGAATTCGTACATCTCGCGGAAGGACGCGAGTGCGGTGGCCTGCTCGACAGCGCGCTTGCGCGCCGCCGCGTACCGCTCGGCCGGTGAGAGGTCCTCTGTCATCGTGCTTTCGAGACTACCGGCCACCACTGACAACGGACGATCATTATCTCGCGATGATCATGACCGCGGCCCGGTGCCGGCGGGACACGACGGGTCACGGCAGGTCACGGGCCACGGCGGATCACGCCGTCAGCACCCGCACCGCCCCCGGCACGCACTCCGCGGTCAGCGGCAGCGCGCCCAGCGGCTCCCCGTCCGCGTACCCGGTGACACCGGGCGCGGCGAGCTCGACCCTGGCCGTCCGGTGCACGGTGACCTTCGGATGGTCGAGGTGCGTGCCCTTGTAGACCCGCGGGAAGACCTTGAGCAGCGTCGTCCGGCTGCACTCCCCCACCACGGTGACGTCGAAAAGACCGTCGCTCATGTCGGCCCCCGCGCAGATCCGCATGCCTCCGCCGTACGAGGTGCCGTTGCCGACCGCGACCAGCGTGGCCTCGACCTCGTGGACGTCACCGCCGTCCAGCGTGAGCCGGTACGGGATCGGCTTGAACGCGGCCAGCTCCGCGACCATCGCCAGGTCGTACTTGAAGCGTCCCGTGGGCCACCGCATCCGGTTGCCCCGGTCGTTCACGCGCGAGTCGAAGCCGGAGGCGAGCACGGTCCCGAACCAGGTGCCGCCGGCCTTCCCGAGGTCGACGTCACGGGTGCGTGCCCCCTTGAGCGCCTCGGCCACGATCTCCCCCGCGGCGGCCGGCTCGCGCACCGGGAGGCCGAGCGCCCGCGCGAAGTCGTTGCCGGTGCCCACCGCGATCACCCCGAGCGGGGTGCGCGTCCCGGCGGCGGCCTGCAACGCGAGGCTCGCCATGCCGTCACCGCCGACGGCTATCAGCGCCCCCGTGCCGCCGTCGACGGCCTCGCGGGCCCGCCGCAGCGCGTCGGGGGCGTCCTCCCCGATGACGGTGCGGACGGAGAAGCCACGGGCCCGCAACGCCGAAGCGGCCGGCTGCGCCGCGTGGGCGCCCCGGCCGCGGCCCGCGGTGGGATTGACGAAGAGGGTGATCTCGCTGGTCACGGCCGGACCCTACAAGGTCAGGTCACATCGTCGAAACCGTTCACACGATGATCGGCCCGCCCGGTGCCCGCCTGCTCCGGCAGCGCCTGCGGCGACCGCACCGACTCGACCTCGCCGACGGCCTCGGGCGTCAGATCCAGGTCGGACGCCTCGTCGTCGTCGAGCTCGGCGTCGGGATCGTTGCGACGGCGGCGCGCGTCGTTCAGGAAGGAGATGCCGACGGCCATGAAGTACAGGACGACGATCGGTCCCGCGAGGGCGATCATGCCGACCGGGTCGGTGGTCGGGGTCGCCACGGCGCCGAAGATGAAGACTCCCATGACCACGCCGCGCCACCACGTGAGCATGCGGCGTCCGGTCACCATCCCCGTCATGTTGAGCATGACCAGGAGCAGCGGCAACTCGAAGGAGATGCCGAAGACGAGGACCATCCTGACGGTGAAGTCGAGGATCTTGTCCATCGGCAGCAGGTTCTCGGCACCGTCGGGCGTGATGCCGAGCAGGACGCGCATGCTGACCGGGAGGATCGTGTAGGCCAGCCAGGCGCCTCCGAAGAAGAGGGGCACCGCGGCGGAGACGAACCAGTAGGTGTACTTCCGCTCGTGCTTGTGCAGGCCGGGCGCGACGAACGCCCACAGCTGGTACAGCCAGACCGGGCTGGACACGATGATGCCGACCATGAGGCTGACCTTCACCGTGGTGGTGAACGGCGACAGCAGGTCGTTGAACGTGACCTTCGCGCAGTGACCGCCGGTCTCCTTCATGCCGGGCTCGCAGCGCGGCACCGGATCAGCCAGGAACTCCATCAGCTCCTGGCTGTAGAAAGCCGCCACGATCGATACGACCGTGATGGCGAGGAGACCCTTCGCGAGCCGGTTGCGGAGCTCGCGCAGGTGCTCCGCGAGGGACATCCGCCCCTCGGGGTCCTTCTCCTTCTTGCGGGCAGACTTGAGCAACCCACGTCCTCATCTCGTGCGGCAGGCCGGCCGTCGCCGGCCTTGGATCAGCGCTGCGTCGTACGGTCGGTCGGCTCGGTGACCGGGCGCGAGCTGGTCACGTCGCCGGGAGCAGCCTGGATCGTGCGCTTCTGGAGGGCCGGGTCGCTCGGCGGGTCGGCCGGGGCGGCGGCGTCGTCCTTGCCCTCGGACTTCATGGCCTTGGCCTCGCTCTTGAGGATGCGGGCCGACTTGCCCAGGGAGCGGGCCATGTCGGGGAGCTTCTTGGCACCGAACAGCAGGACGATGATGACGAGGATGAGAATGATCTCGGTGGGGCCGAGCCTACCCATAGCTGTATACCTTCTTCACCGAGGCGACAGGAGTCTGGTTGCCCGGCAGACCGGACATACATCCGATCTCCCGCGCTGACAGCGATCGTAACCCCCCGGGGTAAACGCTCGGCAATCCCCGCGCATACTCCGAGTGCGGCCCCCGCCTCGATCCCGGGCCGTGTCCGCAGCGTACCCGCCCCCCTCGGGGAGTTGACAGGTCGCGGACGCCACCGACGCTAAAGAGCCCCGCGTCCCGCACGGGCCACACCGGCCGCCGCCTTTTCCAGATCCTCCGCCGCCCGATTGATCTGCCGTGTGGTCTCGGTCACTTGACGCGCGAGACGCTGCGCCTCCACGAAGACCTTGACCGCCAGTACGCCGAGGACGGCGAGGCCCAAGAAGCCCGCCGCGATCGCGAGCATCGCCCAGAACATGCGCCGAGCCTAGACGGTCGAGTGCAGACGCAGCGTCCGCACCCCGCCGCCGGTGAGGAGTTCGACGATGCGCTCCCCCGCGGGCTTGCGCACCGCGGCCCCGCACTCGGGACAGGTGAAGGAGTAGAAGGTGGTGCGGGGCCCGGCGCCGATCGCGAGCCGCAGGGCCCCGGCGGACAGCTCGAAGCGGGCGCGGCAGTCGGGGCAGGCGGCCGTGAAGAAGACGGGGGCCGCCCGCCGCTGCGCCGGCACCCCGGGCAGTCCGGACATCGTCGGTGTGCTCAACGTCCTTGCTCCTGACTGTCGTGATCCCTCTCGTACGTCTCGACGTCCTTCTCGTACGTCTCGACGCCCCTGTCGTACGCCTCGAGAGCCTCCCGCGCCGCCTGCCGCGCACTGTCCGCGAGCTGCGCCGGGGAGACGATCCGGCCGTCCCTGCCGAGCCGCAGCGCGAGCCGGCGCAGCGAGGCGGGCTCGGGGGTGCGCAGCGTGATCCGCAGGCCGCCGTCGGGCAGCTCCTCGGCGCTGTCGTGCGGGTAGTACTCGGCGACCCAGCGGCCGCCCGGCCCGACCTCGACGACGACCTCGGGGTCCTCGGCGGCGGGCTGCACGAGACCTTCGGAGAGGTCGCGCAGCTCCACCTCGGGCGGCGCGGACGGCTCGTCGAGGATCTTGATCTCGGCGACCCGGTCGAGGCGGAAGGTGCGGCGCGCCTCGGAGCGGCGGCACCACGCCTCCACATAGGTGTGGCCGACGCTCACCAGGCGGATCGGGTCGATCTCGCGCTCGGTGACCTCGTCGCGGGCGGGTGAGTAGTAGCGGATCCAGAGCCTGCGGCGCTCGGAGATGGCCCGGTCGACGTCGGCGAAGACGCCGCCCTCGGACTCGAAGGTCACCGAGAGGCGTGAGCTGGCGCCCGCCGCCTCGCCCGCCGCGGTCTCCAGCTTCGCGGTGGCGCGCAGCAGCGCCAGGCGGTCGCTCTCGCGCAGGCCGGGCAGGGTGGCCACGGCGCGGGCGGCGACGAGCAGGGCGGTCGCCTCGTCGGCGGCGAGCCGCAGCGGGGCCGCGACGTCGTCGGGGTTGTGCCACCAGATGCGGTCGCCGTCGGTGTCGATGTCGAGGAGGTCGCCGCCGCGGAAGCTGGTCCCGCACATCGGCAGCACGTCGAGGTCGGAGATCAGCTCGTCCGTGGTGATGCCGAAGGCGCGGGCGACATCGCCGACGTGGGCGCCGGGGCGCTCCCGCAGATAGGTGACCAGCGACAGCATCCGCCGCGTCTGATCGATGGCGTTCGAGGCCATTGGTCTTCCGTTCCCCCTCAGCCCTTGGCCACGGCGCGCAGCCGGTCCACGACGTCTGCCCGCAGCTCGGCGGGCTCAAGGACCACCACGTCGGGCCCGAACTCCACCAGCCAGGCATCGAGCCCGTGACCGTACGGAATCTCCAACTCCGTCCATCCGTCGTTCAGTTCCCGCACCGCGACGGCCTTGGCCCGCAGCGGGTAGCCGGCGTCCGTGCGCAGCCGGATCAGGGCGGTGCGGTCGGCGGTCTCCCCCGCCCAGCCCGCGACGGTCTCACGGACCGTGACGACGTCCGGGACGTCGGCCGTGTACTTCCCCGCGCGGGCGCGCACCTTGCCGGTGATCCGGGAGAGCCGGAAGACACGCTCGGCGCCCCGGTCGCGGTCCCAGCCCGCGAGGTACCAGTGGCCGCGCCAGCACTCCAGCGCCCACGGCTCCACGTGGCGCTGCTCGGGGCGGGCCGCGGTGGCCTTGCGGTAGTCGAAGACGACGGGGCGGCGGTCGCGGCAGGCCAGCATCAGCGGCTCGAAGGACGCCTCGTGCGCCGGGATGCGGGGCTCCAGAGCGCTGTGCGCCCCGTACGGATCCACGCCCTCGGGCAGGCCGGCGGCGCGCAGCTTCTGCAGGGCGCCGCTGGCGGCCCCGGCGAGGCGGGCCTGCTGCCAGACCTTGGCGGCCAGGCCTAGGGCCGCGGCCTCCTCGGCGTCGAGGGTGATGGGCGGCAGCCGGTTGCTGTCGCGGCGGGCGAGGTAGCCCACCTCACCGTCGAGGTTCTCCACGGTCTCGATGACCAGGCCGAGCTCGCGCAGATCGTCCTTGTCGCGCTCGAACATCCGGTTGAAGGAGTCGTCGGACCCGGCCGACCGGCCCCCCGCGCCGAAGGCCTCGACGTAAGCCTCGATGGAGTCCCGAAGCTCGCGCTTGCTCAGCGGCCGCCGGGTCCCGAGCAGGCACAGCGCAAGATTCATCAGCCGCTCGGCCTTGGCAATGGCCATCGACGCCCTTTCTCGGCTGTTCAGATTGTGCTTCCGACCGATGACCGTACCGCCCCGGGGTGTCCGGGGAAAAGCCGAGGGCTAGGGGTGCATCCCGAAGGGAATTCCGTTGAGGGTGGTGGTGGGAGACGGGAGGGCCCATGCCGGACAGGCATGGACCCTCGGCGAAAGGATCAGGTCACAGGCGTCCTCAGACGGAGACCAGGTCGCAGACGAAGATCAGGGTCTCGCCCGGGGCGATGCGGCCGGCACCGGCGCCGCGGTCGCCGTACGCCAGGTGGGCCGGGATGGTCAGCTCGCGCCGGCCACCGACCTTCATGCCCTGCACGCCCTGGTCCCAGCCGGAGATGACCTGACCGGCGCCCAGCTGGAACTCCAGCGGGGTGCCGCGGTTCCAGCTCGCGTCGAACTCCTCGCCCGTGCTGAAGGCCACACCCACGTAGTGGACCTTGACGCGGTCGCCCGCCTTGGCGACCGCCCCGTCACCTTCCCAGATGTCCTTGATCTGCAGCTCGGTCGGCGCCTCGCCGACGGGGAAGTCGACCTCGGGCTTGTCAATGCTCACGAAAATGCTCCTGCTTGATACGAAAGGTCAGCCCGGACAGTCTTGCATCCCGAGCGGTCACATCTTCGCGAGGATGTCCACACAGAAGACCAGCGTGGAGTCCTTCTTGATCGAGCTGCCCTGCGGCGGCTGGTCGCCGTACCCCAGCTCCGGCGGGATGACGATGAGGACGCGGCTGCCGACCTTCTTGCCGGTCAGACCCTGCGCCCAGCCCTTGACGACCTGCGCCAGCTGGAACGAGGCCAGCTGCTTGCTCTTGTACGACGAGTCGAACTCCTTGCCGTCCGCCCAGAGCACACCCTTGTACTGGCACAGGAGACCGTCGGTCTCCTTGACCTCGTCGCCGTCGCCCTCCAGGACGTACGACGCGACGAGCTTCTTGGGCGCGTCGGTCTTCGGGACGTCGATCGAGGGGGCCTTGCCGTCGGTGTTCGTGCCGACCTTGGGCAGGTCCTTGTTCGACTGCGCGACCTCCTTGCCCTTCGCCGAGCTCTTGCTGTTGAAGGTGTTCACGAGGTCGACGACGAACACGAGCGTGTCCGAGCCCTTGATGCCCGCCTGCTTGTTGCCCTCCTCGCCGTACCCCATCTTCGGCGGGATGGCGAGCTCCACGCGGCTGTCGAGCTTCTTGCCGACCAGGGCCTGGTCCCAGCCCGGGATGACCTGGCCGACACCGATCGGGAAGACCGTGGGGTTCCCCCGGTCGTACGAGTTGTCGAAGACCTTGGCCGTCGCCCAGATCTGGCCCAGATAACTGGCCTGCAGATAGTCGCCCTTGACGACCTCCTTGCCCTTGCCCTCGATCAGGGTCTTGACCGCGAGGTCGGAGGACGGCTTGCCCTTGCCCTTGGCGACGGTCGGCTTCTCACCGAACTTGTCGCCCTTCGTGATCTCGGGCAGCGGCCCGTCCACGATCTTCGCGGTCGGCGGGGCCGACGTGGCGTTCGTCGGACTGTCGCTGGGCTTCGTCTTGGCCTTGTCGGCCTTGTCGTCACCA
Source organism: Streptomyces sp. NPDC029674 (assembly GCF_044903205.1). NCBI lineage: Bacteria > Bacillati > Actinomycetota > Actinomycetes > Kitasatosporales > Streptomycetaceae > Streptomyces > Streptomyces sp. NPDC029674. The sequence goes on from NZ_JBJDPY010000010.1 coordinate 67,319, forward strand.
CAGCCTGCCAGCGTGAGCAGGCCGGCCGGGACAGCAAGGAGAAGTGAGCGTCGGCGCACGGTGGGGGCCTCGTATCGGTCGATCTTGTGGGTTGGCGTGCGCGCAACTCTACGGCGTGAGAAGGGCGCCGTACGAGGAACGTACGGCGCCCGTGTTGCGTTCCCGCAACCTCACTCGATTCCCCCGGGCCCCTCGGGACCCACGGTTCACATCCCGGCGATGAGCTTCTCCACCCGGTCGTCCACGGACCGGAACGGGTCCTTGCACAACACCGTGCGCTGTGCCTGGTCGTTGAGCTTGAGGTGCACCCAGTCGACCGTGAAGTCACGCCGCTGCTCCTGGGCCCGCCGGATGAAGTCGCCCCGCAGCCGCGCGCGGGTGGTCTGCGGCGGCACCGACTTGCCTTCGAAAATCTTCAAGTCGTTGCAGATACGGGCGGCTTGCCCCTTCTTCTCCAGGAGGTAGTAGAGCCCTCGGCGACGGTGGATGTCGTGGTACGCGAGGTCTATCTGCGCGACCCGCGGGTGCGACATGGTCATGTTGTTCTTCGCGCGGTACCGCTCGATGAGCTTGTACTTCATCACCCAGTCGATCTCGGTGCCGATGCGGTCGAGGTCCTCGCTCTCGATCGCGTCCAGGGCGCGGCCCCACAGCTCCAGAACCTGCTCGACGGTGCCGGTGCGGATGCCGCGGCGGTCGACGAAGTCCACCGCCTTCTCGTAGTACTCGCGCTGCACCTCGAGGGCCGAGGCCTCCCGGCCACTGGCCAGACGCACCTTGCGGCGGCCCGTGATGTCATGGCTGACCTCACGGATGGCCCGGATCGGGTTCTCCAGGGTGAGGTCACGCATCACGGTGCCCGCCTCGATCATGCGCAGCACGAGATCGGTGGCACCGACCTTGAGGAGCATGGTCGTCTCGGACATGTTCGAGTCACCGACGATGACGTGGAGCCTGCGGTAGCGCTCGGCGTCCGCGTGCGGTTCGTCGCGGGTGTTGATGATCGGCCGGGACCGGGTGGTCGCGGAGGACACCCCTTCCCAGATGTGCTCGGCACGCTGGCTGACGCAGTACACGGCGCCGCGCGGAGTCTGCAGCACCTTGCCCGCACCGCACAGCAGCTGCCGCGTGACGAGGAACGGAATGAGGATGTCCGCGAGCCGGGAGAACTCCCCGTGACGGGCCACCAGATAGTTCTCGTGGCAGCCGTAGGAGTTTCCCGCCGAATCGGTGTTGTTCTTGAAAAGGTAGACGTCGCCCGCGATTCCCTCCTCGTGCAGGCGGCGCTCGGCGTCGACGAGCAGGCCTTCCAGAATGCGCTCGCCCGCTTTGTCGTGGGTGACCAGCTCGGTCACGTTGTCACATTCGGGTGTCGCGTATTCCGGATGTGAGCCCACGTCGAGATACAGGCGGGCGCCGTTCCGCAGAAAGACGTTGCTGCTGCGGCCCCATGACACAACACGGCGGAAGAGGTAGCGCGCCACCTCGTCAGGTGACAGACGGCGCTGTCCCCTGAACGTGCATGTGACGCCGTACTCGTTCTCCAGCCCGAAAATGCGGCGGTCCATGACTGAACATTACGCCTGATGCCCGGCACTGAAACCGGGTTCGGCAGCACCGTTTCGATCATTTTCCGATGAACCCGCAACGACCCCCGATTCCACGACCGGTACGAGCACCCGCGCCGTGGCCAGCAGAACCGCAAACGCGGCCACACCCGCCAGCCCCGGCACCGCGAAGCCCCACGCCGTACCACCCCACTCCACGACCGGCCCCGCCACCGCGGTCCCCAGCGACGCCCCCACCGTGAACGTCGTCACGAGCCACGAGAACGCCTCGGTCACCGTGCCCCGCGGAGCATGCCGGTCCACGATGATGAACGCACACGCGAGCGCCGGCGCGAGAAACACACCCGCGAGCGCCGCCAGCGCCGTCATGGCCACCGCCCCCGGCGTGAGCACCAACGGCCAATAGCAGACCGCCAGCAACGCCACCAGGACACTCAGCCTCCGCTCCGGCGCACCGCTCCACGGCCGCGCCCCGTACACGGACCCGCCCACGAGCGCGCCCAGCCCGACCGCCGCCATCATCCAGCCGTACACCGCGTCACCGCCGTGCGTGTCCGCGTACGAGACACCCGCGACCGTGATCGAGCCCAGCGCCATACCGATGAAGAGGAACGCACCGAGGAGCACGAGCAGCCCCGGCGAGCGCAGGGCGCCGAGCCAGTGCGCCTCCCGCGGCGCCGAACGCCACGCGCGCGAAGGCCGGGACACCACTACGGAGAGGGCACCGAGCACACCCACCACGTTGACGACGAGCAGCGCCGCCTGCTCCGACCACAGGGCCACGCAGCCCGTGATGAGCAACGGCCCTACGGTGAACATGACTTCCTGAGCGATGGCATCCATGGCATACGCCGTGTGGACCTGCTCCTCCTTGCCGAGGACGCTCGGCCACAGAGCACGCAGACCGCCCTCCAGGGGCGGCGTGAACAGACCCGCGGCCCCGACCGCCACATAGGCGAGCGCCAGCTGGTCCGGCCCCGTGAACGCGAACACCGCCATGCCGAGGCCCGAGAGCAGCGCGGCGGGCAGCTGGACCCGCGGCTGGCCGTACAGGTCGACGAGACGCCCGAGCAGCGGCTGCCCCACCGCGTTCGCCACGCCGTACACCGCGGCGAGTGCCCCGGCCAGGCTGTAGGTGCCGCCCTCGGCCCGGATGAACAGCACGATCGCGATCGCCGCCGTGGCGTTCGGCAGCCTGCCCACCAGCGTCCCGGCGAGCAGCCGTGTCGCGTAGCGCGTCCTGAGGATCTCCGCGTATCCCGCAGCCATGCTCTCCCGCCCTCCCCCCGCGCCGCACAGCCGGGGTTTTACGTATAACGTCCGGCGTCATACGTACCATGAGCGCTGTCCGCGGGTCCACCGCGAACCCGCGACACGGCACACCCCGCGCGCGGGCACGAACCGGGAGGTGCCAATTGGCCGGGCCACTGCAGGAAGCCGGGGGCCCCCGCCCCACGAGCCGCGACGTCGCACGCGCGGCCGGAGTCTCCCAAGCCACCGTCTCCCTCGTCCTCGGCGACAAATGGCGCGGCCGCGTCGCCGAACCCACCGCCGAACGCGTACGGACCGCCGCCCGCGAACTCGGCTACCGCCCCAACCTCGCCGCCCGCAACCTCCGCCTCGGCAGAACCAGAACAGCACTCCTCGTCGTCCCCGAACTCACCAACGAATTCTTCGCACACGTCTACACCGGCGTCGCCCGCATCGCCGCCCGCCACGGCTTCGGCGTGGTCCTCTACCCCTCCCCCGACGGCATCGGCCCCGCCCGCGACCCCTTCGCCTCCGCCCGCGCCTCCCTCGACGGCGTACTCGCCTCCTCCATGGCCTCCGACGTCCTCGCCACCATCCGCGGCGACGACCTCCCCCTCGTCATGCTCGACAGCGACCCAGCGGGCAGCCTCGGCGCCGCCACCGTCAACCTCGACCTCGCCGACGGCATGCGCCAAGTGACGGAACACCTCCTCACCCTCGGCCACCGCGACTTCCTGCACCTCGCCGCCGACGTCGACTCCTGGACCTTCGACGTACGCGCCGAAGCCCTCGCACGGACCTTGCGCGGCACGGACACCGCCGTACGCCGCGTCGCCGCCCCCCTCAACGTCGCGGCCGCCCGCCTCGTCGCCGAAGCCGCCCTCTCCACCCCAGGACCCCGCCCCACCGCCGTCATCTGCGACGACGACTTCCTCGCCGCCGGCGTCTGCAAAGCCGCCCGACGGCTCGGCCTGCGCGTCCCCGAGGACGTCTCCGTCACCGGCTTCGACGACCTCACCCTGGCCACCGCCGTCGAACCGGAGCTCACGACGGTCCGGCTGCCCGCCGAGCGGTTCGGCGAACGCGGCATGGAATCCCTCGTCGCCGTCCTGGAGGGCCGCACCCCCGACGCCACCCCACTCCCCGTCGAACTGACCGTCCGCGGCTCCACCGGCCCCGCCACCCACTGACGCACGCACACACAGAAGCGCCCCGCCTCCCGACCACAGGGCCGGAACACGGGGCGCACCCGGAAAAACAGAAAACGGAAACGGACTACTCGACGTCGCCGCCGGACCGCGGCGCGGGCCCGGCATCCTCATCCGTATCGGTCGCCGCGTCCGTCGCACCACCCTCATCGAGCAACCGCGACAACTGACGCCCCACGATCCGCTTGAACTTCCGCTGCTGCGGCCGCGTCCGGTCGAGGATCGCCACCTCCAGCCGCTCCGCGGGAATCTCCCGCTCACTGCCGTTGGTGTCGCGGGACAGCGCCTGCACCGCGAGCTTGAGCGCCTCGGCCAGCGTCATCCCGTCCTGGTGACGCTGGTCGAGATACGTACTGATCTGCTCGGCATTGCCACCGACCGCGACCGAACCGTGCTCATCCACGATCGAACCGTCGTGCGGCAGACGGTAGATCTGATCACCGTCCGGCGTCACGCCGACCTCGGCGACGACCAGCTCCACCTCGTACGGCTTCTCCGCGTTGCTGGAGAAGATCGTGCCGAGCGTCTGCGCATAGACGTTGGCGAGCCCACGGGCCGTCACGTCATCACGGTCGTACGTATATCCACGAAGGTCGGCGTACCGAACACCGCCGATCCGCAGATTCTCGTACTCGTTGTACTTGCCGGCGGCCGCGAAGCCGATCCGGTCATAGATCTCGCTGAACTTGTGCAGCGCACGGGACGGGTTCTCGCCGACGAAGACGATGCCGTCGGCATACTGCATCACGACAAGGCTGCGGCCACGGGCGATGCCCTTCCGGGCGTATTCCGCCCGGTCGGCCATGGCCTGCTGGGGTGAGACATAGAACGGCGTCGACACCGGATCCGTCCCTTTCTGTCAAAAAACTTCAGTCAGTGGCGAATTCGGAGCGATCAGAGCAGTGCGGCGCGCGGGCCGTCCGGCTGCTCGAGCCGCTTCTCCAGGATCGCGCGCGCGATCGCGGACGACTCGTCGTCCGTCAGCCTCCGGAACCCCTCGTCGGAGATCACGGTGACGATCGGATAGATCCGGCGGGCCACATCCGGACCACCGGTCGCCGAATCGTCGTCAGCCGCGTCGTACAGCGCCTGGACGACCAGCGTCGTCGCCTGCTCCTCGGTCAGACCGTCGTGATAGAGCTTCTTCATCGCACCGCGCGCGAAGACCGAACCCGAACCGGTCGCCGCGAAGCCGTGCTCCTCCGAACGCCCACCCGTCACGTCGTACGAGAAGATGCGGCCCTTCTCGCGGTCCACGTCGTACCCCGCGAACAGCGGCACCACGGCGAGACCCTGCATGGCCATGCCCAGGTTGCTGCGGATCATCGTGGAGAGCCGGTTCGCCTTGCCCTCGAGCGAGAGCGTGGCGCCCTCCACCTTCTCGAAGTGCTCCAGCTCCAGTTGGAAGAGCTTCACCATCTCCACGGCGAGACCCGCCGTACCGGCGATGCCCACCGCCGAGTACTCGTCGGCCGGGAACACCTTCTCGATGTCCCGCTGCGCGATCACATTGCCCATGGTCGCCCGCCGGTCACCGGCGAGAACCACACCGCCCGGGAACGTCACGGCCACGATGGTCGTGCCGTGCGGCGCCTCGATGACGCCCTGGGTGGGCGGCAGTTGACGGTTGCCGGGGAGGATTTCCGGCTGGTGCTCGGACAGGAAATCCATGAACGACGACGAACCAGGCGTCAGGAAGGCAGCTGGTAGACGCCCGGTGCTACGAGGATTGGCTTCCACGAGTTTCCTTCCAGGTAAGCGGTGGCTCGGCGGGTCTTGTCGGGGTCGTCCCCCAACTTGCCGATGCCTGAGTTGCAGTTGAAGCACAGTACGCCACGGACTTTACCCGTCTCGTGACAGTGATCCACATGCACGGCAGGTGCCTCGAGACAGATCACGCAGAGGCCCTTCTGGGACCCGATGAGTTCGTCACGCTCGGCCTCGGTCATGCCGTACTGACGCTTGAGATGGGAGGCGCGGCCTTCGATGGCCCGACACGCCTTGCACCGAGTGGACAGGCCGTCGGATGCCGCCTTGTTGCGATCCCATTCCGCATGAGGCTTGGTCTCCCCACACCTGCGGCAGTACTTGTGCCCGGCCGGAGCTGCGACCTTGGGCCGAACGTTCTTCCCCTTGGCCTTCTGCCGCTCCTGGTGATACTCCGCGGCGCACGGCCTGCAGTAGCACTGCAGGCCGTCACGCAGAGCCCGATTCGATGCAAACGCCTCGCGCGGCTTGAACTCTCGACATCGCGCGCACCGCTTGAGCGGCTCCGACAAGACCCCTCCCTACATCCCCAACCTTCGATTCAAAGGCAAAGTCACTCTCCGCCCTTCTGAACGAAGGACCGCACGAAGTCCTCGGCGTTCTCCTCGAGCACATCATCGATTTCGTCCAGAACCGAGTCGACGTCGTCGCTCAGCTTCTCCTGGCGTTCCTTGAGGTCCTCCGAAGCCTGCGCGTCCTGCGTCTGCTCCTCGGTCTCCTCGGTGGGACGCGTCGCCTTCTGCTGTCCGCCGCCGGTGTCCTTGGTCGCCATCTACCTCACCCCGCTCGCTCGGTTAGACGTTCTTGATCAGACCCTACGCTTCGGGCCCGACATCGGCCCCGCAGTTGCTGGAACGTGCGGGACCCACCTCTGTGATTCCCCCGCCGATGACCTTTCAGCCGCCCGAGAGGACCCGAACCAGCTCCTCTGCCGTGCGGCAGCGGTCCAGGAGTTCCTTGACGTGGTTCCTCGTGCCGCGCAGGGGCTCCAGCGTGGGCACCCGTTGCAGAGAGTCACGGCCGGGGAGGTCGAAGATGACCGAGTCCCAGGACGCCGCGGCCACGTCGTCCGCGTACTGCTCGAGGCAGCGGCCGCGGAAGTACGCGCGGGTGTCCTCGGGCGGCTTGGTGGTGGCGCGCTCGACGTCCGCCTCGTCGAGGAGCCGCTTCATCTTGCCGCGGGCGACCAGCCGGTTGTAGAGGCCCTTCTCGGGGCGTACGTCGGCGTACTGGAGGTCGACGAGGTGGAGCCGGGCGGCGTCCCAGTCGAGGTTGTCGCGGCGGCGGTAGCCCTCCATGAGCTCGCGCTTGGCGACCCAGTCGAGTTCTCCGGAGAGGCTCATGGGGTCGCTCTCCAGGCGGCCGAGGACGTCTTCCCAGCGGGTCAGTACGTCCTTGGTCTGCTCGTCGGCGTCGGCGCCGTACCGCTCCTCGACGTACTTGCGGGCGAGCTCGAAGTACTCCATCTGGAGTTGTACGGCGGTGAGTGAGCGGCCGCTGCGGAGGGTGACGAGGTGCTTGAGTGACGCGTCGTGGGAGACCTGGTGCAGTGTGCGCACGGGCTGGTCGACCGCGAGGTCGACGTTGATGAAGCCGTCCTCGATCATCGCGAGGACGAGGGAGGTCGTGCCGAGCTTGAGGTAGGTCGAGATCTCGGAGAGGTTGGCGTCGCCGATGATGACGTGGAGCCTGCGGTACTTCTCGGCGTCGGAGTGCGGCTCGTCGCGGGTGTTGATGATGGGCCGCTTCAGTGTGGTCTCCAGGCCGACCTCGACCTCGAAGTAGTCGGCGCGCTGGCTGAGCTGGAAGCCGTGTTCGTGGCCGTCCTGGCCGATGCCGACGCGTCCTGCGCCGGTGACGACCTGGCGGGAGACGAAGAAGGGGGTTAGGTGGCGCACGATGTCGGAGAAGGGGGTGTCCCGCTTCATCAGGTAGTTCTCGTGCGTGCCGTAGGAGGCGCCCTTGTTGTCGGTGTTGTTCTTGTAGAGGTGGATCGGCTGGGCGCCGGGGAGCTGGGCCGCGCGTTCGGCGGCTTCGGCCATGATGCGTTCGCCGGCCTTGTCCCAGAGGACCGCGTCCAGGGGGTTGGTGATCTCCGGTGAGCTGTATTCGGGGTGCGCGTGGTCCACGTAGAGGCGCGCTCCGTTGGTCAGGATGACGTTGGCGAGGCCGATGTCCTCGTCGGTCAGCTGGCTGGAGTCGGCGGCCTCGCGGGCGAGGTCGAAACCCCGCGCGTCCCGCAGCGGGTTCTCCTCCTCGAAGTCCCAGCGGGCGCGCCGCGCCCGGTGCATCGCCGCGGCATAGGCGTTGACGATCTGGGACGAGGTGAGCATTGCGTTGGCGTTGGGGTGGCCGGGGACGGAGATGCCGTACTCCGTCTCGATGCCCATTACTCGCCGTACGGTCATGCGGCCCTCCTTGCCCGGCGGCGCTCCCGTTCGGGAACGGCGCTCAAGTACCGCTGTTGCTCCGGTGCGTGTGCGGTGCCCGTCCCCGCACTGCGCGACTCGGCGGTACCGAAGAGCCTAGAACGCCTTTGCGCTGGTGGGGAGATCATTGCCTTCATTGAAAAGCAGACGGCTGCGGGTACCCGTGAAGGACACCCGCAGCCGTCCTGTGTTCTACAGGTATTGACCGGTGTTGGCCACCGTGTCGATGGAGCGTCCGGTGTCTGCGCCCTGCTTTCCGGTGACGAGGGTTCGGATGTACACGATCCGCTCGCCCTTCTTTCCGGAGATCCTGGCCCAGTCGTCGGGGTTGGTGGTGTTGGGCAGGTCCTCGTTCTCCTTGAACTCGTCGATGCAAGCCTGGAGGAGGTGGGCGACCCTGATGCCCTTCTGGTTCGCTTCGAGGAAGGCCTTGATGGCCATCTTCTTGGCGCGGCCCACGATGTTTTCGATCATGGCGCCGGAGTTGAAGTCCTTGAAGTAGAGGACTTCCTTGTCGCCGTTGGCGTACGTCACCTCGAGGAAGCGGTTCTCCTCGGATTCGGCGTACATCTGCTCGACGACGGATTGGATCATGCCCTGGACGGTGGTGCGCCGGTCGGCGCTGTGTTCGGCCAGGTCGTCGGCGTGCAGGGGGAGCCGTTCGGTGAGGTACTTGGCGAAGATGTCCTTCGCCGCTTCGGCGTCCGGGCGCTCGATCTTGATTTTGACGTCGAGTCGTCCGGGCCGCAGGATCGCGGGGTCGATCATGTCCTCGCGGTTGGAGGCGCCGATGACGATGACGTTCTCCAGGCCTTCGACGCCGTCGATCTCGGCGAGCAGCTGGGGGACGATGGTGTTCTCCACGTCCGAGCTGACGCCGGATCCGCGGGTGCGGAAGAGGGATTCCATCTCGTCGAAGAAGACGATGACGGGGGTGCCCTCGCTCGCCTTCTCGCGGGCTCGCTGGAAGACCAGGCGGATGTGGCGCTCGGTCTCGCCGACGTACTTGTTGAGGAGTTCGGGGCCCTTGATGTTGAGGAAGTAGCTCTTCCCCGCGGGCTGTCCGGTGACCTCGGCGACCTTCTTGGCAAGGGAGTTGGCGACGGCTTTCGCGATCAGCGTCTTGCCGCAGCCGGGGGGCCCGTAGAGCAGCACGCCCTTGGGCGGCCGCAGTTCGTGCTCCTTGAAGAGGTCGGGGTAGAGGTAGGGGAGCTCGACGGCGTCCCGGATCATCTCGATCTGGCCGCCGAGGCCGCCGATCTTCTCGTAGCTGATGTCGGGGACTTCTTCGAGGACGAGCTCTTCGACCTCGCTCTTGGGGATGACTTCGTAGACGTAGCCGGAGCGGGGTTCGAGCAGGAGGGCGTCGCCCGGGCGGATGGTGACGTCGAGGAGGGGTTCGGCGAGCCGTACCACTCGTTCTTCGTCGGTGTGTCCGACCACCAGGGCTCGATCGCCGTCCTCGAGGATTTCCTTGAGGGTGACGATGTCGCCGACGCTCTCGAACTCCATGGCCTCGACCACGTTGAGCGCTTCGTTGAGCATTACTTCCTGGCCGCGCCTGAGCTCTTCGAGCTCCACGCTCGGGCTGACGTTCACCCGGAGCTTGCGGCCCCCGGTGAAGATGTCCGCCGTGCCGTCCTCGTTCGCCACGAGGAAGACTCCGAAGCCGGCCGGTGGCTGTGCGAGCCGGTCGACTTCCTCCTTGAGGGCCACGATCTGGTCGCGGGCCTCACGGAGCGTGTTGGCGAGCCGCTCGTTCTGTGCGGATACGCCGGCCAGGTTGGTCTGCAGCTCGACGATCCGCTCTTCGAGAATCCTCGTATGACGCGGAGAGTCGGCGAGCTTGCGTCGCAGGACGGCGATTTCCTGCTCGAGATAGGCAACCTGACCGGCGGGGTCTTCAGACCCTCGCCCCGGCCGGATGCCGCGGTTGATGTCGTCGTCGTGGGCTGCCACGGTCCTCACCTCCTCCAAGGGGAGCTGGACGCTTCCAGACCCTACCTGGGTGGGTGTCGATTGAAACCCCTAGATCACAAAGACGATGGGGGTGTGTCCGATCTTCACCCTTGCGCTCTCCCTCACACCAGGGGAATACCCACCCAACAACATCGGAAAGCGGGCGGTTGTATCGTCGAACTGTTCAACACCCGTCAGGGCTGGCCCGACTTGCTGTATTTTCGGGTCGCCCGGCGCAGCGACCGGCAGGAGAGATGACCGTGCGGCACGAGGCCGAGACCGGCAGTGAGGGCGATTCGCTGGAGGTCTGGATCGATCAGGACCTCTGTACCGGGGACGGTATCTGTGCGCAGTACGCGCCCGAGGTGTTCGAGCTGGACATTGATGGTCTGGCTTATGTGAAGAGCGGCGACGACGAGCTGTTGCAGGCTCCTGGGGCGACAACGCCCGTGCCGTTGCCGCTTCTCAACGATGTGGTGGATTCGGCCAAGGAGTGTCCGGGCGACTGCATCCATGTGCGTCGTGTCGCGGACGGTGTCGAGGTGTACGGGCCGGAGGCGGCTTGATCCGGTGCCTGCCGGGGCGTCAGACGCTGCGCGCCTCGGCGGGTGCGGTCCGTTGGAACGTGCCGTCCTTCCATTGCCACTTGGCCTTGTCCTGTTCGTCGGGGCAGCAGCGGGGCACGTCGGGCGAGGAGTAGCCGAGCAGGGTGGCGGTGACGGTGCCGTCACGCAGGGCGAGGTCGCTGACGGTGAGCCGGTCCTTGGGGTCGACGAGTGTCGCGACGACGCGGGGTTTGCCCGTGGCCGGCCTGGTGATCACATAGATGCCGTCGGGTGGGGTGCCTGATCCGGCGCGGCAGTGCACGACGGCCACGGTTTCGGGTCGGCCGTCGCCGTCGAGGTCGCCGGTGGTCTTCTTTTTGACGGCGGGTTGCACGGGGCCGCAGGTGATCGGGAAGTCGACGGAGGCCGGGTCGGGCGCGGGGGCGGGTGCCGGGGCGGCCGCGGCGGCTCTGGGGTGCGGCTTGTGGCCTGTCTGTGCGGCGGTGGCGTCGTCGGGCTGGAGGACGGCCGAGGCGGTGACGACGGCGGCGAGTGCGGCCGCGGTGGCGAGCCAGTGGATGGGGCGGGTGGTGGTGTGTGCCAGTTCCGGGACGGCGGGGTGCTGCACTAGGAAGTGTCTCCTGTGAGGGCTGTGCCGGCGGGGGGTGGCCAGCATCGTGCCATACGTCACAGTGGGGTGGAACACCGGGGGTCAACGAAACGGCGCCGCCGCCGAGTTCCCTGGTCGGTCAGGGAACTCGGCGGCGGCGCCTGTTCTTTGGGCGGGTCCTGGCGCGCGGGTCAGCGCGGGGCGCCGCCGTCGGCGTTCGGGCCGGAGTAGTCCTCGCCGTATGCGCCCTTGGCGGGGCGGCGGCGGCGCATGGGGGGTTCCACGCCGTCCGCGAGGCGGCGGGCGGTGAGGAGGAAGCCGGTGTGCCCGATCATGCGGTGGTCGGGGCGGACGGCGAGGCCTTCGATGTGCCAGTTGCGGATCATCGATTCCCAGGCGGTCGGCTCGTTGAAGCCGCCGATCTCGCGGATGGACTCGACGGTCCTGGCGAGCTGGGTGGTGGTCGCGACGTAGCAGCAGAGGATGCCGCCGGGGACGAGTGCCTTGGAGACGGCTTCCAGGCATTCCCAGGGGGCGAGCATGTCGAGGATGACGCGGTCGACCTCGGTGTCGCTGAGGTTGTCCTGGAGGTCGCCGACGGTGAGCTGCCAGGCGGGGTGGGGGCCGCCGAAGTAGCGTTCCACGTTCTGCTGGGCGATCTCGGCGAAGTCCTCGCGGCGCTCGTAGGAGTGCAGCATTCCCTGGTCACCGATGGCGCGCAGCAGGAAGCTGCTGAGCGAGCCCGAGCCCACGCCCGCTTCGACGACGCGGGCGCCGGGGAAGATGTCGGCGAAGGCCAGGATCTGCCCCGCGTCCTTGGGGTAGACCACGGCGGCGCCGCGGGGCATGGACAGGACGTAGTCGGGGAGCAGGGGTCGCAGCGCCAGGTAGGCGACGTTTCCCGTGGTTCGGACAACACTGCCCTCGGGAGCGCCGATCAGTTCGTCGTGGGGGAAGGAACCCTTGTGGGTGTGGAAGTTCTTCCCGGCCTCGAGCGTGAACGTGTAGTGGCGTCCCTTGGGGTCGGTGAGCTGGACCTGGTCCCCGACCTTGAAGGGCCCGCGACGGCGGGCGGCACCGGTCGGTTCGGACATGTGACCAGCCTACCGGCCGTGGCGGGAAGCTCGGACCACCGCTTGGGGAGGGCGGTGGTCAGGACGGTCTGGCCATGGCTTTGACGAAGGCGCGCTCGACGTCGCCGGCGGAGAGTACTCCGTAGATTTCGCCGGATTCCTCGACGACGAGGTATTCGGTGGCGGGGGTGGCCCGGAGGGTGTCGAGGAGTTCTTCGCCGGCGAGCTCGGCGGAGATGCGCATGCCTTCGGTGATGTCCTGGGCGAGGCCGCCGACGCCGACCCAGGGGCGGCGGTGCTGGGGTACGGAGACGATGGCGGCTTCGCGGACGACGGCCATGGGGTCGCCGTCGGCGTCGACGACGACGAGGGCTCGGGCGCCGGCGTCGTTGGCTCTGCGGAGTGCTTCGGAGAGGGGGGTGTCGCTTTCGACGGGGACGGCGCGGCGGGTGAGGGTGCGGGCGCGGAGTTCGGGCAGGTGTTCGCGCAGTCGGGCCATGCGGAGGCTGTTTCCGGCGCCGGTCCAGATGATGGCGGCGAGGATCGCGGCGAGCAGGGCGTCGGTGACGGTGTTCATGCCGCCGATGTCCTCGGGTTCGCCGCCGAGGGCGCCGGACTGGTTGAGGAGGGGGAGGCCGATGAGGACGGAGATGGCGAGGGCGCGGCCGACCCAGGCGGCGGCGACGGTGCCGCTCATGGGTTTGCCGGTGATCTTCCAGACGACGGCGCGCAGCATGCGGCCGCCGTCGAGGGGCAGGCCGGGGAGGAGGTTGAAGGCGGCGACGATGAGGTTGGAGATCATCAGTCCGGCGAGCAGGACGCCGGGGACGGTGCCGGGTTCAACGAGGCGCATGGCTCCGTAGAAGACGCCGGAGAGGATGAGGGAGAGGAGTGGGCCGACGAAGGCGAGGACGAATTCGCGGCCGGGGGTCTCGGACTCCTTCTCGATCTCGGAGACGCCGCCGAAGAACTGCAGCTGGATGCGGCGGACGGGGAGTTTGAAGCGGAGGGCGGCGACGGTGTGGGCGAGTTCGTGGACGAGTACGGAGGCGTAGAAGGCGACCGCGAAGAAGAGGGAGACGAGGTAGCGGGCGCCGCCGAGTTCGGGCAGGACGCGGTCGAGCTGGCCGCCGAAGACCCAGGTGATGAGGGCGGCGACGAGGAACCAGCTGGGTGCGACGTAGACGGGGACGCCGAAGGGCTTGCCCATGAGCAGTCCGCCGCCGGGTCCCTTCTGTGCCTTGGGGGGCACCGGGGTCCCCTTGCTGGAGGGTGGCGTGGGTGGGGTGCTGGGGCGCTGTGGCTCGGTGGGCCGCTCTTCGCGTGGTGTCTTGGTGAGGGACGTGCCGGTCCCGTCGTGCCGGGGTTGTTCCGGCTCGTGGGCCGTGCCCGGGTCCGTGTCCGTGCCGACCGGGCGCGTCGGCTCCGGGGGGCCGGCCGCGCCGTGCGCGTCTTTCGGGTGCTGCGGGTCTTTGTGCCGCAGCCCTTCGGTGCCGTCGGACTGCGGCCCGCCGCTCTCGCCGCTCTCGTCCACGATGTCCCCTCGTTCGAAGCGTCCCTCGCCCCGGTATGGCGCGGTTACCCGCACGATCATGCAGGGTGAGAGGGTTCGTCGTCGATGGTATGCGGCTGTTGTCAGTGGTGGGTCGTAGGGTCTGTCCTCATGGAAACCAGCACCGACGGTGCCGCGGCGGCCGTGCGCCCGGCGTCTTTGTCGCCCTCGCGCGCGGGCGATTTCATGCAGTGTCCGCTGCTGTACCGGTTCCGGGTGATCGACAAGCTGCCCGAGAAGCCGAGTGAGGCGGCGACCCGGGGCACTCTGGTGCACGCGGTCCTGGAGCGGCTCTTCGACGCTCCGGCGGGTGAGCGCACGGCGCCGCGCGCCAAGTCGCTCATTCCGGGGCAGTGGGACCGGCTGCGGGAGGCGAAGCCGGAGCTGACGGAGTTGTTCGCGGACGATCCCGAGGGCGAGCGGATGGCGCGCTGGCTGTCCGACGCCGAGAAGCTCGTGGAGCGCTGGTTCACGCTGGAGGACCCGACACGTCTGGAGCCCGCGGAGCGGGAGCTGTTCGTGCAGGCCGAGCTGGAGTCGGGTCTGAAGCTGCGCGGGATCATCGACCGCGTGGACGTGGCCCCCTCGGGCGATGTCCGCATCGTGGACTACAAGACGGGCAAGGCCCCGCGTCCCGAGTACGCGGAGGGCGCGCTGTTCCAGATGAAGTTCTACGCCTTGGTGGTGTGGCGTCTGAAGGGTGTGGTGCCGCGCCGCCTCCAGCTCGTCTATCTGGGCAGCGGTGACGTGATCACGTATGACCCGGTGGTGGCGGATCTGGAGCGGGTGGAGCGGAAGCTGCTCGCGCTGTGGGAGGCGATCGAGCTGGCGACGGAGACCGGGGAGTGGCGGCCGCGGCCGACCAAATTGTGCGGTTGGTGCGATCACCAGGCGGTATGTCCTGAGTTCGGTGGGACTCCCCCGCCGTATCCGCTTCCTGTGAGGGCGCCCGAGTCCGCGGTGGGCGAGCAGGGCAGAATGGGCGCGGGCTAGCTGAAGGAGAGACACGTGGCCATCCGCGTCCTACTGGTCGATGACCAGCCGCTGTTGCGCACCGGGTTCCGGATGATTCTGGAGGCCGAGCAGGACATCGCGGTCGTCGGCGAGGCCGGAGACGGCCTGCAGGCTCTCGACCAGGTGCGGGCGCTGCAGCCCGATGTGGTTCTGATGGACATCCGCATGCCGCGGATGGACGGTGTCGAGGCGACCCGGCAGATCACCGGGCCCGGCCGGGACGGTCCGGCGAAGGTGCTGGTCCTGACGACGTTCGATCTCGATGAGTACGTGGTGGAGGCGCTGCGCGCGGGTGCCAGCGGGTTCCTGCTCAAGGATGCCCCGGCGAACGAGCTGGTGCAGGCGATCCGGGTGGTGGCGGCGGGCGAGGCGATGCTCGCGCCGAGCATCACGCGCCGGCTGCTCGACAAGTACTCCGCGCATCTGCCGTCCGGTGACGAGCCGGTGCCGGACACGCTGCACACGCTCACCGAGCGTGAGGTGGAGGTCCTGAAGCTGGTCGCGCGCGGCTTGTCGAACGCGGAGATCGCGGCGGACCTGTTCGTCAGCGAGACGACGGTGAAGACGCATGTCGGCCATGTGCTGACGAAGCTGGGCCTGCGTGACCGGGTGCAGGCCGCGGTGTACGCGTACGAGAGCGGTCTGGTGCGCCCCGGCGCGCAGTGACGGGACGCTGAGAACAACGGCGAAGGTGGCCGTCCCCGTGTGGGGGCGGCCACCTTCGTCGTGGCGTCTGGGGTGACTCGGGTCAGCCCTTGCTGATCTCCCAGAAGCGGAAGACCGTCGACGCGTCGAGGCAGGACTCCAGGCCGTAGACGCTGTCGCGGACGACGGCGTACTGCTTGGCCTGCCATACCGGCAGGACGGGCAGCTGGTCGGCGACGATGTCCTGGAGCTGGCCGTACTGCTTGTCGGTCTTGGTCCGGTCGCTCTCCGTCGCGGTGCCCGGGATGATCTTCCCGGTGATGGTGCTGTTCTCGAAGTGGTTGCCGAGGACGTTGCCCTTGCCGAAGAACGGCTGGGTGAAGTTGTCCGGGTCCGGGTAGTCGGGCACCCAGCCCTTGACGTAGACGCCGTACTTGCCGGCCTCGATGTCCTTCTCGTACTGGTCGAACTCGACGGACTTCACATCGGCGTCGAAGAGGCCGGACGCGTTGAGCTGCTTGGCGATGGCCCGCAGCTCCTGGTCGGTGGCCGGGCCGTAGCGCGAAGGCGTCGACCAGAGGGTGAGCTTGACCTTGCCGTTGATGCCGTCGGAGCGCAGGGCGGCGGCGGCCTTGGCGCGCTGGGGGCGGGCGCCGTAGGTGTCGAAGAAGGCGGTGTTGTGGCCGCCGATGCCCGCGGGGACGATCGAGTACAGCGGGGTGGCGGTGCCCTGGTAGACCTCTTCGACCAGGGCGTCCCGGTCCAGGAGGTATGCCATGGCCTTGCGCACGCCGAGCTTGCCGGCGACCGGGTCCTTCATGTTGAAGACCAGGTGCTGCACCTCGGCGCTGGTGCCTTCGACGATGTCGACGTCCTGGCCGTCCTTGGAGGTGTCGCGCTCGATGTCCGCGATGTCCGCGGCGGCGAGGCCTCGGTAGGCGAGGTCGATCTCGTCGTCCAGGAGCGCCTTCTTCAGGCCCTTCTGGTCGCCGTGGAAGAACTTGATGGCCACGCCCTCGTTCTTCACCTTGGCGGTGCCCTCGTAGCTGGAGTTGACGGAGAAGACCGCCTGCTCCTTGTCGAACGAGTCGAGCTTGTACGGTCCGGAGCCGACGGCCTTGCCGTCCTCGCGCAGCGCGTTCATGTCGTACTCGCGGTGGTCCACGATCGAGCCCGCGCCGGAAGCGATCTTGCTGGGGAACGTCGCGTCGGAGTACTTCAGCTTGAAGACGACGGTCTTGGCGTCCGGTGCCTGTACCCGGTCGAGCATCGGGAACATGATCGCCGGGCCGTCGCCGTCGTTGATCTTCCGCATGCGGTCGAAGGAGAACTTGACGTCCTTCGAGGTGAGCGCGTTGCCGTTGCTGAACTTCAGGCCGTCACGCAGCTCGCACTTGAAGACCTTCGCCTCCGTGTCCGTGAAGCCGCAGCTCTCGGCGGCCTCCGGTTCGGGCTCGGTGGCGCCCTTGGGGAAGCTCAGGAGTGACTGGAAGACGTTGTTGAACAGGAGCCAGGACCCGGGGTCGTAGCCGGACGCGGGGTCGGTGGCGAGGACGTCGTCGGACATCCCCATGACGACCGCGTCGCCCGTGTCCCCCGCGCCGCCCGATTCCGTGCCACAGCCGGTCAGCAGGGCGGCGGCGAGCCCTCCCGAGAGGGGAAGGGCCAGCCACTGGTTACGACATTTCACTTACGTGCCTTTGGTGTTGTGGTCGTTCGCTGGAACTGGAGGTGCCCGCCAGGAGCGGATGGTCAGCCGCTGACGCCGCGGCTGAGCTCCCACAGCTGGAGGTTGGACGAGGAGTTGAGGGCCCACTCGACACCCGTGATGTCGTCGCGTGCCGCGATGTACTGCTTGCCCTGCCAGAGCGGGAGCACCGGGACGTCCTCGGCGACGATGTCCTGGATCTTGCGGATGCTCTTGGAGGCGGCGAGCCGGTCGGCCTCTCGGCGGGACGTCGGGATCAGCTGGTCGTTGATCGTGTCGTTCACGTACGGCGAGCCGAGGAAGTTGTCCTTGTCGAGGAACGGCGCGAGGAAGTTGTCGGCGTCCGGGAAGTCGGGGAACCAGCCCATGCCGTAAGCGGCGTACTTGCCGTCACGCTCGGCCGCGCGGAAGGTGTTCCACGGCACGCCCTTGATCGACACGTCGAACAGTCCGGAGTCGTTCAGCTGCTTGCGCAGCAGCTCGAACTCCTTCTTGGTGCCGGGACCGTAGTGGTCGGTGGTGTAGTGCAGCGTCATCTTCACCGGGGTGGAGATGTTCGCCTTGTTCAGCAGGGCGCGGGCCTTGGCCGGGCTGGGGTTGTTGTACTTGTTGAAGAACGAGTTGGCGTGTCCGGTGATGGTGGACGGCACCAGCGAGTACAGCGGTTCGGCCGTGGAGCCGTACACCGAGGAGGCCAGCGCGCCGCGGTCGACGAGCTGCGCCACGGCCTGGCGGACGGCCTTGGTCTTGGCCGTGGGGGCGTCGGTGTTGAAGGCGAGGTAGCGGATCTCCAGACCCTGCATCTCGACCAGGTCGATCTTCTTGTCGGAGGCTCCGTCGAGCTTCTTGACCTGTTCCGGGGACATGGTGCGCGTCATCAGGTCGATGTCGCCGTCCTCCAGGGCCTTGCCCATGGTTTCGGTGTCGGCGAAGTTGCGGAGCTCCACCTTGTCGCTCTGGACCTTGAACGCGCCCTTGTAGTGGGGGTTCTTGGTGAACACCGTCTTGACCAGGCGGTCGTTCTCGACTTCCTGCTTGGCGGTGTACGGGCCCGAGCCGTCCACCTCGAAGCCGTTGCGCAGCTTGTTCTTGCTGTAGTGGTCCTTGCTGATGATGCCCGCGGTCGGCGTGGCCAGCTTGAACGGGAACGTGGCGTCCGGGGTCTTGAGGTGGAAGACGATGTCGCGGTCGCCCTGGACCTCGATCTCGTCGACGTTCGCCACCAGGCCGTCCGAGCCGCTGGGGTCCTTGATCTTGATGTCGCGGACCCGCTCGATGGAGAACTTCACATCGGCGGCCGTCAGGGGCTCGCCGTCGGAGAACGTCAGCCCCTTGCGGAGGGTGCAGGCGTAGCGCTCGTTGCCCGTGTCGGTGAAGCCGCACTGCTCGGCTGCTTCGGGCTGCGGGTCGCCGCCGCCGCGCGGCATGGCCATCAGCGTCTGGACGGTCTGGCGCAGGATGTTCCAGGAACCGGCGTCGTAGGCGTACGCCGGGTCGAAGGGCGCCGGCACCTCCTTGGAGATGGCGAACGTGTCCGTGGTGCCGGCGGTGACCGGCTTGTCGCCGTCTCCGCCGTCCGAACCACCGCACGCGGCGAGCGCGGGGGCGAGCAGACCAATGACAGCCGGCAGCACCAAAGTCTTGCGGTTCATGCTCGACGTTCTCCAGAGCTCTTGAATCCCGTGAATCCCGCAACGCGGGGTGTGGGTTGGTGGGGCACGGGGGGTGGGGCGATGTTCTCGCGACGAGATTAGTCCGCACCAGACGGGCGTCGGAGGGCGCATGAACCCCGTATCAATCACGCTGCGAAACCGGGCGTGGACACACTGATAACCCGACACCGGAAGGTTTCGTGCACGCTCCCACCAATCGGGACACAACGTCACGTCACACGGCACCCCGGAGGGGCCCAGTGCATACGTCGGCTCCGCTGTCGAGCCCCGCTGGAGTGGGAAACGTCACAGGCCCTGCGGGGCTTCGGCGGGGGCTGTCAGAGGGTCATCAGGCCTTGCAGGAAAGGCAGGTTGACGTGTTCGAGGGACGGAACGACGGTGCGGCCCGCGGCGGCGAGGATGGGCGCGACCGAGGGGACGGCCACCACCCGGCAGCCGGCGGCCTCGGCGGCGGCGACGCCGGTCGCGGTGTCCTCGATGACGGCGCATCTCGCGGGGTCCGCGCCGAGCCCGCGGGCCGCGAGGAGGTAGGGGTCGGGGTGCGGCTTGGTGCGGGCCACCTCGTCGCCTGCCACGGTGAGTTCGAAGTGGTGGGCGCCGACCGAGTCGAGGACGCGGTCGATGATGCGCCGGTGCGAGGCGGAGACCAGGGCCATCGGCACGCCGTGCGCGCCGAGTTCGGCGAGCAGGCGGGCGGCGCCCGGCATCAGCGGCAGGGAGCGGCTGATGCGCGCCTCGAAGCGGTCGTTGAGCAGCACGGTGAGCTCGGCGATGGTGATGTCGGCGCCGGTGGCCTCGATGAGGAAGCCGGCGCTGCGCGTCATGGGGCCGCCGACGACGACGTCGCGCCAGGCCTCGTCGAGGGTGTGCCCGAGGGAGGCGAAGACCTCGGCCTCGGCGTCCCACCAGAAGCCCTCGGTGTCCACGAGGGTTCCGTCCATGTCGAGCAGCACGCCCTGGAGCGCGGAGCCTTCGGCCGTTCGGGTGCCGAGCGCGGGAACCGTACTGGTCATGCGACCACACCTTCCTCGAGGGACGAGAAGGCCGGTCGCCTCCTTCTTGCGGGAAGGCAACCGGCCTGCACTGGACCGACCAGTGTACGACTGCGCCGGATCAGCGCGCGTTGAAATATTTCGCCTCGGGGTGGTGGATGACGATCGCGTCGGTGGACTGCTCGGGGTGGAGCTGGAACTCCTCGGACAGCTGGACGCCGATCCGCTCCGGCTCGAGGAGCTCGGCGATCTTCGCGCGGTCCTCCAGGTCGGGGCAGGCGCCGTAGCCGAGCGAGAAGCGCGCGCCGCGGTACTTCAGGGAGAACATGTCCTCCACGTCGGCGGGGTCCTCGCCCGCGAAGCCGAGCTCGGCGCGCACCCGGGCGTGCCAGTACTCGGCGAGGGCCTCGGCCAACTGGACGGAGAGGCCGTGGAGTTCGAGGTAGTCGCGGTAGGAGTCGGCGGCGAACAGCTTGGCGGTCTCCTCGCCGATCTTCGAGCCGACGGTGACCACCTGCAGCCCGACGACGTCGGTCTCGCCGGACTCCTCCGGGCGGAAGAAGTCCGCCAGGCACAGGCGGCGGCCGCGGCGCTGGCGCGGGAAGGTGAAGCGGGTGCGCTCCGACCCGTCCTCGTTGAGGAGGATCAGGTCGTCGCCCTTGGAGACGCACGGGAAGTAGCCGTACACGACGGCCGCCTCCAGCATGTTCTTGGTGTGCAGCTCGTCCAGCCAGCCGCGCAGGCGGGGGCGGCCCTCGCTCTCGACCAGTTCCTCGTACGAGGGTCCGTCGCCGGTGCGGGCCTGCTTGAGGCCCCACTGGCCCTTGAAGAGGGCGCCTTCGTCCAGCCAGGAGGCGTACTCCTTGAGCTGGATGCCCTTGACCACCCGGGTGCCCCAGAACGGCGGGGTGGGCACCGGGTTGTCGGTGGCCACGTCGGAGCGGGCGGGCTGCTCCTCCTCGGTGACCTCCAGGACGGCGGCGGTGGCCTTGGTGGGCACGCGGCGCTGCTTGAGTTCCGGGAGGGTGGCGCCGGGCACGCCGCGCTTGACCGCGATGAGGGCGTCCATGAGGCGCAGGCCCTCGAAGGCGTCGCGGGCGTAGCGCACTTCGCCCTCGTAGATCTCGTGCAGGTCCTGCTCGACGTAGGCGCGGGTGAGGGCGGCGCCGCCGAGGATGACGGGGAAGTCGGCGGCCATCTTGCGCTGGTTGAGCTCCTCCAGGTTCTCCTTCATGATCACCGTGGATTTGACCAGCAGGCCGGACATGCCGATCACGTCGGCCTTGTGCTCGGCGGCCGCGTCGAGGATGGCGGCGACGGGCTGCTTGATGCCGAGGTTGACGACGTTGTAGCCGTTGTTGGAGAGGATGATGTCGACGAGGTTCTTGCCGATGTCGTGCACGTCGCCGCGGACGGTGGCCAGGACGATGGTGCCCTTGCCCTCGGCGCCCTCGACCTTCTCCATGTGCGGCTCGAGGTGGGCGACGGCGGTCTTCATCACCTCGGCGGACTGGAGCACGAAGGGCAGCTGCATCTGGCCGGAGCCGAAGAGCTCGCCGACGACCTTCATGCCCTCAAGGAGGGTGTTGTTGACGATGTCCAGGGCGGGTGTGTCCTGGAGGGCTTCGTCGAGGTCGGCTTCCAGGCCGTTCTTCTCGCCGTCGATGATGCGGCGCTGGAGGCGCTCGTTCAGCGGCAGCGCCAGGAGTTCCTCGGCCTTGCCGGCCTTCATGGACTTCGTCGAGACGCCTTCGAAGAGCTCCATGAGCTTCTGCAGCGGGTCGTAGCCCTCGGCGCGGCGGTCGTGGATGAGGTCGAGGGCGGTGGTGACCTGCTCGTCGTCGAAGCGGGCGATCGGCAGGATCTTCGAGGCGTGCACGATCGCCGAGTCCAGGCCGGCCTTGACGCACTCGTCGAGGAAGACGGAGTTGAGCAGGACGCGGGCGGCCGGGTTGAGGCCGAAGGAGATGTTGGACAGGCCCAGCGTGGTCTGCACGTCCGGGTGTCGCTTCTTCAGCTCGCGGATCGCCTCGATGGTGGCGATGCCGTCCTTGCGGGACTCTTCCTGGCCGGTGCAGATGGTGAAGGTGAGGGTGTCGATGAGGATGTCGGCCTCGTGGATGCCCCAGTTGCCGGTCAGGTCCTCGATCAGGCGCTCGGCGATGGCGACCTTGTGCTCGACGGTGCGGGCCTGGCCCTCTTCGTCGATGGTCAGCGCGATCAGCGCCGCTCCGTGCTCCTTGGCGAGCGCGGTGACCTTCGCGAAGCGCGACTCGGGGCCGTCGCCGTCCTCGTAGTTGACGGAGTTGATGACGGCCCGGCCGCCCAGCTTCTCCAGCCCGGCCTGCAGGACGGGGAGTTCGGTGGAGTCGAGGACGATGGGCAGGGTGGAGGCGGTCGCGAAGCGGCCGGCCAGCTCGGCCATGTCGGCGACGCCGTCGCGGCCCACGTAGTCGACGCACAGGTCGAGCATGTGGGCGCCCTCACGGATCTGGTCGCGGGCCATCTCCACGCAGTCGTCCCAGCGTCCCTCCAGCATGGCCTCGCGGAACTTCTTCGACCCGTTCGCGTTCGTCCGCTCCCCGATCGCCATGTAGGCGGTGTCCTGCCGGAACGGCACGGTCTGGTAGAGGGAGGCGGCGCCCGGCTCCGGGCGCGGGTCGCGCGGCGGTGTCTCGAGGCCTCGTACGCGCTCCACGACCTGGCGCAGGTGCTCCGGCGTCGTACCGCAGCAGCCGCCGACCAGGGAGAGGCCGTAGTCGCGGACGAAGGCCTCCTGCGCGTCGGCCAGCTCGGGCGCGGTCAGGGGGTAGTGGGCGCCGTCCTTGCCCAGGACCGGCAGGCCCGCGTTGGGCATGCAGGAGATCGGGACGCGGGAGTGGCGGGCGAGGTAGCGCAGGTGCTCGCTCATCTCGGCAGGGCCTGTGGCGCAGTTCAGGCCGATCATGTCGATGCCCAGCGGCTCCAGGGCGGTCAGCGCGGCGCCGATCTCCGAGCCGAGGAGCATGGTGCCGGTCGTCTCGACGGTGACCGAGCAGATCAGCGGGAGGTTCGCGCCGGTGGCGTCCATGGCGCGGCGGGCGCCGAGGATGGCGGCCTTGGTCTGCAGGAGGTCCTGGGTGGTCTCCACCAGGAGCGCGTCGGCGCCGCCGGCGATCATGCCTTCGGCGTTCGTCTGGTAGGCGTCGCGCAGGACGGTGTACGGGGCGTGGCCGAGGGTGGGCAGCTTGGTGCCGGGGCCCATGGAGCCGAGCACCCAGCGCTGCTGTCCGGTGGAGGCGGTGAACTCGTCGGCGACCTCGCGGGCGATGCGGACGCCCGCCTCGGACAGCTCGAAGTTGCGGTCGGCGATGTCGTACTCGCTGAGCGCGGCGAAGTTCGCGCCGAAGGTGTTGGTCTCCACGCAGTCCACGCCGACCGCGAAGTACTCCTCGTGCACCGCGCGCACGATGTCGGGGCGGGTGACGTTCAGGATCTCGTTGCAGCCTTCGAGCTGCTGGAAGTCGTCCAGCGTGGGGTCCTGCGCCTGGAGCATGGTGCCCATCGCGCCGTCGGCCACGACCACGCGGGTGGCGAGGGCCTCGCGGAGGGCGTCGGCTCGGGTCCTGCTCTCGGACGAAACAGGCTTGGGCTGCGACGACGGGGTAGGCAACGAGGCCATGAAAGAGCTCCCTGGAGTGCGACGGCTGTCGGCTTTGCGCCTTCTGGCTGGAGGGCGCACTCGGTCAGGGTAGCCGGGACCAAGGTCTCTTTGTGAAGGAGTCCACAACACGGACGGGTGGGACGGGCTTGGCCGGTTCAGGTGCTTGACACGGTGAGTGGCGGCAACACGTGCTGTCCGCGCATTAGCGAGAGGTCGACAACGACCGATAGTGTTCAGCATTGTCGAACGTCGAGTTGGTGCAAGGGGACGGAGGTCGGGGCTGCGATGGCACGCAACATCCAGTCGCTCGAAAGGGCCGCGGCGATGCTGCGACTGCTCGCGGGCGGCGAGCGACGGCTCGGCCTCTCGGAGATCGCCTCCTCCCTCGACCTGGCCAAGGGTACGGCGCACGGCATCCTGCGCACGCTGCAGGCGGAGGGCTTCGTCGAGCAGGACTCCGCGTCGGGCCGCTACCAGCTGGGCGCCGAGCTGCTGCGCCTGGGCAACAGCTACCTGGACGTGCACGAGCTGCGGGCCCGCGCCCTGGTGTGGACCGACGACCTGGCCCGCTCCAGCGGCGAGAGCGTCCACCTGGGGGTCCTGCACCAGCAGGGCGTGCTCATCGTCCACCACGTCTTCCGGCCCGACGACAGCCGCCAGGTCCTGGAGGTGGGGGCCATGCAGCCGCTGCACTCCACGGCGCTGGGCAAGGTCCTCTCCGCGTACGACCCGGTCGCGCACAACGAAGCCGTCGAGGCGGAGCGCCAGACCTTCACCGCGCGCACGGTGGCCGACGCCGAGGGCTTCGAGGGCGTCCTCGATCTCACGCGCGCGCGTGGGTACGCGGCGGACGTCGAGGAGACCTGGGAGGGCATCGCCTCCGTCGCCGCTCCCATCCACGACCGGCGGCGCATGCCGGTCGGCGCGGTCGGCGTCACCGGCGCCGTGGAGCGTGTCTGCAAGGACGGGGAGCTGCGGCCCGAGCTGATCGCCGCCGTGCGGGACTGCGCGCGTGCCGTGTCGCGGGATCTGGGCGCCGGGCGCTTCTGAGCCCCGCCCCCGCCGGCCCGCCGGCCCGCGCGGGCTGCTCACAGGCCACTCCTGGGCCGGTCCCGGCTGCGCGATCACCGATAACCGGGAACGATCAATAACGATCGTGTTTTCAATAACAGAACCCTTGACGGGTGAGTAACCCCGGGGTGAGACTCGCGTCCATCGGTCGGCATTGTCGAACACCTACCGGCATTACGCGCTAGAGTGTGACAAGGCCAAGGGCCGGCAACGACCTCACCTGAGGTCGCGGACCACCGGAGGGACCCGGGGTTCGCCTTCCCCTGGACGAAGGACAAAGGAGTCGCGGGTGTCCAGCTCCGACATCTTCATCGGCGAGACCATCGGTACCGCCGTGCTCATCCTGCTCGGCGGTGGCGTGTGCGCCGCCGTCACGCTCAAGCGCTCAAAGGCCAAGGACGCCGGCTGGCTCGCCATCACCTTCGGGTGGGGCTTCGCCGTACTGACCGGTGCCTACCTCGCGGGCGGCGTCTCCGGCGCGCACCTCAACCCGGCGGTCACGCTCGGCCTCGCCGTCGAGGGCGGCACCAAGTGGAGCGACGTACCGCTCTACCTCGGCTCGCAGCTGCTCGGCGCGATGATCGGCGCCTTCCTGGTGTGGGTCACCTACATGGGCCAGTTCAAGGCCCACCTGACCGACCCGGAGATCCTCGCGGCGCAGCCGGTGGAAGAGGGCATGGTCGACCAGAAGGCCGCCCCGGCCGCGGGCCCGGTGCTCGGCGTCTTCTCGACCGGACCCGAGATCCGTAACTACGTCCAGAACGTGCTCACGGAGATCATCGCCACGGTCGTCCTGGTCCTCGCCATCCTGACGCAGGGCCTCAACGACGGCGGCAACGGCCTCGGCACCCTCGGCGCCCTGATCACCGCGCTCGTCGTGGTCGGCATCGGCCTCTCCCTCGGCGGTCCCACGGGATACGCGATCAACCCGGTCCGTGACCTCGGTCCCCGCATCGTCCACTCCCTGCTCCCGCTGCCGAACAAGGGCAGCTCGGACTGGTCGTACGCCTGGGTGCCGATCGTCGGTCCGCTGATCGGCGGCGCCATCGCCGGCGGTCTCTACAACGTCGCTTTCAAGTAGGCGTTCAAGTAGACCCGCGCCGACGACCGATGACCGCCTAAGACGCTCGAGCCGTCAGAGAAAGAATTCTGGAGCACACCGTGACCGACGCACACACCGCAGGCCCCTTCATCGCGGCCATCGACCAGGGCACCACGTCCAGCCGCTGCATCGTCTTCGACAAGGACGGCCGGATCGTCTCCGTCGACCAGAAGGAGCACGAGCAGATCTTCCCGAAGCCGGGCTGGGTCGAGCACGACGCGACCGAGATCTGGACCAACGTCCAGGAAGTCGTCGCCGGAGCCGTCGCCAAGGCCGGGATCACCCGCGACGACATCAAGGCGATCGGCATCACCAACCAGCGTGAGACCACGCTGCTGTGGGACAAGAACACCGGCGAGCCGGTCCACAACGCCATCGTCTGGCAGGACACCCGCACCGACGCGCTCTGCAGAGAGCTCGGGCGCAACGTCGGCAAGGACCGCTTCCGCCGCGAGACCGGCCTCCCGCTGGCCTCCTACTTCGCCGGGCCCAAGGCCCGCTGGCTGCTCGACAACGTCGAGGGCCTGCGCGAGCGCGCCGAGGCGGGCGACATCCTCTTCGGCACCATGGACTCCTGGGTCATCTGGAACCTGACCGGCGGAGTCGACGGCGGCAAGCACGTCACCGACGTCACCAACGCCTCCCGCACCATGCTGATGAACCTGCACAAGATGCAGTGGGACGAGCGCATCTGCGACTCCATCGGCGTCCCCGCGCAGATGCTCCCCGAGATCCGCTCCTCCGCCGAGGTCTACGGCGAGGTCACCGGCGGACAGCTCGGCGACCTGCTCGGCGGCATCCCCGTCGCCTCCGCGCTCGGCGACCAGCAGGCGGCCCTGTTCGGCCAGACCTGCTTCGACGAGGGCGAGGCCAAGTCCACCTACGGCACCGGCACCTTCATGCTGATGAACACCGGTGACAAGGCCATCAACTCCTACTCCGGGCTGCTGACCACGGTCGGCTACCAGATCGGCGACCAGAAGCCGGTCTACGCCCTGGAGGGCTCCATCGCCGTCACCGGTTCGCTGGTGCAGTGGATGCGGGACCAGATGGGCCTGATCAACTCCGCCGCCGAGATCGAGACGCTCGCGTCGTCGGTCGAGGACAACGGCGGCGCCTACTTCGTACCGGCCTTCTCCGGCCTCTTCGCCCCGTACTGGCGCTCCGACGCCCGCGGTGTGATCGCCGGTCTGACCCGGTACGTCACCAAGGCGCACATCGCGCGCGCCGTCCTGGAGGCCACGGCCTGGCAGACCCGTGAGATCACCGACGCCATGACGAAGGACTCCGGCGTCGAGCTCGCGGCCCTCAAGGTCGACGGCGGCATGACCTCCAACAACCTGCTGATGCAGACCCTCTCGGACTTCCTCGACGCGCCGGTGGTGCGCCCGATGGTGGCCGAGACGACCTGCCTCGGTGCCGCCTACGCCGCCGGTCTCGCCGTCGGCTTCTGGTCCTCGACCGACGAGCTGCGCGCCAACTGGCGGCGGGCCGCGGAGTGGACCCCCCACATGGACGCGGGCACCCGCGACCGTGAGTACAAGAGCTGGCTCAAGGCCGTCGAGCGGTCCATGGGTTGGCTCGATGAGAGTGGCGAGGAGTAAGACATGACCACCCTGCAGAGCGTCCCTGCCCTCGGGACGCATCCGGCTACCGGTTCACGTGCTGCTTTTGGAGTGGCGAGCCGCGCCGAGACCCGGGAGCAGCTTTCCAAGGCGACGTACGACCTCCTGGTGATCGGCGGCGGAATTCTGGGCATCTCCACCGCCTGGCATGCCGCGCAGTCGGGACTGCGGGTGGCCCTGGTGGACGCCGGTGACTTCGCCGGCGCCACCTCCTCCGCCTCCTCCAAGCTGCTCCACGGCGGTCTGCGCTACCTGCAGACCGGCGCGGTGAAGCTGGTCGCGGAGAACCACTTCGAGCGTCGCGCGGTGTCCCGTCAGGTGGCCCCCCACCTGGCGAACCCGCTCACCTTCTACCTGCCCGTCTACAAGGGCGGCCCGCACGGCGCGGCCAAGCTCGGCGCGGGCGTCTTCGCCTACTCGGCGCTGTCCGCGTTCGGCGACGGCGTCGGCCACCTGCTTTCGCCGTCGAAGGCCGCGCAGGACGTGCCGGAGCTGCGCACGGACAACCTGAAGGCCGTCGCGGTCTACGGCGACGACCAGATGAACGACTCCCGCATGGCCCTGATGACGGTCCGCGCGGCCGTCGAGGCCGGTGCCGCCGTCCTCAACCACGCCGAGGTCACCGGCCTGCGCTTCACCGGGGGCCGGGTCACCGGCGCCGAGCTCAAGGACCGCATGAGGGGCGACGAGTTCGGGGTCAACGCCCGCCTGGTCCTGAACGCGACCGGCCCCTGGGTCGACCACCTGCGCAAGATGGAGAACCCGGACGCGTCGCCCTCCATCCGCCTCTCCAAGGGCGCGCACCTGGTCCTCAAGCGCACCGCCCCCTGGAAGGCCGCGCTGGCGACCCCGATCGACAAGTACCGCATCACGTTCGCTCTTCCCTGGGAGGACATGCTGCTGCTCGGCACCACGGACGAGGAGTTCGAGGGCGACCCGGCGGACGTCAGGGTCACCGAGGCGGACACCGCCCAGATCCTGGACGAGGCCGCGTTCTCCATCCGCGACCAGCAGCTGTCGCGCGACCTGATCACGTACTCCTTCGCGGGTCTGCGCGTCCTGCCCGGCGGCCCCGGCGACACCTCCAAGGCCAAGCGCGAGACGGTCGTCACCGAGGGCACCGGCGGCATGCTGTCGGTGGCCGGCGGCAAGTGGACGACGTTCCGCCACATCGGCCGTACGGTGATGAAGAAGCTGGAGTCGCTGCCGGGGCACCCGCTCGGCGACGACTACGAGCCGATCTCCGAGCTGCCGAAGAAGCTGCCGCTGCCCGGCATCGCCAACCCGCGTGCCGTCGCCCACCGCCTCCTCGTGGACGGTCCGGCGCCCGGCCCGCGCATGGCCGCCGACACGGCCAAGCACCTGGCGACGCACTACGGCTCGCTCTCCTTCGACATCGCCCGCCTCGCGAACGAGAACCCGGAGCTCGCCGAGCGCGTCCACCCGGACGCCCCGGAGATCTGGGCCCAGGTCGTCTACGCCCGCGACAACGAGTGGGCCGAGACGGCGGACGACGTGCTGCGCCGCCGTACGACGCTGACGATCCGCGGCCTGGCCACGGACGAGGTGCGCGGCAAGGTCGAGGACCTGTTGAAGAAGAAGGACTGACGGTTCATCGGCAGTAGGTACTGACGGTTCATCGGGCCAGTAGGTACCGGTGTGTAAGGGGCGGCCTCCCTGGAGGCCGCCCCTTACGCGTCCACGCACTGGGACACCCTGTGGCAGGCCGGGGACGGGAGTTACGATCCCGAGAACCACCCGCTGACCTGCCCTGGAGTGACCATGACTCTCCTGACGACCTGGCCGGAGGCCGGACCCGAGACCGTCGTCCGCCGCACTTCGGAGCCTGCGGAGATCGCCGCCGCGCTCGCTCCGATAGGCGTGCGCTACGAACAGTGGCCGGTGCGCGAGGACGTGCCGGCCGACGCCGACAGCGACACCGTCTTCGCCGCGTACCGCGCGGAGATCGACAAGCTCAACGCCGAGGAAGGCTTCCGGACCGTCGACGTGGTGGCGCTGCACCCGCCGGCCGGTGACGACCCGGAGTGGCCCGCGAAGGCGAGGGCCGCCCGGCAGAAGTTCCTGGCCGAGCACACGCACGACGACGATGACGAGGTGCGTTTCTTCGTCGCGGGCGCCGGGATCTTCTACCTCCACGTGGGCGGCGAGGTGCACGCCGTGTACTGCGAGAAGGGCGACCTGCTCGGGGTGCCGCGCGGCACCACGCACTGGTTCGACATGGGCACCTCCCCCGCGTTCACGGCGATCCGCTTCTTCCACGAGGAGGACGGCTGGATCGGCAACTTCACCGGCAGCCCGATCGCGGACCGCTTCCCCGACTTCGACGAGATCCACGCGGGGTACGCCGCGTGACGGATCAGAACCTGTACGGCGTGGACGCCGTCGTCCTCGACATCGAGGGCACCACGAGCGCCACGGGGTTCGTGGTGGACGTGCTGTACCCGTACGCGCGCGAGCGGTTCGGCGAGCTGCTCGCCTCGCGGGGCGGCGAGCCCGAGGTGGCGCGGGCCGTCGCGCAAGTGCGGGCCGAGATCGGCGAGCCGGACGCCGACGCCGGGCGCGTGGAGAAGGTGCTCGGCGAGTGGGTCGACGCCGACCGCAAGGCGACTCCTCTGAAGACGCTCCAGGGTGTCCTGTGGGCGGAGGGCTTCGCGCGCGGGGAGCTCGTGTCGCACTTCTACCCGGACGTCATCCCGGTGCTGCGGCGCTGGCACGCGGACGGGGTGCGGCTGTACGTGTACTCGTCGGGTTCGGTGGCGGCGCAGCGGGCGTGGTTCGCGCACTCCGCGGAGGGCGATCTGCTGGGGCTCGTCAGCGGCCTGTACGACACCGAGAACGCGGGGCCCAAGCAGGAGGCGGACTCCTACCGGACCATCGCCTCGGACACCGGGGTCGCCCCGGGGCGGCTGCTCTTCCTCTCCGACCGGCCCGGCGAGCTGGACGCGGCACGGGCCGCGGGCTGGCGGACGGTCGGCGTGCGCCGGGCCGGGGAGCCGTACGCCGACGCCGACTTCGGCGACCACACCCGGGTCTCGGCCTTCTCCGAGATCCCCCCTCTTGCCGCCACCCCTCCTGACGCCGGGAGCAGTTCATGACCGCCGAGACGACCGACGAGACCACCGCGTCCGCCGTGGAGCTGGAGGAGGCCGGGGCCGTGCTGGCCGCGGAGGCGGCGCGGTTCGCTTCGTTCGGCTGGATGCGGGGGACGTCCGGGAACCTGTCCCTGGTCCTGGCGCGGGACCCGCTCCGGCTCGCCGTCACGGCGAGCGGGCGGGACAAGGGTGAACTCACGCCGTCCGACGTGGTGTTGACGGACGGCGAGGGCGCGGCGGTCGGGCCCGGGCGGCCCTCCGCCGAGGCCGCCCTGCACGCGCGCGTGGTGCGGCTCACCGGCGCGGGCGCGGTGGTGCACGTCCACACGGTGGCGTCGGTGGTCATGGGGCAGCGCTCCCCCGCCGGGATCGCCTTCGAGAACCTGGAGATGCTGAAGGGGCTCGGGCATCCGACGCACGAGGTGTCGGTGACACTCCCGGTGATCGAGAACAGCCAGGACATGGCCGTGCTCGGCGACCGCCTTGAGGCCGCGCTCCGGCCGGGGATGCCGGCGGTGGTCGTCGCCGGGCACGGGATCTACGTATGGGGGGCGGACCCGCGCGAGGCACGGCATCGGGCAGAGGTCGTGGAGTGGCTCCTCGAGCTGGCGGCGGCGCGGGGCTGACCCCTCACGCCTCCGGCAGCTCCCCCGCCGACACCTCCCGCACGCCGCGCTCCGTGACCAGCGCCGACACCAGCGAACCCGGTGTCACGTCGAAGGCCGGATTGTGGCCGCGGGAGGCCTTGGGCGCCGTACGGACGCCTGCCCACTCCAACACCTCGTCCTCCCCCCGGAGTTCGATGTGGATCGCGTCTCCGGAGGGGGTGGAGAGGTCCACCGTCGTCGTGGGCGCCGCCACCACGAAGGGGATGCC
This sequence comes from Streptomyces sp. NPDC029674, assembly GCF_044903205.1. Taxonomy (NCBI): domain Bacteria; kingdom Bacillati; phylum Actinomycetota; class Actinomycetes; order Kitasatosporales; family Streptomycetaceae; genus Streptomyces; species Streptomyces sp. NPDC029674. The sequence goes on from NZ_JBJDPY010000010.1 coordinate 98,743, forward strand.
CGCGTGAGCGCAGGCGAGGGCGATGCCGACCGTGCCGACCTTGTTGGCCGTGTCGCCGTTGGCCGCGACGCGGTCCGCCCCGACGATCGCCGCGTCGACCTCGCCGCGCAGGATCGTGCCCGCCGCCGCGCCGTCCGCCTGGACGTAGTGCGGGATGCCCTCCTGGGCGAGCTCCCAGGCCGTCAGGCGGGCGCCCTGGAGGAGGGGGCGCGTCTCGTCGGCGTACACCGTTTCCAGCCGTTCCCTGGCGTGGAGTTCGCGGATGACGCCGAGCGCCGTGCCCCAGCCGGCCGTGGCGAGGGCGCCGGTGTTGCAGTGGGTGAGGATCCGCAGCGGGCGGTCCGCGGCGGCGGGCACGCGGTCCAGGAGCCAGTCGGCGCCGTGCGCGCCCATCGCGTGGTTGGCGGCGAGGTCCTCCTCGACGATCGCGTCCGCCTCGGCGAGGACGGCGGGCGCCCCCTTGTCGATGAAGGGCCGCACGCGGTCCACGCACACCATCAGGTTCACCGCGGTGGGCCTGGCCTCCCGGATGCGGGCCACCTCGGCGTCCAGACGCGGGCGGTCCCAGCCCTCACGTCCGGCCTGCGCCATCGCGAGGGCGACCCCGTACGCGCCCGCGGCGCCGATCGCGGGCGCGCCGCGGACGACGAGCCGGACGATCGCGTCGACCAGGCCGTCGACCGTCGTGACGGCGAGGCGTTCCAGCGCGTGCGGCAGCGCGGTCTGGTCGATGAGGGAGACGGCCGGGCTGCCGTCCCCCGCGGCAGCCGTCCACGTCACGGCGCGCAGTTCCTGGCTGTTCATGGGCTCAACTCCGAGTGAAAAGGGGCGTTTCCGGCCATGGGAGGAGGGGTGTCGTCACCGTACCTGACGTGCTCGAACCACATTCCGAGACGTTCGTGCGGCTGTCCGAAAGCCGGTGTTACCCTCACCGCCACCCAGGACGGATCGATCCGATCCACGGTGTATCCACGTGTGAGGAGGACAGCCATGGCCGCGAATGCCGGCGTGATGTGCGGCTGCTCCGCCGTGTCCTGCGGCCGCCGAACGCGCTGTCGCCGCATGTGCTGTCGCCGCGTGTGCTGTCGCCGCTGTTGTCGCTGAGCGACACCGCTCCGGCACGTACGACTCTCCTGCCACCGCCCGGGCCGCTGCCGGGCACCTCCACGAAGGCGATCCCATGTCCCTGCGTACGCGTACCTCCCTGAGGATCACCGCGGCCACCGTCGGTGCCGTCCTCCTCGCCACCGGCTGCAACGCCGCCGCCAAGGGCGGAGACCCGGGCAAGGGCGGCGGCAGGACCTTCACGCTCGTCACGCCCGACCCCGTCGCCCAGAACGAGTTCCTCAAGCTGGCCGTCTCCGGGGTGAAGGCGGCGGCAAAGGCGCACGGCGGCTCGCAGAAGGTCTTCCAGAGCAGCGACAGCGACTCGCGGCAGCAGAACGTCGCCTCCGCCGTGGACTCGGCGCCCGACGTCGTCGCGCTGGTCGGCTTCGAGTTCGCGGACATCGTGGCGCAGCAGGCCGAGGCCCACCCGAAGCAGCAGTTCCTGCTCGTCGACGCGTGCACGAAGAAGACGTACGAGAACGTCACCTGTGCCGTCTTCCGTGAGCACGAGGCCGTCTTCCTCGCCGGTGCCGAGGCCGGGCTGCTGACGGAGAGCAAGAAGGTCGGCGCCGTCGACGTGCTCGACACCCCGCAGTTCCGGCGGTACAGCGAGCCGTTCGCGGCGGGTGCGAAGAAGGTGCGGGCGGGCGTCGGTTCCCGGACGCTGTTCGTCGGCGGGCAGTCGCCGTTCAACGACGCGGCGCGCGCCAAGGACCAGGCGTCGACGCTCGCCTCGGGCGGTGTCGACCAGGTGATGGCGGCCGCCGCCGCGGGCAACACGGGCGTCTTCCAGGCCGCGAAGGCCGCGAAGGCGGCGAAGGGCAAGGGGTTCCTGGCGTACGGCGTGGACGCCAACCAGTGCCTGACCAGCCCCGGTGTCGTCGTCGACAACGTGCTCAAGAAGACCGACGTCGCCGTGGAGAAGGGCATCGGACAGATCCTCGACGGCAAGGGCGGCACCACCGTGTCGTACGGCCTCAAGGAGGGCGGCATGTCGCTGACCGGCCTGGAGCCGGGGCTCGCCGGCTCGAAGTGCCTGATCGCGGAGCCCGCCAACGACGACGTGCTGAAGCGCGTCAAGAAGCTGCGCGACGACATCGCCGGCGGAAAGCTGACCGTCGATGACCCCGCCGCCTGAGGACACCGGTACCCCGTTCGCCGTCGAACTGCGGGGCATCACCAAGGAGTTCCCCGGCACGCTCGCCAACGACCGGGTGGACCTGACCGTGCGGCGCGGTGAGATCCACGCCCTGATGGGTGAGAACGGCGCGGGCAAGTCCACGCTGATGTCCGTCCTGTACGGGCTGCTGCGCCCGGACGCCGGGCAGATCCTGCTCGACGGGCGCGAGGTGTCGTTCGCGAGCCCGAGCGAGGCGATCGACGCGGGCCTGGGGATGGTGCACCAGAGCTTCAAGCTGTTCCCCTCCTTCACGGTCGCCGAGAACGTCGTGTTCGCCGCCGAACCGCGGCGTTTCGGCCTCGTCGACCGGGCGGAGGCGGTCCGGCGGGTGGGAGCGCTCGCCGAGGAGCACGGGCTCGCCGTCGACCCGGCGGCGAAGGTCGGCGACCTGCCGGTGGGCGTGCGCCAGCGCGTGGAGATCCTCAAGCTCCTCCACCGCGGCGCCCGCACCCTCATCCTCGACGAGCCGACCGCCGTCCTGACCCCCGCGGAGGCGGACGCGCTCTTCGGAGTGCTCCGCTCCCTCGCGGCCGAGGGCCGCACCGTCCTCCTGGTCACGCACAAACTGCGCGAGGTCATGGAGGGCAGCGACACGGTGACGGTGCTGCGCGACGGGCGGGTCGCGGCGCGCCTGCGGACCGGCCGGACGAGCGCGGACGGCATCGCGGCGGCCATGACGGGGCGCGCGGTGGAGCTGGACCGGGTGCATCCGGCGGGCTCGCCGGGCCGCGCGGTCCTGACGGTCGACGGCCTGACGGCGGACGGGGTGCGCGAGGTGTCGCTCACCGTCCGCGTCGGTGAGATCGTCGGCATCGCGGGCGTCGCGGGCAACGGCCAGTCCCAACTGGTCGAGGCCGTCGCGGGGTTGCGGCCGACCCTGGCGGGCCGTGTCGCGCTCGCCGGGCACGACGTCACGCACGCGTCGGCGGCGGAGCGCCGGGCGGCGGGGCTCGCGTACGTTCCCGAGGACCGCGCGGCGGTCGGCACGGCGCCTGCCGCGACGGTCGCGGAGAACCTCGCCATGGGCCACCACCGGGGCCACGGCCTGCTGCGCCCCGGCCGGCTCCGCGAGCACGCGCGCGTGCTCGTCGAGCGGTTCGGCATCAAGGCCGCGTCGTCGGGTCACACGGCGGGTTCGCTCTCCGGCGGCAATCTGCAGAAGCTCGTCATCGGGCGCGAACTGGCCCACGAATCACCGCTGTTGATCGTGGAACAGCCCACTCGCGGCGTGGACATCGGCGCCGTCCAGACGATCCACGACCACCTGATCGCGCACCGTGACGCGGGCCACGCGATCCTCCTGGTCTCCGCCGAACTGAGCGAGATCCGCGGCCTCGCGGACCGGGTCCTCGTGATGTACGAGGGCGGGATCGCCGCCGAGTTCACCCGCGAGGAGGCGGACGAGCGGCGGCTGGGGCTGGCGATGGCGGGCGGCGCGCCGACGGGTTCCCTCGACTCCCCCGCCGAGGCGCCCGCCCCATCCGCCTCACCCGCCGAGGCCTCCACCTCACCCGCGCCCCTCAAGGAAGGCCCCTGACATGGCCGTCGAGAGCCTCTCCAAGGGGCACTCCGCCGTGGGGCGTGCCCTGCGCGCCCCCGCCCTGCACTCCGTCGTCGCCGCCGTCCTCGTCGGGGCGCTCTTCCTCGTCGGGACGGGGGCCGACCCCCTGGTGGCGTACGAGTCCGTGGTCAGCGGCTCGCTCGGGCCCGACGGGATCGGGTCCACGCTGACCACCGGGACCAGCATCCTCGGGCTCGCCGTCGCGCTGGCCGTGCCGATGCGGGCCGGTCTCCTGAACCTGGGCGGCGACGGCCAGTTGGTGCTGGGCGGCATCGCCGCCGCGGCCACCGGTCTGTACGTTCCGCTGCCCGCGCCGCTCGCCGTGGTCGCCGCGCTGCTCGCCGGGATGGCGGCGGGTGCCGGCTACGCGTCGCTCGCCGCGGTCTGCCAGAACCGGTTCGGCGTGCCGCTGCTGGTGAGCAGTCTGCTGCTGAGCTATCCGGCGATGTCCTTCGCCTCGTACCTCGCGCGTTTCCCGCTCAAGGAGGAGGGGTCGAGCCTGCCGCAGACCCGGCGGCTGCCGGAGGGTGTGGAGCTGCCCGCGTTCGGTCAGTCGACGGTCACCGTGGGGCTGCTGCTCGTCGTGGCCGCCGCGGGTGTCTTCCTCTTCGCGGACGCCCGCACCGCCACCGGCTACGAGATCCGCATGACGGGGCTCAACCCGCGCTTCGCCGCGTACGCGGGCGTCGACGGGCCGCGCCTCACGCTGCGGCTGATGGCGGTGTCCGGGGCCGTCGCCGGGCTCGTCGGCGCCATCGGCGTGCTCAGCTTCCCGTACCGCTTCATCGACGGTTCACTGACCGCCGCAGGGCACACGTGGACCGGTCTCACGGCCGCGCTCCTCGCCTCCGCCGCGCCTCTGGGGACCGCCGTCGCCGCGCTGTTCTTCGCCGCGCTCGATGTCGGCGGGCTCGCCATGGAGCGGGCCACGGAGGTGCCGCGCGAGCTGACGCAGGTGCTCCAGGCCGTCGTCATCGTCTTCCTGGCCGCGCGCCTCCGGTTCACCTGGCGGCGTGCGCGGCGCACCCAGAACACCAAGGAAGAAGTCTGATGGCCGTCGACTCCGCGCTGTTCCACTCGGCGCTCCTCGCGCTCACGCCGATCCTGCTCGCCGGGCTCGGCGGCGCGATCTGTGAACGGGCGGGCGTGTTCAACATCGGGCTCGAAGGCATGATGCTGATCGGCTGCTTCAGCGCGGTCGCGGGCAGCTGGTTCACGGGCAGCGCCTGGCTCGGTGTCCTGTTCGCGGCCCTCTCCTCCGCCGCGTACGCGATGATCCTCGCCGTGGGGACCATCACTCTGCGGGGCGACGCCGTCGTGCTCGGCGTCGCGCTCAACCTCCTCGCGGTCGGCCTGACCGGCTTTCTGCTGCGGACCGTCTTCGGCGTGCAGGGCACGTTCTCCGACCCGGACCTCGCGGGCCTCGGCGGCGTCGACCTCGCCTTCCTGGGTCCCGTCCTGTCGGGGCACTCGCCGCTCGTGTACGTGTCGTGGGCGGCCGTCGCCGTCGCCGCCGTGTTCCTCGCCCGCCATCCGTGGGGGCTGCGGCTGCGCGGGGTCGGCGAGGCGCCGGACGCGGCGGCGACGCTCGGTGTGAGCCCGGCGAAGTACCAGTACGCCGCCGTGCTCACGGGCGGTGTGCTGTGCGGGCTGGCGGGCGCCCAACTGGCGCTCGGGAACGTCACGTTGTTCTCGGAGAACATGACGGCGGGGCGCGGCTGGATCGCCGTGGTCGCCGTGATGCTGGGCCGGGCCCTGCCGCTGGGGGTGCTGCTCGCCGGGCTGCTCTTCGGGGTCGCGGAGGCGGTCGGGTTCCGGCTGCAGGGCAACGGCCTGCCGCAGCAGGCGACCGATGCCGCCCCCTACGTGGTCACCCTGATCGCCCTCTTCCTCTCGACGGCACGCCGTAAGCGCCGAAAACGCCCGGAGCGTCCAAGGCGCCCGGAGCGCCCGCAGCCTCCCGAGTCCCTGCTAGGAGCATCCTCATGACGTCGCTCATCGACGCGCTGCCCATCACCCGTGTCCCCCGCGCCGGCCTGCCCGCGCAGGCGGTCGTCGTCGGTGACCCGGGCCGCGCGGCCGCCGTCGCCGACCTGCTGTCCGACGCGAAGGAGGTGTCGTACCACCGCGAGTACCGCACCTTCACCGGCACCTGGCAGGGCACGCCCGTCGTCGTCTCCTCGCACGGCGTCGGCGCGCCCGGCGCGATCCTCCTCTTCCAGGAGCTCGCCGAGGCGGGCGTCACCACGATCCTGCGGCTCGGCACGGCGGGCGCGATCCGCCCCGGCATCCGCGACGGCGACCTGGTCATCGCGGACGCGGCGGTGCGCGACGACGGCGTGACCCAGCAGCTGATCCCGGCCGAGTACCCGGCGTTCTCCGCGCCGGAGGCGGTCCTCGCCCTCCAGCGCGCGGCGCGGGCGGCCGGCGCTCCGTACCACCGGGGCGTGGTGTGGACGCGGGCCGCGTTCCAGCCGGGCTTCCTGCCGCTGCCCGGCGAGGCGTACGCGGCCGCCGGGATCGCCGCCATCGAGATGGAGCTCTCGGCGCTCCTCGTCTTCGCCTCGACGCACGGCCTGACGGCGGGCGGCGCGCTGGTCGTGGACGGCGCGAACGCCGACGAACTCGTCGACAAGGAGGCCACCGGCGGCTACGACCCGCACCGCGACGTGGTCGCCGAAGGGGTCGACCGGGGCGCCCGGATAACCTTGGACGCGCTGCGCCTGCTGGCCTCGGCCGAGCGCTGAACGACCCTTCGGGACTACAGCGCCCACAGCGGCCGCGGCGACCGCCGCCCACCACGGAGAAACGGAACCATGCACCCCACTGACCTGCCGGCCCAGGACCGCGGCGGCTCCATAGACCTGCTGGTGCACGGCGGCGACGTGCTGACCGTCGACGACGCGGGCACCGTCGTGACGGACGGCGCGGTCGCCGTGCGCGCCGGCCGCATCGTGGAGGTGGGCCCCGCCGGCCGGCTGCGCGCCGCGTACGAGGCGGCCGAGGAGATCGACGCGCGCGGCTGCCTCGTCCTGCCGGGCCTCATCAACACGCACACCCATCTCGCGATGACGCTGCTGCGCGGCATCGCCGACGACGTCACGCTGCAGGGTTTCCTGTCCCGGGTGATCCCCCGCGAGGCCGAGCTGCTGTCGCCGGCCACGGTGACGGCCGGGATCCGCGGCGCCATCGCCGAGTCCGTGCGCGGCGGCGTCACCACCGCGCTCGACATGTACTGGTTCCACGAGGCCGCCGCGGAGGCGGCCCGCGACGCCGGATGGCGGCTGCTCACCGGGCCCACGTTCATGGACGTGCCGGAGCCGCCGGACGGCCGCCCCTACGACGAGCGGCTCGGCTGGGCGGCCGCGCACCTCGAGGCGTACGTCCCGGCGCCGGGCACCCGCCCGGTCCTCTTCGCGCACTCCGCGTACACCCTGAACCCCGGGCAGCTGACGGCGATCGCCGCGCTCGCGCGGGAGCACGGCGCGCTGCTGCACCTGCACGCGGCGGAGAACGCGGGCGAGGTGGCGACCGTCACCGAGCAGCACGGCATGCGCCCGGTGGAGCTGCTCGACTCGCTGGGCGTGCTCGGCCCCGACACGCTCCTCGCGCACGCCGTCGAGCTGACCGACACGGAGATCGCGACGCTGGCCCGCACCGGCACGGGCGTCGCGCACTGCCCGGTGTCGAACCTGAAGCTGGGCTGCGGCATCGCGCGCGTGCCCGAGCTGCTCGACGCGGGCGTCACGGTGGGCCTCGGCACGGACGGCGCCGTGAGCTCCAACACGCTGGACCTGCTCGGCGCGGTGAACATGGCCGCGCTCGTGCACAAGGCGGGCGGCGACCCCACGGCGGTCGGCGCCGAGCAGTCGGTCCGGCTGGCGACGAGCGGGGCGGCGCGGGCGCTCGGCCTCGGCGACCAGCTGGGTTCGCTGGAGGCCGGCAAGCGCGCGGACCTGATCGTCCTCGACCTGGACCGGCCGCACCTCACGCCCCGGCACGACCCGTGGTCGATGCTCGCGTACGCGGCGTCGGCCGCCGACGTCCGGGACACTGTGGTGGAGGGCCGCGTCCTGATGCGCGGCCGCGACCTGCTCACCCTCGACGAGCCGACCGTCCTGCGGGCCCTGCGGGACGCGGCGACAACCTCCGAAGTGGCACCTTCCGTATGACGTTCGAACCCACCCGCGGCTTCACCGGCCGCGCCCGCGCCGCCGACCGCGACCCAAGACTGCCTCCGGGGCAGTACGACGCGGGTGACGGCTGGCCCGTCCTGTCCGCCGAGGTCACCCCGCGCCTCGCCGCCGCCGACTGGACGTTCCGCGTGGACGGCCTGGTCGCGGCGGCGCGCACCTGGACCTGGGACGAGGCGCACGCGCTGCCCGCCTCCGAGTACCGGGGCGACATCCACTGCGTGACGAGCTGGTCGAAGTTCGGGGTGCGGTTCGGCGGGGTGAGCCTGGACACGTTTCTGGCCGCGGCCCGCCCGCTCCCGGAGGCGACGCACGTGATCGCGTACTCGCACACCGGCTACACCACGAACCTGCCGCTGGCCGACGTGACCGGCGGCAAGGCGTGGATCGTCTGGGAGTACGGCGACGAGCCGCTGCCCGCCGAGCACGGCGGCCCGGCCCGCCTGATCGTCCCCCACCTGTACTTCTGGAAGAGCGCCAAGTGGGTCGCCGGGCTGCGGCTCTCCGACCGCGACGAGCCCGGCTTCTGGGAGCAGAACGGCTACCACCACCGGGGCGACCCGTGGGCCGAGGAGCGTTACGCCGGTGACTGACCTTCCCTTCTCCGAGGAGCGCTTCGTGCCGCCGACGGCGTTCGCCGTGCCCGGCCGCATCGCGGTGAGCAACCGCTCCGCCGCCCTGTGGCAGCGGGCGACCGTCGTGGAGATCCACCGCGAGACCCGGGCCGTCTCCACGTTCCGCCTGAAGGTGCCCGAATGGCAGGGGCACCTGCCGGGCCAGCACCTGATGCTGCGGCTCACCGCCGAGGACGGCTATGTCGCCCAGCGGCACTACTCGATCGCGTCCGCGCCCGACGGCAGCGGCGAGCTCGAGCTGACCCTCGACCACGTGCTGGACGGCGAGGTGTCGGGGCACCTGCACACCGTGGCGCGGGTCGGCGACACGGTCGAGGTGCGCGGGCCGCTGTCCGGCTTCTTCGCCTGGCCGGGCGACCGTCCCGCGCTGCTGCTCGGGGCCGGTTCGGGCGTGGTGCCGCTGATGTCGATGGTCCGCCACCACCGCCTCGCGGGTCTCGACGTGCCGCTGCGCCTGATCGTCTCGGCGCGCACGCCCGAGGACCTGATCTACGCCGACGAGTACGGTGACGAGACCACCGTCGTCCTGACCCGCTCCGAAGGCCGCCTGAACGCCGCCCACTTGGCGCCGTTCCTCGCCGATGAGGGGCAGCCCGAGGGCGGCTGGGAGGCGTACATCTGCGGCTCCAACGGCTTCGCCGAGCACGCCTCGCGGCTGCTGGTGGAGGGCGGCCAGCCGGTGGACCGGATCCGTATCGAACGCTTCGGCTGACCTGATCAATTCTCTGATCGATTCCCCGACTCTTGAGGCGAGGTCCCATGGCGGTCACCGACGAGGCCATCGAGAAGATCAAGGACATGATCGTCTCGGGCGCTCTGCGGCCCGGTGACCGGCTGCCCAAGGAGAGCGAACTCGCCGCCGAGCTGGGCCTCTCCCGCAACTCGCTGCGCGAGGCCGTGCGCGCCCTCGCCCTGATCCGCATCCTCGACGTGCGCCAGGGCGACGGCACGTACGTCACCAGCCTGGACCCGCAACTCCTCCTGGAGGCGCTGAGTTTCGTCGTCGACTTCCACCGCGACGACACGGTCCTGGAGTTCCTCGCGGTGCGCCGCATCCTGGAGCCGGCGGCCACGGCGATGGCGTGCGCCCACCTCACCGACGGCGAACTGGACGAGCTGACGCGGCAGTTGGACGCGCTGGGCGCCGCGCCTTCCGTGGAGGAGCTGGTCGCCTGTGACCTGGAGTTCCACCGCGGCATCGTCCAGTCGTCCGGCAACTCCGTCCTCTGCTCCCTCCTGGACAGCCTCTCCGGACCCACCACCCGGGCCCGCATCTGGCGCGGCCTCACCCAGGAGGACGCGGTCAGCCGCACCCTGCACGAGCACCGGGCGATCCTCACCGCGCTGCGGGACCGCGACGCGGAGGCGGCCAGGTCGTGGGCGACGGTGCACATCGCGAGCGTGGAGCAGTGGCTTCGCTCAACGCTGTGAGACCGCCCCGCCCGGCGGGAAGCCGCCGTTTCCCCGCGCCGAGCGTGGGCAGTGATCACGCACTCCCCCACGCAAGGGGGCTGCGGACGCACCCCGCCGACGCCGTAAGGTTGGGGCGTACGCAAGGGAACGTCGGAAGGAGGCCTGGGTGATCGAGCTCGAGGGGGTTCCCGAGCTGGTCGACCCGGTCATGGTGGCCGCGTTCGAGGGCTGGAACGACGCCGGTGACGCCGCCTCCGCCGCGGTCGCGCACCTCGACAAGGAGTGGAAGGGCGAGGTGTTCGCGGCGCTGGACGCCGAGGACTACTACGACTTCCAGGTCAACCGTCCGACGGTCTGGCTGGACGGCGGGGTGCGCAAGATCACGTGGCCGACGACGCGGCTCTCCGTGGTCCGCGTCGGTGGCGACAAGCCGCGCGACCTGGTCCTGGTGCGGGGCATCGAGCCGTCCATGCGGTGGCGCTCGTTCTGCAACGAGATCCTGGGCTTCGCGCACGAGCTGGGCGTCGAGCTGGTCGTGATCATGGGTGCGCTGCTCGGTGACACACCGCACACCCGCCCGGTCCCGGTCAGCGGTGTGACGTCCGACCCGGACCTCGCGCGCACCATGGACCTGGAGGAGACCAAGTACGAGGGCCCGACAGGAATCGTCGGCATCCTTCAGGAGGCGTGCACGCACGCGGGTGTCCCCGCCGTCAGCCTCTGGGCGGCCGTCCCGCACTACGTGTCGCAGCCGCCCAACCCGAAGGCCACGCTCGCGCTCCTCAACCGCCTGGAGGACCTGATCGGTCTGCGCATCCCGCTGGGCGAGCTGGCCGAGGACGCGCGCGCCTGGCAGGTGGGTGTGGACCAGCTGGCCGCCGAGGACAGCGAGGTCGCGGAGTACGTCCAGTCGCTGGAGGAGGCGCGGGACACCGCGGAGCTGCCGGAGGCCTCGGGCGAGGCGATCGCCCGCGAGTTCGAGCGGTATCTGCGGCGGCGCGACGGCGGCGGCGACGGCGGGGCGTACCTGCGGGACGCGCCCAGCGACCGCACCCGGCCGCCGAAGCCGAAGCCGACGCAGCGGCCCGGGCAGGGCTCGGAGGGCGAGAGCGACAACGACGAGTCCGGTTCGGCGGATTCCTCGGACGACTGAGGGTTCATAACGCGTCGTTTTGTCACGCGTCAATGGGGTCGCACCCGCACGGTGCGGCCCCATTGCGCTGCTCATGGCCGATGTGCCGCGCATGGCCGAATTGCGTGGGGTTCCCTCTTCAACTTCTCTTCAAACACTGTTGCTCGAAAGAGGGGTGGACGGCGCGGCCCAGCCGTAGCAGGGTGAGCCCCGGAAACCTGGCGCAGCGCACAGCACGGCACCCGAAGAAGTGAAGGGAGCGGTGAAGCGATGACCGAGCAGGCAGACCCGGCGCGGGACCCAGGAGCGGGCGGGCCGGGCCCCGACGGAATGGGATTCACCTACCGAGAAGCCGACCAGGAGCTGATCGTCGTCGCCCGGCCCGAGGCCCGGCTGCGCGCCGGGGAGCGGGACGTCCGCTCGGCCTCCGGCTCCGACGTGTCGGCCCTGAACATGTTCCTCTCCGACGAACAGCTCTCCCTGGAGCCGCTGTTCGGCAACGAAGACCGGCTGCGGGCCGCCGCGCCCCCCGCCGGCGGCGACAGCGACCTGCCCGACCTGGCCCTCTTCTACCGCGTCCGCGGCGGCGAGGACCGGTCCGAGGAACTGCGCGCGCGGATGGCGGCGCTGCCCGGCATCGACACGGCGTACGTCAAGCCGGGCGCGGTCCCGGCCTCCATCGACCCCTCGCCGACGCAGCCGCACGACCTCGACGAGGCGACCCGGCGCCGCAAGGAGGGCATGCCCGTCACGCCCGACTTCACCAGCCGCCAGGGCTACTTGAAGCCGGCGCCCGAGGGCATCGACGCCCGCTGGGCGTGGCAGCGGATCGGCGGCTCCGGCGAGGGCGTCACCGTCATCGACATCGAGGGCGCCTGGCAGCTGCGCCACGAGGACCTCGCCGCGAAGCTCGCGGGCGTGGTCGTCGGCACGCCCATCCAGGACGTGGCCTGGCGCAACCACGGCACGGCGGTGATCGGCGTACTCGGCGGCGACCGCAACAGCCTGGGCGTCACCGGCATCGTGCCGGATGCCGTGACGGCGGCCGCCTCCTTCCAGCCCCTCGGCACGGCGGCCACCATCCACGCGGCGGCCGAGCGGCTGAACCGCGGCGACATCATCCTGCTCGAACTGCACCGGCCGGGCCCGAAGTTCGACTTCGAGCCGCGCGACGACCAGAAGGGCTACATCGCCATCGAGTGGTGGCCCGACGACTACGCGGCGGTGCGCCACGCCACCGCGAAGGGCGTGCTCGTCGTGGGCGCGGCGGGCAATGGGGCCGAGTCCCTGGACGACGCGGTCTACGAGCGCCGGCCCGACGGCTTCCCGTCCTGGTGGCGCAACCCCTTCAACCCCGCCAACCGCTCCTCCGGCGCGGTCCTGGTCGGCGCCGGCGCCCCGCCGCCCGGCACGCACGGCCGCGACCACGGCCCCGACCGCTCGCGCCTGGCGTTCTCCAACTACGGCGCCCGCGTGGACGCGCAGGGCTGGGGGCGCGAGACCACCACGACCGGCGGCTCCTGGAACGGTCCCGGCGATCTCCAGGGCGGCGCCGACGAGATCGCCTGGTACACCGACACGTTCTCCGGCACGTCCTCCGCGTCGCCGATCGTCGTCGGCGCGCTGGCCGCGCTGCAGGGCATGCTGAAGGCCGCGGGCCAGCAGCCGATGTCCCCCGACCGGGCCCGCGCGATGCTGCGCTCCACCGGCTCTCCGCAGCAGGACGCGCCGGGCAGGCCCGCGTCGCAGCGGATCGGCAACCGCCCCGACATCAAGGCGGCGGTCACGAACCTGCTGCCGTCGGCGGTCGGTTCCGGTCAGGCCGAGCGGTACTGGGACGAGCTGCTCCCGTATCCCCCGGAACTCCCGCCCAGGCTCCGGCTGTTCGTGGCCGGCGAGTGGCGCAACCTCGACAACCCGTCCCCCGAGACGCGGCAGGCGGTGCACACCGCCTTCGCCGGGGGCCGACCGGACGTCCGCGTCTGGTTCTCGGACGACGAGGTCGTCGGCCTCGTCGTCACCGGCTGAACCAATCAACCGAACAATCAGTGAGGGAAGGTGGCACCCGCATGAGCACCACCCCGCAGATGAGTCAACTGGGTCAGCACCAAGGACAGCAGTACGGCCAGCAGCACGGCCAGCAGCAGTACGGCCAGCAGCAGAGCCCGAGCACGGCCCCGCCGCGCCAGCAGGGCATGCAGGGCCAGTACGGCCAGCAGCAGCACCAGCAGCAGCCGTTCGGCCAGGGCCAGCAGCAGTACGGCCCCCAGCAGAGCCAGCAGGGCATGCAGGGTCAGCAGGGCATCCAGGGCCAGCCCGGCATGCAGGGGCAGCCCGGCATGCAGCAGGTCCCGCCGCAGTTGCGCCAGCAGCTGCAGCAGCTCGGCCAGCAGCAGCCCTTCCAGCACCTGCTCCAGCAGTTCGGTCAGGAGCAGGAGCAGCAGATCCCGCAGGCGCACGCGCCGGAGATCTCCACGCAGGCGCTCTCGTCGAACGTCGCGACCGCGTTCTGGGACGTCGTCCAGCCGCTTCCGGGCCAGGCGTCGATCCTCTACCTGCACGTCGACAACGCCTGGCGGGCGTTCATCAACCCGAACCCGCAGACGCACGACGAGGTCCAGGAGGCGTTCGCCTTCGGACAGCAGGTGATCGGCTACTACGACACGAACAACCCGGGCTACCTGCTGGCCATCGTGGTCACCAAGTGACCTCATGAGGCGGGGGGGGGGGGGGGGGGGGCCCCCCCCCCCCCCCCGGGGGGGGGGGGGGGCGGGGGGGGGGGGGCGGCCGCCCCCCCCGGGGGGGGGGGGGGCCCCGGGGGCCCCCCGCCGGGGGGGCGCGGG